>PHBC01000003.1:426898-648645 GCA_002840505.1 Deltaproteobacteria bacterium HGW-Deltaproteobacteria-2 | reverse complement strand
TATGAAATGCGTAGAATGTAATTTCGATGGTCCTCAGGATAAATTCCGTTACCTGTACAATGCCCGGATCGATTCATCGCTCACTTTACGGCAGTGTCCCAACTGCCAGGCATGGCTGGCTGTCGATGAGCTGACCGGTACGATCAAACAGAAGGTTGGTTTGGGTGAAGCTCCCTGGGGCAAGTCGGCTGGCATCGAGGGTTTGGCAACAGATTAAAGTTTGATAAGTTATCGGTTAACTAAGAGTTTCCATACCAGGAGGTGCGGTTATGGATATGACTTGTCATGTTTGCGGCCATACGGCCAGTTATCTTGAGTTCACTTATCTATGCCAAGCCGGGTGACCGGCTTGTGGAGAGTCGGATCTGCGGCGATGTCCAGCCTGCGGAGCCCGATGCCTGTTCTCGCGTGCCGAGGGCTTGGAGAATGAAGAACTTAAGATGCAGGAACTTTCGGAAAGGCTCGCCGGAATAGTCAAGAGCCCGGACCCGCAGGTCATGGCGGAAGCCAAGAACCTTCTCGAACAGTTGTATTCGATGAATAGGCGCTGGAATATTCCGGCTCTGGACCAATTCTTAAAGGAGCGGCAGCGCGATTTATTTATATAAGGACGAGGGGAAGTTCCTGCCTCGTCCTTATAGCACAATCATCATGGCCTCATATAAGGCTATGGATAAGATGCGGCCTCTGGAGGCCGCTGAAGAAGGAGGATGGATGAGCGGACACAAGGCCACATCACAGAAACGAACCGGGCGCTTTGATCCGGGTTTGGCTATACCCGAGGCCGAGGCGCATTTTTTCCTGCCGGGCGAAGTGATCGCTAATTTAAAAATGATAGCCAAACTATCTGATCGTCATCCGGTTAATTGCCTTGTAGCTGGAAAACAGGGTTGTGGTAAGTCGACACTTGTACGACAGTTTGCCGCACGCCAACGAAGGCCGCTGGCAACCTTTCAGGTTGGAATACTTTCCGAACCGGGTCAGCTCTTCGGCGAACACAGGCTCAAAGACGGCAAAACTTATTATCAGGAATTTCTTTTTCCCCAGGCTATTCAAACCCCGGGTTGCGTCATTCATTTGGAGGAAATTAATCGTCCGGAACATCCTAAAGCCTTGAACATGTTGTTTTCGATTCTAGCTGAAGACAGGAGAGTCTTTATTGATGAACTGGGTGAGATCAAAGTGGCTCCAGGTGTTGTTTTCTTTGCTACCTTGAACGAGGGAGAGGAATTTGTCGGAACAGAGATGCTCGATGCGGCGCTAAGTGACCGCTTCTATGTCACTGCGCTGGATTACCTGCCGCAAGAGATGGAGACTAAAGTTCTACATCTCAAAGGCGGTGTAGACGAAGCCACCGCACTCACCATCGTCAATGTGGCAAATCGCCTGCGGGGCAACAAACACGAACCCATGATAATTTCCACCCGGCATACTTTGATGATTGCTGAAATGGTGCATTGCGGAGCATCGGTTAAACAAGCCTTCATCCACAGCCTGCAGATGAATAAAAATATTTTGGAGACGGTACTGCTTTCTCTGCATGTAGAACTGGGTCTTAAGGAACACGGCGGCAATGAGTATCAACCCTATTGAGGAGTCAATAGTGGCAGGTTTAGAATATTCTAATCCCACTAAATCTCCTGTTCAGGAGGGGCTTTCCTCCTACTGGCGGCGTAACACCTCAACCGTAGAGTCTGTGGAGCTGGCCAATCTACTCGGTGCACTGCGCAAAATTACCGGTTATCTGGGAGATAATATAGGTACAGTCGCCTATGCCGGTTTAGCCGGTGGCAATGATTCAACCATCATCGTAGATCCTGATACGGTAATGGGTCATTACCCTGTGCCTGCCGCACAGTTTGACCAGGTGGCTGGCATTGTCATCCATGAGGCTCTGCATCAGGTGGCGTGGACTGAGCATATGTGGCGTTGCCTCAAGCAAGACGATTTGCGAATGGCCGATCTACCGCGTCTGCATAGGCTTGTCGAAACAGCTGAAGATATTTATATCGAAAATACCATCAGGGGAAACTTGGGATTATATCTGGCTGCGGCCAGGGCCAGGCACTTGAGGGTTTCTTTTTCAGGGCGTCCATCGGTCGATGCCTTGATGAAATTATGGTGGGCCATAACCTGGAACAAAAATTGTAAAATAGCGGACGAAGTTTATACAAAGTCTTTGGTGGTGTTGAAAGAATTGACAGAACATCTCAAAGACGTGGCTTGGGACGGCGGGGGAGTTACTCAACGCTGCGAACATAGGGCAAAGCTTTATCGTGCTACTTGGGAACGAGTCGCTCCAATGTTGGATGGATTCATTCTTAACAATAAGCGCATGGCGTGGTTTTCCAATGGAGAGGCGCCCCCGGTAGCGCCTGGCAAAGCTTCTTCAAAGGGAGCAACACCCTTGGAACCGGAATTGCAACGAGCCATTGAGATACAGTTGGCTGCTTCGTCCACAGACATCACAGCACTCATTGCGGAAGCGGCGGGAACACAGGAAGTAGTGCCGACTTCACGTTGGGACTTTCACATCCCGGCTCACCCCGTAATAGACAGGGGACTTGTCGGACGCCTGAAGCTGTTGTTTTTAGGATATTCCGAACGGGAGAAGATAACCAGCCGTGGTTTAAATGCGGGCCGGATTGATACCCGGCGTCTCTACCGTGCAGCCAGTACTGGTCGCTGTTTCAAGGCAATTGAGAGCCGGCCGGCTATGGATTGGAACGTTACACTTCTGGCAGATGCCAGCGGATCGATGACCGGTACAAAATGGCGCATGGTCGAGAATACAGTCGCTGCCATTCATAGCGCTCTGGTCGGCTACCGTAATCATTTCCTCGCCTATGGCTATTTCGAGATGGATGGTGTCCTGATGATTTCCAACTTGATTAAAGGAGACAGGCTGCTGTCATTGCCGCCCTATGGTCAGACTGCTTCGGGCCAGGCCATCATAGCTGCAGCCCTGAGCATGCCTCGGGACAAACGCCGCAAACTCCTGATCCATGTGACAGACGGCGAATCCAATTTAGGGCTGCCTGTACAGGCCGGCATTGATTTTTGCCATCAGGAACATATCACGCTGATCACGCTGGGCTGCGGCTGCAAAGACCTATCTGTTATGCGTGATCAGTACGGTAATACAATCCAATTCATACAGAGTTTCCGGCAGTTGCCCCATGCCGTGGAGAGATTACTGCGATGGTCTTTTATGAAATCGTCCCGGTTGCTCGGCAGTAAAAGCACCCGTGGCAATATTCTTTTAAAAGATGAAAGTTGTGATGCGCCTGAATGAAACTGTGAAAATTATCTAAAATCTTTCGAATATTAATGAATAGGCAGATAAGGTCAAGTTGGTGAATGCAGCCTTCAAAAAAGGCAGCGATAGTAACAATGAAGATTAATCAGCTTCGGCTGACAAACAAGAAAGGAGATAAAGCAATGAAGATAAGTGATACGGTAAAGAAATGCTTGCAGGCCGAAAGTAAGGCCAACCTTCTGGCCACTTCGGATAAATCCGGAAAAGTAAATGTAGCCATGTTCGGTTCATATCAGCTCATGGATGATTCCTCAGTGCTGGTTATGCTGGGCGACAACCGGTCGTTCAGCAACCTGAAAGAAAACCCCCAGGCCGCATGTATAGTGATGCTCCACGGCAAGACCGGTATGGCCACCGAAGGTTGCAGACTCTACATGAAAGTTCGCACTATTCAGGATGAAGGTGAAAAATTTAATGAGGTCAAAGAAAAAATCAGAGCTCGAATCGGGGGCGGGGCCGACATTCTTATGCACCTTGTGTTATTTGATATTGTGGAAGCCCGTCCGATTCTCGACTTTGGACAGGGAATTTAGCAAATTCATAACACATTAGTAATGTTTGAGTTTGTTTCATGTAATAAAACAAACTCATTAACATACTTATCCCGTTTATCGGGGTTTAAAATATATACTTAAAATTGATACGGGAGAATTCATGAACAAACAAGCAATCCTTTTAACTGAATTGAAAGCTGGCATCGGTACACTTACATTTAACAGACCGGAACGGAAAAATTCTCTTTCTCCGGATTTACTTATGATGATCCACAATACGCTTCAAGAATGGAGCAAGTCAAATGAGGTGCGCGTTGTCATCATTACCGGCGGAACAGGAAAAGCGTTTTCCTCAGGATATGAAATTGGATCCATTCCGACCGAAATGCCTACCGATATGAGTCCTGAAACGATTAAACTTATAAGGGCCCATAATCCATTGGAACTGGCAATGAAAAGTGTGGAAGAATTTCCCTGTCCCACCATTGCCATGATGAACGGATATGCATTCGGTGCCGGACTTAACATGTGCATGTGTTGTGACATAAGGATTGCGCAGTCCGATATCAGTGTTGGCATGCCGCCCGCAAAATTAGGCTTGGTCTATCATCCGGATGGTCTCAGACAATTTATCGATGTGGTCGGCATGGCAAGAACCCGTGAAATCTTTTTTACAGCCAGAACATATAAAGGAGCAGAAGTGCTTCAGATGGGTCTGGCCGACCGTCTTGTCAAACCGGAAGAACTGCAAAAAGTTACCTATGAGCTTGCGGCAGAAATAGCGGTCAATGCCCCACTTACGGTTAAAGGTACAAAAAGGATCATGGGCATGTTCAAGGAGCGTATGCGCCTTACGGAAGAACAGACAGCCGAAGCAGACGCTATCATACATGAAGCATTTAACTCTGATGACATTAAAGAAGGTATGATTGCCTTCTTCGAAAAGCGTAAACCAGATTTTAAAGGGAAATAATGATGTATCCCTGGTCTTAATATTTTAGTCAGGGATGCACGGCCAAGTCCCTAGAGATCGGCATTATGTTGCTGATCAAAAAAGTACAAGAAAGAAAATGATAACAAAAGTAAGGAGTAAAGATTCATGTCGGCGGATTGGAGCATTGGATGCATTCCTTATAAAAGAGCATTAACGTCACCCGAAAAAGTTGCAATCATCTTTGAAGATATTCCTGTCACCTATCGGAAGCTGAATGAAGGAATCAACAAGGTCGCACACATGCTGGAGAAAAAGGGCATCAAAAATGGTGACCGGGTGGGATTGGTCATGCTCAACTGTATTGAGTTTCTGGAGGTATATTTTGCATGTGCCAAGCTGGGAGCTGTCCTGGTGCCGCTAAACTGGCGCCTGGTGGGGCCGGAGCTTGAATACCAACTCAATGACAGTGGTGTGCGTTTGCTGGCATTCCATGACACTTTTTTGGGAAGCATTGATCTTATAAGGAGCAAGCTCAAAGTTGAGCAGGGCAAGTTTATCTTTTTGCCCAGCGGAAACAAACTTCCTCCTGGATTCCAGTCCCCACCATGTCCTGATTGGGCGGATGATTACCACAAGATCGTCGATGGACAGCCTGTTTCGGAACCTTGTGTGGAAAATCCGGTAGACTTGGATGACCCTCTTGCCATAATCTATACTTCCGGAGTTACCGGCAAACCTAAAGGCGCTGTTGTATCGCATCTACAGACCTACTTTAAAAACTTCCAGGTGGGAATATATACGGATGGTCAGCCAGAGGATGTGATTATAGCGCAAATGCCTCTGTTCCACTCCGGCGGCTTATTCATTGTTGCGACACCGGCTTTGTGTGGTGGCTTGACAATGATCATGCGAAGAGGATTCGATCCGAATGAATTTGCCGAAGATATTCAGAGGTACAGGGGCACTATTGTTTTTGCACTAACCACTATGTGGCGTCTTATTCTGGAAACCGGTAAACTCGACGAGGTCGATGTCAGCTCAGTTCGTCGTGTGGTAGGTGGAGGAGAGCGTACTCCACCGAGTCTTTTTGAGGAACTTGCCAAACGCAATCTCCATTTGCAACAGGGATTTGGCCAGACTGAAAACTCCGCTATGATGTTGCTGCCCAAAGAGGATATCCAAAGAAAAATGGGCTCCATAGGGAAGCCGGGTTTTTTTACGGATGTCTGGATTAGTGACGGAAACGGTAAACGTCTTCCTCCGGGTGAGATCGGCGAGATATGTGCAAAAGGACCAACCGTCATGAGCGGATACTGGGGTAAACCGGAAGAAACCGCTAGTACGATAGTAAAGGGCGTCCTACATACCGGCGATCTGGGATACGTCGACGAAGAAGGATACTTCTATATTGTAGACAGGGCAAAAGACATGTACCGCAGTGGTGGCGAAAACGTTTATCCGGCAGAAGTGGAAAAAGTATTAATGACTCATCCCATGATATCGATGGCAGCAATTATCGGAGTACCTGATAATAAATGGGGAGAGACAGGGAAAGCGTTCATTGTTACGACTTCTAATGAGACGATCACGGAAAGAGAGATCATCGAATTCTTGAAGGATAAAGTTGCCAAGTACAAATATCCGACAAAGTTCAAATTCATGAAAGAATTGCCGCTCACTGGAACAATGAAGGTGAAGAAATCAGAGCTCAAAGCATTATATTCGGAGGAATAATAAAATGGAAAAAGGTTGGAAAAACCGTATCACGGAATTGCTCGGATGTGACTACCCGATAATATTGGGTCCCATGAGGCTCATAACCCTGGGCAGTATGGCTGCCTGCCTATCGAATGCCGGCGGGTTCGGTGTGATAGGAGCTTCGGGTCTCTCCAGAGAGAAACTAATCGAAGAAATTAAACTGGCTCAATCCCTGACTAATAAGCCCGTAGGGGTAAACATTCCTGTTTACAGATCCAATGCCCTGGATGCTCTTGAAGTATCAATAGACATGGGAATAAAGACAATTTACACCTCTGCCGGAGATCCTGCCAAATTCATAGATAAAATAAAGTCGGCCGGTTTGAAGGTAATTCATAAAGTGTCCAACTTATCAATGGCACGCAAAGCAGAGGCGGCGGGGGTTGATGCTGTCGTGGCCATGGGATATGAAGCAGGGGGACATATCGGACGCGAAGGCATAACGACTTTTTGTCTTATTCCTGTGCTTGCCCAGTCATTGAAAATCCCTGTGATAGCATCCGGCGGTATCGCTGATGCAAACGGCCTGCTCGCCGCGCTCGCTCTTGGCGCGGAAGGCGTCGAAATAGGAACCCGGTTTGTGGCCACCAATGAATGCCCTGTGCCACCATTTTTTAAAGAATCACTCTGCGCTGCGGATCTGACTTCAACCGTTGTTCTCGGCAAGGAGGCTATGCCGATACGGATACTTAAAAATGAAATTATAGAGCAAGCTACTGTAATTGGTGAGGCAAAAACTGATCAGGTTATGGCACAGCAGGGAAATGCAGATGCCCTGTATGTGGGCGAAGGCGGTAATAAGCATACAGCTGTAATGCCATGCGGGCAGGTCGCAGGACTTATCCATGACGTAAGTTCTGTAAGCGAAGTGCTTTCCAAAATGATAAATGGTACAAGGTCAGTTTTGGATGTGCTCAATAAAATGACTTCAGGAGGAAAATTATGAGTTGGGATCATGTACTTCTTAATGTGGCGGATAATATAGCTTTCATCACTCTGAACAGACCTGAAAGGATGAATGCTTTTGGCGGCAAGATGCGCCAGGAGATCGTCGAGGTTCTGGAAGGTGTTGCTGTTGATAAGGATGTTCGGGTTGTGGTGATTACCGGGGCAGGTAAGGCATTTTGCACCGGTGGAGACGTTGGAGAATTTGGGGCAGGCACTACCAAAGCCCTGGCACCTACGGTATCCAATGAGAGACACGCCATGTGCAAAGCGGTGCTTGCAATCAACAGGATGGAAAAGCCGGTTATTGCTGCAGTGAATGGTATTGCCGCGGGAGGCGGCTGCAATCTGGCTCTTTCCTGCGATATCAGATTAGCGAGCGAGAAGGCCAGGTTCAGCCAGATTTTTACCAAGAGAGGGGTACACCCGGACTGGGGAGGTGTCTATTTTCTGCCGCGTCTTGTTGGTTATTCCAAGGCTGCCGAACTTATTTTTTCTGCAGAGATTATTGACTCTGCGGAAGCATTTCGCATCGGTTTAGTCAACAAAGTGTATCCACATGAAGAATTTGAAAATTCAGTAAAACAATTTGCCCTGCGCATCGCCAAGAATGCTCCCATACCCATTGCCTTTGCCAAACGCGGACTCCAGAACTTTCAGCAGTGGGACCTGGCACAGGCCCTTGATTACGAATCGTACGTATTGGAAGTGTGCATGAAGAGTAATGACATTGTCGAAGGATTTGGTGCGTTTCTCGAAAAAAGAGAACCGAACTTCAAAGGGAATTGATTTTTTTATAATTTTAGGCCCATGCGCCCTGCGGTGCATGGGCCAATTTGTTTATTAATTTGGAAATTTCTCTTGGCCGAACAGAAGTAATGTCCAATAACTGGAATTAGTTAATTATACGTATGAGTCTATTGCTAAAAATTGAAATCCGGAGATTAATTCGCAGGGAAAATACATGTAGCTGAATTTGCTTAATTTTTGGAATTAACTGAACTCAAAAATAATATAAACTATCCTTAATTCATATATCTTGTAATTAATCCTATAATTTCTAGGCCTATTAGTCTTAATAAGATAGATAGGGCTTCTTAAGGGACACTTATGACTAATTATTCCCCAATTGGAAACGATCATGCCAAAGATCGTAAAAAGGTCTAAGCTGATATATAAATAAAAACATTGTAAAAAGTGACAATTTATTGGTTGGCACTATCTTTGCTAAGAATATGAGGTTGCATGAAGTTTTTAATAAATATGCTTGTGCAATCTTCGCTTACTGTAAATACCTAAAGAAGGGGGAGATTTAATGAGAAAAAAGGTATCATTTCTTGGCGCAGGAAACGTTGGTGCTACTGCGGCCATGTATCTTGCTGAATTGGACATTGCGGATATAGTGCTCGTTGATATGCTGGAAGATATGACCAAGGGCAAAGCGTTGGACATGGCGGAGGCTGCGCCTGTCTTTAGATTCAACTGCAAATTTACCAATGATTTTAATGATATAAAATGTTCGGACATTGTTGTTATTACTGCCGGTATTCCCAGAAAACCGGGTATGAGCAGAGATGATCTCCTCTTTACCAACCAGGATATTATCAGTTCTTTGGTTAAAAAGGTTGCTCCTATAGCGCCTGATGCCATCTTGATTATAGTGACTAATCCGCTGGATGCTATGTGCCATGTAGCTCATGAGGCCAGCGGGTTTCCCAAGAACAGGATCATAGGTATGGCCGGAGTTCTGGATTCCTCCAGGTTTGCAGCGTTCATTGCCATGGAAATAGGTGTTTCAATTGAAAATATTCAGGCTTTTGTCCTTGGCGGTCACGGAGATACCATGGTGCCACTTCCCCGCTTTACCAGCGTGGCAGGCATTCCCGTGACGAAATTTATTAACAATGAAAGACTTAATGCAATAATAGAAAGAACTCGTAATGGCGGCGCGGAAATTACAAATTTACTCAAGACAGGTAGCGCTTATTACGCTCCTGCCAGCGCAATCAGAGAAATGGCCGAAGCCATACTTAAAGATAAAAAGAAAATCATGCCCTGTTCCGCTTATCTTGAAGGAGAATACGGCATCCGGAACATGTTTGTTGGTGTTCCGGTTAAACTTGGTTCTAATGGAGTTGAAGAAATAATTGAGGTAGAACTCACTGAAAGTGAAAAAGCAGAATTAAAGAAATCTGTAGATAGTGTTAAAGCTCTTGTAGAAGCCATGAAAGGTCGTTCATAAATTTGCCCGCTTGAAGGTAATTCACTCAGATCAAGGCGGGTTTGCTGAAATTTTTTTGTCATACTGATTAAAAAGATATTTACGCACGCGGCAGTTGAAAGGGGGAACATATAGTGAAGAGTATAAATCACGGTAAATTGGCAGCTGGTCTTCTTGACGGTCCCGTTGTTAAGATTGATAATCCGGTCAAAATTCAAGATCTAACATTTAGAGATGGGCATCAGTCCCTTTACGCCACTCGCGGCAGGACAGAGGATTTCATCCCCATTGCCGAGCTATTTGATAGCATAGGGTTTTACTCCTTGGAAGTGTGGGGAGGAGCAACGTTCGACACTATGCATCGTTTTCTCGGTGAAGACCCCTGGGAGCGCATAAGGACATTAAAGAAACACATAACAAAAACTCCCTTTTCTATGCTGCTCAGAGGTCAGAACCTGGTGGGATATCGCAACTATCCTGACGATGTAGCAGAAGCCTTTGTAGACAGGGCGTGTGAAAATGGAATGGATATCTTCAGGGTATTTGATGCGCTCAATGATTTCCGTAATTTCGAAACTGTTGTGCGAGTAATAAAAAACAAAGGCAAACACTTTCAGGGCTCCATTTGTTACTCGCTAACGGAATCGCGAATGGGCGGTGCTGTTTATAATCTGGATTATTACGTAAACAAGGCAAAAGAGCTGGAGAAAATGGGAGCCGATACCATCTGTATTAAGGATATGGCTGGCCTTATCGCTCCTTATGATGCGTATGCACTGATTAAGGCTTTAAAAGAAGGAGTTAAAGTTCCTATTCATCTGCACAGTCACTTCACTTCTGGTATGGCGGATATGTCGTTACTTAAAGCAATTGAAGCGGGGGTGGATATTGTGGATACTTGTCTTTCCACTTGGGCATACCGGACTTCACACCCGGCAGTTGAGCCTCTCGTGGCTACCTTGCAGTATACGAATCGTGATACGGGACTTAATATAGAAAAACTTGCCGAATTAAGTGAGTACCTGGAAAAAATATCACCAAAATATAAGCATCTTCTTGATGAGCGCACATCCATCATCGACATCAATGTCTTGCTGCACCAGACTCCGGGAGGCATGCTTTCGAACCTGGTAAACCAGCTCAAAGAAATGGATCATCTGGACAAACTCGAAGAAGTATTCAGACAGCTTCCCATTGTTCGCAAAGAACTTGGCCAGGTGCCGCTTGTTACTCCTACGAGTCAGATAGTGGGAATTCAAACTGTAAACAATGTGCTTTTCGATACTCCCGATGATCGTTACAAGATGTTGACCGCACAAGTAAAGGATCTTTGTTATGGCCTTTATGGAAAGACTGCAATTCCCATTGATTCCGAGGTACAGAAAAAAGCCTTAAAAGATTATCCGAAGGGCAACAAACCAATTACGACACGGCCTGCTGATGTATTAGAACCGGAGTTAGAGAAAGCGAAAAAAGAAACAGAAGGGCTTGCCAAAGATATTGACGATGTACTTATCTATGCACTCTATCCGATGACCGGTAAACGTTTCCTCAAGTGGAAATACGGCCAGGAAGAAATTCCTGATGAAGTAAAACCAATAACGCTGGAAAAAGTGAAAGCTCAAGATGAATTGGTAAAAAAGGCCAAGGAAGGCCTTCTGTCAGAAAAGTCCGATAAGGGAGATAAAATGGGGCCGGATGCCCGTACGTTCCGTGTTTTACTAAATGACAAGACTTTTGATGTCGAAGTAGAACAGATCGGAGGACAACCACTGATGTTCCAGGGTGCTTCTTCAATTGGACAAAGGAACACGCTCCAGCTCGGTAAACAGGGTGGAGCCGTCAGAACTGCTCTGAAAACAATTCATTCAAAACGCGATATGTCAAAAGAGATAAAATCTGCTGTTTCAGAACCAAGTGAAGGTGAATCGAAAGAGACACCGGTGGTCACTCCTATGACGGGATCAGTCATTCGCTATGAAGTGAAAGAAGGCGATTCGGTTAATGAAGGAGATTTGGTCGTGGTTCTGGAAGCTATGAAGATGGATAATTTTATCACCAGTCCTGCAACAGGTAAAGTTCAAAAGATCCTTATAAAAGAGGGTACGGCAGTTAAAAAGGGCGAGACGCTTGTGTTGATAGCATGACAACATCTGAAAGATTGGAAAGGGGTATAAGTTAATGGACGAAAAATATAAACAGAGGATAGACACTCTAAGACAAATCAAACAACTCTCTCTCTTAGGCGGCGGTCAGGATAAACTCGACAAAATGCGCGAGAGAGGAAAACTTACTGCTCGGGAGCGTATAGAGTACCTGCTGGACGAAGGAAGCTTTGTGGAACATAATCTCATTATCGGTTACAAAGAAGGAATGCCTTATGATGGCCTTATTGCAGGATACGGCAAAATACATGGCCGGCCGGTATGTGTCTATTCCCAGGATCCGACGGTGTCAGGAGGCTCAGTCGGTCCGATGCACGGATTCAAGATGTACCGGGCTATTGAGTGGGCTTTGGATATGGGCGTGCCCTTAATCGGGCTTCATGAGTCCCCCGGTGCACGCATACCTGATGCAACGTCCAAGAGTGTTTTCGGGGAGGCTCTTGAAAGAAATGGTGGTTCGGTTTTTTACGTCAACACCCAGGGATCCGGAGTCATTCCTCAGATTTCAGCGATCATGGGAAGCTGCGCAGGTATAGCGGTATACTCGCCGGCACTGACAGATTTTATCTTTATGGTAGACAAAAAGAGCGAGATGTTTATTACCGGCCCCAAAGTGGTGCAGGCCGTTACCGGAGAAAAACTTTCCAAACAGGACCTGGGCGGCGCGGAAATTCACTGTAAAATATCCGGAGTTGCGGACGGCCGGTATAAGGATGAGCAAGAACTTCTGGATGCCATTCGGGAACTCATGAGCTTTCTGCCGCAGAACGCCGATGAACAGCCGCCCCTGATCGATTTGGGAGACGATCCTGATCGTTTGACCGAAGAACTCTTAGATATCGTTCCATCGGACGCAACCAAAGCTTACGACGTTCGCAAAGCGATTAGATGTATTGCGGATGCCGGAGAATTCTTAGAGATAAAGCCGGAGTTTGCTCCGGAAATAGTTGTGGGATTTGCGCGGCTTGATTGCCGTGTGGTAGGGATTGTGGCCAACCAGCCAAGTTTCCTGGCAGGGAGTCTTACTGTGGACAGTTCGGATAAGCAGGCCCGTTTTATGCGTTTTTGCGACTGCTTCAATATACCTATCATACTGCTGGTCGATACTTCCGCGTATATGCCGGGCAAGGATCAGGAACAACTGGGCATTATTCGCCACGGTGCTAAAGTTCTTTACGCGCTTTGCGAGTCTACTGTGCCGAGAGTAGCAGTTGTTTTACGAAAGGCCTACGGAGGAGGTAATCTTGGTATGGGCATAATCCCGGCCCAGCGAGGTACGGACATGATGTTTTACTGGCCCATTACCGAATTGGGTGTCATGGGAGCAAAGGCAACAGTAGAGCTTTTTATGGGTGAAGTCATCCGAAGTTCTCCAAATCCTGATGAAATGCGCGATATGTTCATTCGGGAACTTGAAGAACGCACCTGCAACCCCATGCGAGAGGCAGCCTATAACCCCTTTATCAATGATGTCATTGAACCCAAGGATACGAGGAAAGTCTTGATTCAGTCGCTGGAATTTTTGTCGACTAAGAAAAAACCTCCGCGATACAGCAAACGTCACGGGAACATTCCGTTATAATGAGAATTTGAGAATCAGTAGCAGGAAGTAGCAATGCAGATCTTGGTGGGAGAGGGGGTAGCAAATCTCAATAAATTGTCACTGCCGGAGACGAAGAATCGCAAGAAACAACGGGATCATAGTTCAAAGATATTCACTCCGGGCGATGGTAATCTTAGAGGAATAACATCTTGGAAATTTTTCAAGCAGCTCGAAGTTTTAAATAATTATTCATAAAGGGGGTGGTCCGATGAGCAACTTGATTTTAGATGAAAGGGACCAGAACTTTGTGTTATTTGAGATGCTGGAGATGGATAAGCTCCTTGGATTAGAGAAATACTCCGACTTTTCCACTGATATACTTAAAGTTATTCTCTCGAAAGCGCAAAAGTTTTCCGTAGAGGAAATATTCCCCACCCTTGCGGAAGGTGACAAAGAGGGATGCAAATTAGAAAAAGGTAATGTCCGCGTACCAAAGTGTTTCCATCGTCCGTACAAGCTCTTTAGCAAAACCGGATGGAACTGCATGGCGCTTTCCAAAGATTATGGAGGTCAGGGACTTCCCCTAATCATGAGGATGGCGGCTCATGAATGGTTCATGCATAATTTCGCATTCTGCTCCTATCCGGTGCTTGTTGAAGGTGCAGCAAAACTTATCCATGCCTACGGCTCAAAAGAACAAAAAGATAAATACCTTCCCAGGATGATTACCGGCCAATGGGGAGCAAGTATTTGTATCACCGAGTCAGGGGCTGGATCAGATATGGGGAACATCAAAGTAAAGGCGGTAAGACAACCTGATGGGACCTTTAAACTTCACGGCACAAAAATATTCATCACAGCCGGTGATCAGGATCTCACTGAAAACATCATTCATATTGTCCTTGCCAGGATTGAAGGCGATCCTGCCCGTACAAAAGGCCTCTCCATCTTCATAGTACCCAAGTACCTGATCAATAAAGACGGGTCACTGGGGGAACGTAATGACTATGAGATTGCCAAGATTGAAGAAAAGATGGGAATCCGCGGAAGCGCCACCTGCCTGATCAACTATGGCAACAATAACGACTGTTACGCTGAATTATTGGGCAATGAGCGGGAGGGCATGAAGACCATGTTTCAGATGATAAACGATGCCCGGATTGCCACAGGGCTTCAGGGACTATCCAGCGCATCGATTGCCTATCTTCACGCACTTAAGCATACGAAAGAAAGGTTCCAGGGTTCGTCACTCCTCGGATTGAAAAATCCTCTTGCGCCTCGTGTTCCTATTATACACCATACCGATGTCCGGCGCATGCTCCTGTGGATGAAATCCAATGTGGAGGGCATGAGAGCCATGACGTACTACACGGCAATTTGCAGTGATATGGCCTCAGGTATCAGTGATCCCACCGAGGCGGAAAAGTGGTTGGGGATAGTGGAGGTGCTCACTCCTATTGTCAAGGCCTATTGTACAGACGTGGGCTTCAGGGTAACTGAAACGGCCATGCAGTGTTATGGGGCTTATGGTTATTGCAGTGAGTATCCGATCGAACAATTTTTGAGAGACGAGAAGGTCTCTTCTGTATACGGTAGTAATGGACTTCAGGCATTGGATCTTGTGGCAAGAAAAATGGTCATGAAGGAAGGCGCATATTTCATGAGCCTCCTTGGTGAGATGAATACAACTGTGGCCAAGTGCGTAGTTATAGCTGTGATCAAAGATCTTGCAGAAGATGTTCAGGCCGCCATAAATACCCTGACTGATGTCATAATGTTCTTCTCTTCCTGCAGCAGAGAAGGTAAATTCTATATTCTTTTAGAGAACGCCCATCCTTTTCTCATGATGATGGGCAAGATAGTGTGTTCATGGTTACTGCTTTGCGAAGCAGCTATTGCACAAGAAACACTGTTGGAGCTATGCAGTATCAAGGGAGTAACCTGTTCAGATCCATCGGATCTTTCCCGCTTTATTAAGAAGAACAAAGATGCTGCATTTTATGATGGTAAGATAAAAACAGCGAAGTACTTCATCAAGAACGTACTTCCCGAAATAAATGGGACGTTAAAGGCTATTAAGAGTGAAGATGTATCTATAATGGAGATCGCGGATGAGAGTTTCGCCTCCTGTTAATTCTATATCAAAGTTGAGTCAAGAAAACCTTATGTAACTAATTTCCCCACCTGCAAGTTTCGCGTGAAGTAGATCAAAAATCAAAAACATTAGAAAAACAGGGGGCACAAAAAGCAAACGGTACTGCTAAATGACAACGTGCCGTAGAAGAAAAGGGGACTAACCGTAAACCGGTATCCCGAATAGAACAAATTTACAGGTTTAGAAAGGAGATTTTTTATGAAACGTAGGATTGTAGGGCTTCTGTGCATGGGGCTCGTTGTTTTTTTTATGGGAGCCTTGTCTCAAGTAGCATGGGGAGCCGATCACGCTAAACTAACTAAAGATGGTAAAAAGATTTATTATTCCAAGATGGGTACGCTGGCGCCGGAAGGAGTCGGCTGGGCTGCTTTAATCAAAGAGATGGTTACACCCGGAATATTAAAGGCGACGAATGGCCAGGTGGTTTTAGATTGGTATTGGGGCGGCACAATGGGAGATGACCAGGACATATTGGCCAAGTTGCGCAATGGACAGTTGCAGGGAGGCGGATTTACAGGACAGGGAATGGTGCTGGCTTGTCCGGAGATGGCCTTACTGGAACTCCCGTTCTTGTTTGACAGTTATGACGAAGTAGAATATGTTTATTCCAAGTTAAGACCGCGCATTAATCAGTGGTTTGAGAAGCATGGATATCACCTCGTTGTATTGGCAGAGCAGGATTTTGACCAAATCTATTCCACGAAAATACCCATCAAGACGCCTGATGATTTCAGGAACAGCCGTGTCTTAACGTGGTACGGTCCGCTGGAAGAAAGAACTTTGAAGGCTTTAAGCGCGAGTCCTTTACCGATTCGTGTGCCTGAGGTAGCCGCTTCCATTCGCACGGGAGTATGCGATACCTTCATAGCCCCGGGTCTCTGGGCGGTCGGCACTCAAATGTATACTGTTATGAAGTACGTCAATCCCATGCACATACGGTATTCGCCGGCTGGCGGCATTGTAACGATGTCGCGGTGGAATACTATTCCAAAAGAATTGCAGAAGGCTATTGATGACTATGCAATATCCATAGAGAAGGATTACAGGCAAAAAATCCGCGCTGGCAATGAAAAGTGCCTGAAAGCCATGTATAAGTATGGTATGAAAGAAGTCAAAATGACACCGGCGGAGATTGACGTTTTGAAGAAGAGACTGATGCCGGTTTGGGATGAATTTGCCGCAAAGGGATACTATTCCAAAGCCGAGTTAGCTGAGGTTAAAAGTATTTTAGCGGAATATAGAAGCAAAAAGAAAAAATAACTTAGTTTGTTTAATTAATTAGCCCTGCGGCCAAAACCGCAGGGCTAATTAGCATGACGTTATTTAAATACAGTGTAATCAAACAACCTGGCTTTAGCCTCCGTTCTTGTTTTGTAGTCTTCAAAACCCGTTAACTCGGTTTTCAATGTATGAAAGAAACTCTCCCTTGGCGCGTCATCCCAACAATTTCCTTTACGGCTCATGCCGCATATGACACCTAAATCGCTTAACAGCTTCTGATAAGATGCCGACGTATGTTGATTTCCCTGAATGGTTTGCTTATGTCATTCATCCAAGGACATGACTCTTTTAAACTACTCCACATCTTGTACCCAGAATCTTGTGCCCAAAATCATCTTGACACGCAATAGTGCGTTTTTTATAATTAACTCCACAAAAAAATTCTTATCAATTCTTATCAATAATTCAATTCATTTTCGCCTCAGAAAGGATGAAGAATTAAGGAATCATTTACATGGAGATTTTCGAGCGCACCTTCAGTGATATTAGAAATTATATAAAAAGTAAGAAAACCGTATCCTTTTCGGTTACTGGAAGAAATTGCGATTGGCCTGGCGGCGCGGAAAGAAATGTTGTACTCGCGGAAGACATGGCCGTAGAACTGGGAAATCCCCAAAATTATTCCACCTCATCTCTACTATGGACGGAGCATCCCGATGGGGTTATGGAAGGCAGAATAACGCTCATCGGTCCAGATATTCCCCTCTGTTCAGGCTCACGCCTGCCGTTCGGAAAAGTTGTGCTTGTACAGGTCAGTGGTTTTGATGAGGGCAACACCTATGAACGCTACAAGGAGATGGAAGCGGTCAGATATTCCATAGATCTGAAGGGATACATGATCAGGGCGGTATCGCAATACCAGAGGGAATGGAGCCGCATCAGCAAAGAAGCCGTGCAAAATGGTTTTTCCTTTGAAATTCTGGCAGAAGCTTTAAGAAATGAATATTTAAAGAAGGATTATATTCATGCTGTCGAATTTCTTTTTGTGACGTCCAGCGCCGACGATGTCGGCGAGCTCCAGGAAATCACGAAAAATGTGAGTCGTAAAATAAGCGCCCTCAATAAAATGTTAAGCGAAATCGATTCTGATTGTGATGAATGTGAATACAATGATGTCTGCGATGAAGTCGAGGAACTCAAAGGCATGAAAAAATCGCGTGATGAAAAAAGGATGAAGAAGAAGGACTAAAAAAACAAAGACAATCGCTTTATGCGGAAAAGGTGGGGTGGGAAAAACTTCAGTATCCGCGCTGATGGTCAAGAATCTTGTTCAAAGAAAAGACCTCAAGGTGCTGGCCATAGATGCCGATCCAGCCGTTGGTCTTTGTACGGCGCTGGGCATACAAATCAATAAGACGGTGGATGACATCAGAAATGATTTAATCAACTCCATCAAGAAAGGAGTAAAGATGGATAAAACCGCCACGCTGAATATGCTCGATTACGAACTTTTCGATGCACTGACGGAGGTCAATAATGTCGGGTTGCTGGCCATCGGCAGACCGGAATCGGAAGGCTGTTTCTGCAAGGTCAATTCTCTTTTGAAGGATATCATCCAGAATCTGGCGAAAAATTTCGATGTGGTGCTCATCGACGGGGAGGCTGGTGTGGAACAGATCAACCGCAGGGTTATGAAAACAGTCGATCACCTGATCATGATCTCCGACACGTCCGCCAAGGGCATCAATGTCGCCAACACCATCAAACATCTGGCTCAGGACAATAAGGCCGTGAATTATAAAAGTATGGGCATGATTTTGAACCGTGTCAGAAATGGGAGCGAAGTACAGGATATCCGTAAGAATGCGCCCGTCAATATCCTGGGATGGCTGCCGGAAGACGACCTGATCAGGGAATTCGATTTTCCCGATTCGGCCGAAGCCTGTCAGACGGTTGACGGCATAATCAATGCGCTGCGCCTGTAAGTGTTGGAACGTTGCCGGAGCAATGCCTGGTAAGGAACCGGATGATAGACATGCTTATGAATCAAATGAGTGTTTTTCAAAGGAAAGGATCAGAACCGATATGCGCGTCACTTACGCGTGACATGAAGTTTGTAGTCGTTCTGAATAATTTTCTGCCTAACCATCTGGCGATTCGCGGACAATATGTCACGATACTTTTCGGCAACTGAATTCACGTCCGTTATGGTTCCTTTGGCATAATCATTCAGGAGAGACATTTTCATTTCAATAAAAGTTTGCAGTTCTTTCCCGCTGACGGCATTAACGAATATTTCGATAATTTTTTTTCTCATCGGACGGGAAGAATTTGACAATAAAAAAATGATGGTGTTGTTGCAGATATCCACAACGAGGTCTTGTTGTTTGATTTCCAATTCAATTACTTTTGCCCTGTTATTAATATTCGCGTACTCCTCATCCAGAAAATTCCGCAAGATTTTTGAATCTTTCAACGACAGGCGCTGAGACGCGAGCTTCAGCATTTCCGGGAAAAACATCATCCAATATTCCCATACCTCGTCGATGAGACATTCATCGATTACATAATCTTCGGTGTTTGCTTCATCCTGGGTAAATAACAGGCTCAAAAAGTCGATGCCGGCGTGCTTCACATAGTCTTTGACATATATGCCGTCGCCCTGCTTAATGTACAAAAGATTCATCGCCTCCAATCGTTTTAAGGCAATGCGCAATGAACTTAAATCTATATGTATTTGTTTTGACAATTCTTTCGCCGACGGCAATTTGGTTCCCGGCTTTAATTTTTTGGTGAAAATATCCTTCATGAGAATACGCACGGCTCTTTCCGGCACTTGTTGATTAGACATTTCCTTTTCACCTTCAAGTTAGAGTATATTGAATTATAAGAAGTATAATCGATTAATGATATCCTGTCAAACAGTTATTGAATTACCAAAATAGATATACAAAATACTTGACATTGTGTAGCTATTTACTATAAATTTATACAATAATGTTTCTGGGATATCGTACCGTTTCGCCGTTTGAGAACATGGAAATTCAGGAATAATAAACAAAGGAATCTATGATTGCAGCAGGTTGCGATGTGGGATCTCTAACCGCCAAAGCCTACATCATGAATGAAAAGGGCCCACTGGCCTCTGAGATCATCCGCGTGAAATCGACAAACATAAACTCGGCCAACGAAGTAATGGAAAAAGCCCTGGCCTCGGCCCGTCTTCGTTTTTCCGATCTGGACTGCTGCTGCAGCACCGGCTACGGACGCTATGAGATTCCTTTCGCGCAAATAAATATGAGCGAAATATCCTGTCACGGCTTGGGAGCCTTCCGCGCTGATCCAAGCATTCGCACGGTCATTGATATAGGCGGACAGGATTGCAAGGTCATTCTGATTGATGCAAACGGCAATATCCGTGATTTCATCATGAACGACAAGTGTGCCGCCGGCACGGGACGGTCGCTGGAGATTCTGGCCAGAACCATCGGCGTCAAACTGGAGGAATTAGGCAATCTGGCCGTCAAATCCAAAAAGCCGATCAATATTACCAACAAGTGCAGCATTTTTATGGAACTGGAAGTTCTCAATCATCTCTATACCCGAAAAAAACTCAAGCATGTCGCCTGTGGGATTGCTGACGCAGTGGCCAAACGAGTGGCGGGTCTCGCCAAAGCCATCGACATCGAAGATAATGTTTGCATCACCGGCGGGGTTTCTAAAAATCCCGGCGTGGTGCGGCAACTGGCTTATCACATGAACAAATCATTTAAAGCGCTTCACGTGGATCCGCAGGTTATCGGCGCGCTGGGCGCCGCCTGTTACGCGATGCAGGCCATCGAGACAGGAGGGCCATCATGATGATCACGGCCGGTATTGATGTCGGAACCCGTTTCATCAAGGTTGGTGTAACCGACGGCGAGAGCCTGCGCGGATATGCCTGCGCGGAAATGGGACCCCGCTTCGACGCCATTATCCGTTCTCTTTTAAAAGAAGCCCGCGCGCAGGCAGGCGTGGGAAGATGGGACATAAAAAAAATCATTGCCACCGGTTTCGGCGGTCATCTGGTAAAAAAAGCGGCGTTCACGCTCGGAGACGCCGCCTGTACGGCAAAAGCCGCCTTTTTTCTCAACCGTGACATTAGAACCGTCGTGGACATGGGCGGGCTTTTTATCACCGTTTCCACGCTCGATCAGAACGGCTTTCTGGAAACTACCCATATCAATGAAAGATGCGCCGCCGGAAGTGGCAAGTTTCTGGAAATGGTAGCCGAGGCGATAAATGTTCCCTTTGATATGATTTCATCATTGGCTTCCCAGTCCGCTCAACCCTACTCCTTTACCAGTAACTGTGCCGTCTTTGCCGAAAGCGAGATAATTTCGCAGGTCAATGCCGGAATGAAATCGGATGATGTTCTCGCCGGCGTCATCAATGCCGTGGCTTCCAAAGCCGCCTCTCTTATCGACGGCGCGGGGGCGCTGGACGGTATTGCCCTGATCGGAGGAATGTCCAAAATTCCGGCGGTCCGGGAAAAACTGGGCGAGTTGACCGGCAGAAAAATGCTGACGTTGTCTATTGATGCGCAGTCGGTTGCCGCTTTCGGCGCCGCTCTGCTCGCGCAAGGAAGAAAAAACCGCGACGGTCTGATCGTCTCGGAAAAAAGAATTTGAAACAAGGCATGACAAACGTGCTTTTAATATGTTCAGCGGGAGTAAATTATGAGAGATGTATATGTCATCGCGGCTCACACTATCAAGTTCGGCAAGTACTTGGAAAAGACTATAACCGATCTGTCGGCCATGACGGTGTTGCCGTGCCTGAAAGAAGCGGGACTGGATAAAAAACATATTCAGGCGCTCTGGTTCTCCAATTCGGCATGGGGTGAATATAAAAGACAGGTCTGTATCCGCGGTCAGGTCGCCCTCCGCCCTTTGGGGATAGATGCCATCCCGATCACGAATCTGGAAAACGCATGTGCCGGCGGCTCGACCGCTCTGCATCATGCCTGGATGGGTGTTGCCAGCGGTTTGTATGACATCACGATGGCCCTGGGAGCGGAAAAAATTTACGACCGGAATCAGTCGCTTGTTTTTTCGGGATTTCTTACCGGTTTAGACGTGGGAAATTTCGGGGAAACTCTGAAAAGATTAGGCGATGTTGCTTTGAGCGACGATGAAAAAAAGGCCATGGCGGCTCACATTGAGAAATACAGGGGCATGGCGAAGAAAGGCTCCGGCAAGGGCAAAAAAAAGACCTTCAAAGACAAGTTCATGACCCAGCGCGACGCCTTTGTCATCGCCATCCGGATCGGTGAAACCATGGGGTATGATATGGTGAAAAAACTGCGGAAAATGGGCGGCGATCATTCTCCATTCATGGATGTTTACGGTTACGAGGCGCGCCAGCATATGAAGAAGTTCGGCAGCACCATTGAACAACTGGCTGTCATCGCCTCCAAGAATCATTTTCATTCTTCCCTGAATCCCAATGCCCAGTATCAGTTCCTCGTTTCCAAGGAAGAAGTGCTGGCGGATCGCCTCGTCACCTGGCCGCTGACCCGTTCCATGTGCGCCCCCATCGGTGACGGTGCCGCTTCGGCGATCCTCTGTGACGAAAGTACGGTCAGACGCCTGGGACTTACCTCTCAGGCCGTGAAAGTGAGAGCCTCCATTCTGGGGTCCGGCATGGCCAGGGAGCGCGACGGGATCGATATCGGTGAACGGCTGAGTCGATTGGCCTATGAAAAAGCCGGCGTGGG
Source organism: Deltaproteobacteria bacterium HGW-Deltaproteobacteria-2 (assembly GCA_002840505.1). Classification (NCBI taxonomy): domain Bacteria; class Deltaproteobacteria; species Deltaproteobacteria bacterium HGW-Deltaproteobacteria-2. The sequence goes on along the minus strand of PHBC01000003.1, from coordinate 626,132 downwards.
ACCTGCCGAGATCGCTTTCGCGGAAGTACACGATGCCTCGGCCTATGGCGAGATGCACCAGTGCGAATCGCTCGGCTTTTGCCGCCTGGGTGAAGGAGGAAAGTATGCTGAAAGCGGGGCGACGAAGCTCGGAGGCAAACAGCCCGTTAATCCCAGTGGCGGCCTGGAATCACGCGGCCATCCCATCGGGGCTTCAGGTCTTGCACAGATCCATGAACTGGTGACCCAACTCAGGGGCGCGGCCGGGGCAAGACAGGTGTCCGGGGCGAAAATTGCACTCGCCGAAAATGGTGGCGGCGCGCTTGGTGTGGAAGAGGCTGCCATGTGCATACACATTCTGGAAAAACCCACTCTGTAGCAAGATGGATTAAGGAGATTTACCGTGAATAGAACATTAAGAAAATTTGGTTTGGCGAAAAATGTATTAAAATCTGTTTTTTTGTTTTCCTTGAATGAAATCAGAAGAGGCACTTTCCTGAAAAACATACGCGGCGTTCCCAAGACGGAGATTCGTGAGGAGATGTCCTGGGGGGAATTGATGGAAGAAAAGGCCGCCCGATACAAGGACAGGGTCTTCCTCATGTTCGATGATGAGACCTACTCTTATCGCCAGATGAATGAAAACGCCAGCCGATTGGCCAATTATTTTATTTCTTTGGGTGGCGGTCAGGGCAAGGGCGTTGCAATTCTTATGGACAATTCTCCCCGTTTCCTTGACATTTTTATCGGTATCCAGAAGATCGGTATGTATGCCGTGCCCGTCAACACCTCACTGAAGGGGGATAGCCTCCTCTATATTCTCAACCATTGCGACGCGCAGTATCTTGTTATCGATGACACCTACCTTGAAACCCTGCAGAAGGTTGCCGACCGGCTGGAAAACATTAAGACCATCATTGTCAATCCATCTACCGCAAAGCGGGGGAAATATCCGCAAGGTTATCACGTTCTTGACGAAGCCTACAGGTGTTCGTCTGCAAATCCGGGTATCGGCTACCGCAAGGATGATATTTGCTTTATTACTTATACGTCCGGGACTACGGGACTTCCCAAAGGCGTTGTTTACCGATATCGGAAATCATCCGTGAAACTGCTTTCTCTGGTGGCAGTGATGCTTTTCAAAAAAAGCGATGTACTCTATACGGCAATGCCGCTTTTTCACGGCAATGCCCTGTTTGTAACCGTAACCAACGCGCTTAGTGTGGGTGCCAAGGTTGCTCTCGCGAGAAAGTTTTCTGCCAGCCGCTTCTGGGATGATATCCTGAAATATAATGTTACCACCTTCAATACGATCGGTGCCATGATCCCTATCATGATGAAGCAGCCCGAAAAGATGACCGACAGACAGCACAAAGTCCGTTTCATTATTTCGGCGGCCTGTCCCGCCGATCTCTGGGAAAAATTCGAGAAACGCTTCGGATTGAATATTTACGAAACATACGGCGCCGTTGACGGCGGCGGCAAGACCATCCTGAATCTGGGCACGGCGCCGGTGGGATCCATCGGCAAACCGCCCATGAAGGTCAAGTACCGCATTGTTGATGCCGATATGAACGATGTCCCCGACGGTACGCCGGGCGAGCTGGTCTTTCCGGTCTCCGGCAAAAAGAACTCTTCTTCGGTGGAGTACTATAAAAACGAAAAAGCATCGTCGGAAAAAATGAGTAGAGGATACATTTTCACCGGCGATTTGATAAAACGGGATGCAAAGGGTTATCTTTACTTTATTGGAAGAAATACCGAGTCCATGCGGATCAAAGGTGAAAATGTTTCGGCCTTTGAAGTCGAGCAGGCGATTCAGAAGCATACCGACGTCCTGGAGGCCGCCGTTTATGCCGTACCTTCCGAACTCGCCGAGGACGACATCATGGCATCCATAACGCTTGTGGAAGGCAAAGAACTGAAGGAGAGTGGCCTGATCGAATACCTGAAAGAAAATCTGCCCAAATTTGCCGTTCCCCGCTACGTGAAAATAGTCCCGGAACTTCCCAAGACGGAAACACACCGGGTCAAGAAAAAGGAACTGGAAATTTTGAAGGTTGTATCCGGCACCTGGGACGAAAGCAAAAAGGCCTATGTATGACGGCTTCAGATAAGACCGTATAATAAAAATTGCCATTATTTCATAATAAAGGAGGCAACAGCAATGGGTAACGTGAAAACCGGCTTCTGGCGAAAGATGTTTTTTGTCGGCTCGCTATGGAACATAGGTATCGGGGTAACCAGCCTTTTGTTCACAGATTTTATCATCATGATGATGTTCGGCAAGGCGCCGATGACGGAAAATCTCTCTGCCTTCATCAATGGCACGGTTCCGGTAATAGACAATCTCCAGACCTTGATATTTTTCCGGTTTTTCATGATCGCCGTGATCCTCTTCGGCACAGGATACTATTGGGTCTCTCGCGATCTGCTGGCCAACCGGGCCGTGATCTGGCTGGGACTGGTCGCCAAGCTCATGATCTTTTTCACATTCGCCTATTACTACGCGCTGGGTCAGTCATCTTTCTTTTCCATCCTGATATGTTCGGGCGACTTTATCTTTTCAATTTTCTTTGCCGCCTTCCTCTGGAAGACGAAAGATGGAATTTACTGAACCGTTAAGACCATTAAGGGAAAAAAAGAGGTGAAACATGGCAAAAAAACCGACAGATAATCTTTCCCCCCTCTATACCTACCAGGAGGGGATGGAATGGAATCCCGTGGAAAAAGTCATCATGGAAAGAAGGAGCAACCGGAACTTTAAGAAAAATCCCGTGCCCGACAATCTGATCCGAAGGGTTCTGGAAGCCGGAAGATTCTCTCCCACGGCCGGAAATGCTCAACCATGGAAGTTCGTTGTTATTACCGATCAGGAGCTAATTGCCGAAATGGAACGGGCGACGATCAAAATGTCCAGATTACTCATGTGGTTTGTCGATTATAACAGAAACGCCTTTCGACGAATCTTTCTGACTCCGTACACAAAGTTTCTGACCCGTCTGATGCCCAACAAGATGCATCCCGTTCCTTTCAATCTCCTGCAGCAGATTGCAGCCGAAAAGACGCCGATTTATCACAATGCTCCCGTCATGATTCTCCTTTTGATTGACAAGCGGGGCATAGGAAATCCGGCCCTGGATGCCGGTATTTGCGGACAGAATATTGTGCTGGCCGCGCACAGTCTCGGGCTGGGAACTTGTTGGATCGGCATGATAACCGTTTTAATGATGAATCCCCTCTGGCGGAAAAAGCTGGGAGTGACCGCCCCCTACGAACTCTCCGATTGTCTTGTCCTGGGCTGGCCCAAGGGTGACTATGACGGCGAGGTGGCAAGGGAAGTTCAGATGGTCGAGTGGATAGAAGCAGGCGGAAAGAAAAGAATCGAAAGGCAGGGGGTGTAATGATGCTAAACCTTTCATGGGGGAAAAAAGGGAAAATACCGAACTATTTCAAAGAAAGTCAGATGACTTATGGCATAGTCGATTTCAATAGTGCGCTATGCAACGGCTGCGGCATCTGCGTTTCCATCTGCCCGGCCCGCGGACTGACCATGACAAAAAGAAGCGACGATGCCAAGAAGAAAATTCCTCAACTGATTGAAACAGCGCCGGGCATATCCCTTTGCATGGCCTGCGGAGATTGTGCTGCCGCCTGTCCCGAGGAGGCCATCCGTATCAAACGGGGTTTTAACGCGGGGTTCTTTTTCCGCAAGTTGACACAGCAGCCGGAATTAACCCCGCCGAAAAAATATTAATACACTCATCAAGGAGAACATCATTGAAAAAACCAAAACCCTTTCAGTACCTTAAATGGAGCGCCAGGTTTCTGAATTCCGGATATTACCTTATGACCTTTCCTAATTTTGCCTACTGGGTCCTGAAGCTGACCCGACCGCTCTACGTCAAACGAGAGACTTACTTCAATCACCTGTTCAGATACGCTTTCCTGATCATGGGAGCGGGAATCTTGCCGCCCGAGGAAATCAAAGCCTACCGCTACGGGGCGAAAGCCTTTGTCGATAATATGAAAAAGGCTCTGACAGCGAACGAACAAGGCAAGCCCGTCGTCTGGGTGGAGTGGATTCTTTCCTCTGAAATCGTGAATGCCTTTGACGCCCTTCCCTTTAATCCGGAAGCGCTTAATGTGTTCGGAAACTTGTCCGGTCAAGACGTGCCGTCCCAGCTGATGGAGGAAGCGGAAAGCGCGGGCTTTGCCACCGAATACTGCTCGGCCATCAAGCTGACGGCGGGAGCCTACATGTTGGGGCAAACTCCCAAGCCCGCGGCGATCATTGCGGGTTCGCATCCATGCGACACCAATGTCGCCGCTTATCAGGGCGTGCGTCATCTGACGGGCGCACCGGTGTTCTTTTTTGACTCCCCCTACTGGCGCGATGAGGACGGCTTTGATTACTATGAAAAAAACATGTGGCGTCTCATTGATTTCCTGGAAAAAACCCTTCATCAGAAAATCAACTGGGACCGGCTCAAACAGATTGTTGAAAATGAAAATAAATTCAACTTCTATATGCAGGAAATATGCGAAATGATGCGGGCTGTCCCGTCGCCGGCCTCGATGATCACGCCGATTTTCGCCTGGGTCGTGCGGGAAATCGCCATTGGCGACTCCAACGGCACCGAAATGGCCAAACGCATGTACGAGGTCGTCAAGGATCGTTACGAAAAGGGTATTGGTGTCGTCAAAAAAGAAAATATCCGTGTGTTATGGTGGAACCCACCGATTGCTTTTTTTGCCTACGTCTTCAAGTGGATGGAAGATGAATTCGGCGCCGTCGTGGTCAAGGATTTTATCGGCGACGTCCAAATGCCGCAGATTGATACCTCCTCGGAAAAAACAATGATTCGCGATATGGCCAAAAATCATCTTTACCTGGCGATGGCCAGGCAGTGTCACGGACCGGTGGAATACATATTATCGGAACTGGAACAGGCCATTAAAGAATATTCGCCTGATTGCCTGATTTTCGCGGGACACGCCGGCTGTAAACATGGCTGGGGTGTCATCGGCATTATCAAGGACCTGCTGAAAAAACGGGGTTTGCCTTCGCTGTTCATGAATATGGATATCATGGATCAGAGACATGCGACAGAGGATGACATCAAACGCTGGATAACAGAATTTTTCAGGAGCAACGGATTCGTATGAAAACAATACTCGATGAAACAAGAGAACTGGCATCATCGACCCATAACCATTATCTCGAGGAGGCCAAAAAACAGGGCAAAAAAATTATCGGATATTTCTGTTCGTATATGCCCGAGGAGATTATCCATGCCGCAGGATTTGTGCCCTACCGCATGCGGGCAGTGGAAAGCAAAAGCACGACAAAGGCCGACGCTTATTATTCGTCCATCAACTGCACATTTGTCAAACATTGCTTTAACAAGGCTTTGAACGGCGATTTTGATTTCCTGGACGGTGTTGTTTTCGTGAACGGATGCGATCATTCACGGCGCATGTACGATAACTGGCGTTATGCCGGGATCGGCCCCTCTTTTCTGTACATGTTTTTCGCCCCGCACATGATTAACGAGCCGGCCCTCGAATATTTTTCCCTGGAGTGCAGCAAGTTAAAATCAGCCATAGAGAAGCATTTTCAGATCTCCATCACCGACAAATCGCTTAAAAATTCCATCAGCCTTTATAATCAGAAGCGGCGTCTTCTGGCGGAAATTTATGCGCTGAGAAAAAATAAAAATGTGCCCATAAAAGCCAGTGAGTTATTAGGCGTTATGCTGGCTGTCACGGCGGTCCCCGTGGAAAAGGCCATCGACATCCTGACGGATGTGAAAAAATTTATAGAAGGACGTGTGGTTTCTAAGCCCGACGACATGCGCCTTTTTATTTCCGGGGGCTGTATTGAGGAACTGGAACATCTGGAACTTATTGAAGACTGCGGATGTGTGATCGTGGCTGACAATATTTGTCTGGGAGCGCGTCATTTCCTGGATGAAGTCGGAACGGAAGGGGACCCATTACAGGCCATTGCGCAAAGATACTTAAGTCATCTGTCCTGCCCCAGAATGATGGGCGACTTTCAACGCAGGTTGGACTATCTACTGGGCGTCAGAAAGGAATACGGCATCGACGGCGCCATTATTGAAAAATTAAAGTTCTGCGACATCTGGGGAGGGGAAATGTACCTGTACCGCGTTGAATCAAAAAACAGGGGAATCCCTTTGCTGGCATTGGAACGAGAACTCCACGGCGGCGGGGCCGGACAAGTCAAGACAAGGGTACAGGCTTTCCTGGAAAAGCTTAAAAATAAACAGGCAACAGATGAAGGAATGGTCCAGGCGGCCGGGACCGACTATAAACCGAAATAACCAACAGTGGGGGAGGATATTTTTATGAATAAAGCAGACAATGGATACGAATACATCATCGTCGGAACAGGGCCGGGTGGCGCTCCGGCAGCCAGGGAACTGGCCAAGGCGGGCAAAAAAGTGCTCATGGTGGAAAAAGGCGATTATCACAAAAAGTTTCTGGGGCTTCCTTTCGGCATCAGGCTTCTTGAGCGATATATGCTCTTCGCCCGGTCAATGGAAGGCGTGATTATCGAACGCGGCATCACCGTCGGCGGTTCCTCCATGGTTTATCAGTCCAACGTCATGGAGCCTCCCAAAAAACTGATCGACAATATGGGAATCGATTTCAGCCAGGAAGCCAAGGAGCTTAAAAAAGAGATAGGCATCGAGGTGTTGCCGGAAAGATTTTACCGCAATAACAAAGGGCTTTACCGGATGCTGGAATCCGCCGAAAAAATGGGAATTCCCTTCCGGGAGCAGGAAAAATTCGTTCATGCCGATAAGTGCAAGCTGGGCTGCGACTGGTGTATGCTGGGCTGTCCCGAAAACGCCCGCTGGACGACCCGGGAACATGTGGAAGAAGCCAGATCATACGGCGCGGAACTGATTTATAATTCCCCCGTCAATAAAGTCATATTCAATGCCGGAAAATCAAAGGCCACCGGTGTCCAGCTGAAAAACGGCACGGTCATCAACAGCGATAATGTCATTCTCGCCGCCGGCGGCATCGGTTCTCCCGCAATCCTTTTAAGGTCGGGCGTGAAACGCCTGGGAACGCAGGAAGTGGGAACCAGATTTTTCATGGATCCCATGAATATCATGCTGGGCTACAGCAAGGATCCCGACGGGGGACTTTGGGGCATACAAACCTTTACCCACGCCATCGAATCCATGGCCCAAAGCGAAGGATTTATGATCGGCAACTGTTCCGCTTGGGGAACCTGGGTAGTTTTGTCTTTCTTCCGCATGCAGACCGCCAAAGAAAATCTGCCGAAATTCCCCATCGTGAAAAGAGGCATGGGATTGTTTTTAAAACTTTCCGATGAAGCCCATGGGCAGATCTATCCCAACGAAAAAACGAGCAAGCCTTTTACGGCTGTCGATGAAAAAAAACTGAAAAAAGGAACGGATATTATGCGGGAGATCATCATTAAATCCGGCGGCGATCCGAAGACCATTTCTGTTCTGAAATGGGCCGGAGGTCATCCCGGAGGCACACTGGCCATGGGACAGGCGGTCAACAGGGATTTCTCCACGGAGATAGCAAACCTTTATGTCTGCGACGGCAGCACCATGCCCGTATCACCGGGGGCGCCGCCATCGCTGTCCATCTGCTCCATGTCCTTACTCATGGGGAAGATGCTTTTAGGGAAAGTGAAGGCCGAAGACCGGTTCATCAATAAGTGACGGATTTGCGACTTTTTGCGACGGTATCAAAAGATGAACACCGTCGCCAATATAGTATAAGCGATGATATAAGCCCACGATTGGCTTTGACAGCTGGCTTTGGGTAATGCGCAACAGTGATCAAATAAAAAATTGAAATGTATGGGATATAGACTCCACTTACTGCTTCTCAGCTATTGACATTTCCCAGAATCAGGAGCTTGTAAATAGAGAGAAGCAGGTTGGAATATATTACCTTTAATAACCCATATATCTGACTTTATTTTCCATGTTGTACCGCGCCTTCTGTTTGGCCAGTTCGTTCATTATACACAGATCTTCGCGCATATTACAGTTATCCATCTCTATTACCCGTTTATTCAACTGGTCATACCAGTCTTCATCCTTGAGGAGCGGGCATAGATACCTCGCTACCATTGTATCTATCAATCCAAGATCTCCCTTTTCTACTTTGTTGGCGTTAATAAACGCATCCCTGGATGGTTTCTCCCCACTACCCAAGCCGCCGTAGGATGGTACGACCGCATAAAAGATACCCAGAATGACCCAGTTGGCTCCCCAGGCATAATTCGGATCGAGCTCAGTAGAGCGCTTTGCCGTGGCAATGGCATCCTGAACATCCGTAGTTTCCTCCGGAACAGCCAGTTGTAAAGTCGCCCGTTTGGCAAGATTGATTCCGTACCAGGTAAGACCCTCCAAATCATCCTTCGTCAGTAATTTGGCAGCCTTATAAATAGGAGTTCCACTTTCTACTGCTTTACGAAATTTGCTATTATTGACTTTCATGGCCCGCAAACCATACTCTGTTCCGACCTTGTACAGTGAAATGGCGTAATCTTCATTTCCGTCCTCTATAAACAGACCATAGGCCGCATACAAGAAAGACGTTCTTGCCAGCAGTCTATAATTTGTCGGCGCCATTTCGGTTAGACCAGTAACAATCAGCAGAGCCCCGGGCAGACCATCTTTGATAAAAGCACCATTTTTCGTCCTCAGAAGATTACTAACAAGATCGTCCACCGATGTATCCAGCATGGGAACGGCGGTTCTTTGTGCAGTGTGCCTTATCGTCGCACACCCGGAAAAACCAGCGGCAAGAAAAACGATCAAGCAGAGGATTGAAATACTCTTGAAAAACAGTTTCAATTTTTTTCCCATCATTCCAGTCTCCTTAAGAACTGAACAGACTATTTATTTTTTATGCTTAGCTCGATATTCCGCAACAAGACCCTTAACCTCATTTAACTCAGCCTTGGAATAGTAACCCTTTGCGGCAAATTCATCCCAAAGAGGAAGGACTCTTTTTTTCCAAACCTCAATTTCAGCCGGAGTCAGCTTAGTCTCTATCATGCCGTACTTAATCATCGCTTTAAGGCATTTTTCATTACCGGCGCGGACTTTCTGCCTGAAATCCTTCTCTACTGATATTGCAAAATTATCAATAGCACTCTGAATTTCCTTAGGTAAAAGATTCCATGTCGGTAACATTATAAGACCGGCTGCCGGTGAATATCGTATTCGAACAGGATTGATGTATTTCATTACAGTATACATCTGAGTACCGACCGACCACAGAGCCGGGGTGATGAAGGCATCGCAAACACCTGTGCGGATCGAAGCTGCTACCTCAGGTATGCGAATCGGCAAAGGACTCCCACCCATCGCTTTCAAAGTTCTCTCTTCCAGCGGCCCGTACCATGTTAAAAAGCGGGCATTCTTAAAATCATCAGGCGTCCTGATTTCGTGTTTCGTGGAATAGATTTGATCAAAATCCTGTTCCGCCAACACAATAAGGTGGTATCCTCTCTTTTCATACCACTGGCTAATGCGGGGTCTTAACTTAGAGTAAACATATTCCACTTCGTCATAATTCTCAAACATGAACGGAAGCTCCATCAATGCCATCTCCGGACAAGCCATTACAATTCCCTGTCCGGAAAATGCGCCTCCCTGCAATTGCCCGTTACGCATTTTGGCTAATATGTCCTGATCGTCTCCCATTGTCCCGCCATAATACCAGCTCAAGCTCACTAGACCGTCTGTCACCTTATAAAACCCGGGAGTAATCATATCTTTGATTATGGCAACCCAGCCTACCCCATCAGGAGCGAGCGTTGCGCATTTGACAACATACGTATAATCACCATTTGGCTTGACTTTTTTTAAATGCTTCATGCTCGGAAGATTTGCATATTTTTCCTTAGGCGTAAGTGCATATGCTGTCCCCATAAAAAATACCATGAGTAGTCCAATGCACAGAAACGATACAACTTTTTTACACTTCATAAATACTCCTTCATGTTTTATTTTAATTGTTAATATAATTATTTTCAGTAATCCACAGAACCGAGCTGTCTTCGCGTGATGTATTACCGGCAGAGCTTCAGTATAGAAATTAATCCTGAAAGAAAATTAACTTATAAAAATACTTTAAATTAAGTAGTGATACTTAATTTACATAAACAGTATTGGGAAAATAATACCTGCAGTACGTGCTACCATGTGAGTGAATTCCCTCTAATGTTTTAACATAAGAATACTACTAAACAACAACTGAAATGTGACCTTTTCTTCATCTTTTAAAACTTTAATATTTTTTTGTCAACAAATAATTTTTTACATGACCAGCAGAACTTCAATCTTATTATTTTAAAATATTTTTTGAATAACATAAAAAATAAGTTTAGGCTTAATAGCAAATTTTAGGGCCTAAAATAGGCAGAAAATGTTATGAAGACGTAAAGTTAAGTTAACAAAAATGAAAAAGGGTCTTCCGACTTTGTTGTGCATAAATCAGCCTACTTCCTGTTCTTGAATGAATGACGTAATCACTTTGAGCATAAGATATTCTTGGTTGACCTGTAAATTTGTTCTGTTCGGGATATCAGTTTACTGTTAGCCCCCTTTTCTTCTACGGTACTTTGTTGTTTAGCCGTACCGTTTGCTTTTCGTGCCCCCTGTTTCTACTTGTCTAATAATTCCATCACGATCTTATTATATTAATATTCCGGATTTATTATTCGATTGTCGAGAACAATGATAATTGATTTTGTATTTTGCTTTCTTTTGCCTGCAGAGGGTCAGTTTTAAGAGTATTAAAATTTGATGATTACTATTTGAAATATTCAAAGAGCTGATAGAAGCGATTGGATAATTTTCATAAATTTTTTTATTGACATAATGCAAATATTTTATTATTTAGCAATTGATTGGACGACCAATCAAAAATTTGATATTGATTTAAGTCGATGAAATTTAGTATTTTTTTAAAAAAATATGCGGATATGTTTTATTGCTTCCAGCCGAAATAAGATAATTTTAGTAAGGGTTATTCATGAAAATCCCTTATCAATGAATATAAAAAAAGGAACAGGACGAACACATAATGGAAGATAAGAAGCGAAGTCATATATCGAACATGAGGAGATCACAGCTGACCAAGGCTGCATATAGGGTTGTCAGCCGGAAAGGATATTACAATTTTACAATTAAAGATATCTCCAGGGAAACCGGACTATCCGCTGGTCTGGTTCATTATTATTTCAAAGATAAACATGATCTCCTGCTCAATCTCATCAGGGAAACGAACGCGAACATTAAAGAGATGCTGGTCAGCGAAATGGTCAAGACAGAAGATCCTGTCGTCAAGATTAAAACTTATATTGATCAGGCTTTCGGTCTTGTGGCGAAGGAAAAGGAATATTTTCATGTTATTATCGATTTTTGGTCACAGGTAAACCGCAGTAACCGCATGAAGCAGGCGAATATAAAGCTTTTTCAGAGTTACCGCGATGAGTGCGTTGCGATTCTTAAGGAAGGAATTCAGAAGGGTGTTTTTAAAGAGATGGATGTGAATTATATGTCCATACTGATTCTATCTCTTGTTGAGGGTACGATGATCCAGCATTTTATCGACGAAAACGCGTTTAATTACGGAGAATATTCGGAGAAAATGAGGGATCAAATCATGGATATCATTTTAAAAAAGTAAAAGCAGTTAATTGTTAAGGGCATGGTGCATCGTGCCTTGACGATGGGTTCCACAATCATAAAAGGGGGAGGTTATGGAATTTAATTTTACTGAAGAGCAGTTGATGTTCAGGGATTCGGTTTACCGTTATGGCAAAGAACAAATAGCTCCGTTATGCGAGGCGGCCGACCTTAAGGGTGAATTCAGCCCGGAAATTTGGGGCAAGCTCGCTTCTTACGGCATACTGGGACTTCCGTTTCCGGAGGAACTCGGTGGCGGCGGAGCTGACATAGTCAGCTGTTGTCTGGCAGGAGAGGCTCTCGGCCAAGCGGGCGTCGACGGAGGTACACTTCTGGCGTGGGGCGCACACACATACCTTTGCGCTCACAATATCTACACATTCGGAAACGACGAGCAGAAGAAGAAATATATACCCAAGCTTGCCAATAGCGAGTGGATTGGCTGCATGGGATTAACCGAGCCGGGGTCCGGTTCCGATGCTGCATCGATGCGAACAACGGCAGTAAAGAAGGGCGACCGATACATTATTAACGGATCGAAGACATTCATTACCAACGCACCGGTATCAGACGTGTTCGTCATATTCGCTAATGCCGATCACTCGAAGAAGCACGAAGGCATTACCGCTTTTATTATTGAAAAAGGCACCAAGGGACTTTCCACAGGCAAGCCGTTTCATAAACTTGGATGCAAATGCTCGGCAACTTCAGAGGTCTTTTTTGAGGACTGTGAGGTACCGGAAGAGAACGTACTCGGCGGCGAAGGTAAGGGATGGATTATTGCATTATCCGGTGTCGAGTGGGATAGATGTACGCTTCTTTCACCGATGCTCGGAGCATCCATGCTCGGCCTCGATCTTTGCGCGAAATATGCCAATGAACGTCACCAGTTTGGGCGGCCTATCGGGAGTTTCCAGGCGATCCAGCGAAAGCTTGCGGAGATGAGAGTTTATAATGAAATGATAAAATTAGCGATATACAGGGTGGCTTCCGCCAAGGATAGGGGTCAGATGTTAAATCCTCTTCAGGCCGCTGTCAGCAAGCTCTATGTTGGTGACAGGGGCGTTGAGATGTCATCGGAGGCCGTGCAGATATTCGGTGGTTACGGATTTATGCATGAATATCCTGTAGAAAGAGCGTTTAGGGATTCGAAGCTTGCCACTATCGGAGGTGGCACATCCGATATCATGCGCATGATAGTATCAAGAGTTATGATGATGTAGCGAATATTGCCCGCGGCCAAATGGCACGGATTTTTGCTCTATATCGGAACAAGAAACAATGCGGGATCAAAACGCCTAAAAGCGTCACTTAATGGAGGTTATAATATGGATTATCAACTTTCAGCAGAAGAAACAAAATTACAAGAAAACGTTGCGGCTTATTGCAGGGAAAAAATAGCTCCGAGAGCTAAGATGCTCGACGGCTCTTCGCGCGATGATGCCTGTAAAAATATGAAAGAGAATATTAAACTCCTTGCCGGGGGAGGTTGTTTGAAAATCGGATATTCCGCCGATGCGCTTAATATGGTGGAGATGTATCTGGCAGGCGAAGAGATAGCAAAAGCATGTCCTTCGACTTACCTGAGCTCACGTGCCAGTGCCTTTTTTTGCGCGGGGGCAATAAAGCTCTTCGGAAGCAAAGAACAACAGGATAAATATATCAACGCAATTATTAACGGCGAGAAAATAGGTGCCTTTGCCTATTCTGAGGAGCAGGCCGGAACAGATATCGCCGGAATAACAACCGTAGCAAAAAAAGAAGGTAATAAATGGATATTGAACGGGAAGAAAGACATTGTTGTAAACGCGCCGATTGCTGATATTTTTGTAGTTCTCGCATATAGCGATAAGAATGCGGGTAAAGATAAGGGAATGAGCATGTTCATCGTTGATAAAAGTGCATCTGGGATGAGCATCGGCACTCCGATAGAGACATTAGGACTTCGCGGTTGTCCTATTGCTTCTGTATCGATGAACGGATGTGCTGCCGAGTTATTAGGCAATGAACCGGGCAAGGGACATGAGGAACTCGAAAAATTGTTGAGTATCGGCACCATTGGAATCGCTGCGCTTTGTGTTGGAATAGGGCTTGCCTGCATGGAAGGCGCGAACGCTTATGCGAAAACGAGGACGGCATTCGGTAAGCGCATCGGGATTTTCCAGGACGTCGGTTTTAGACTGGCCGATATGTTCACATACAATGACTTGGGAAGGATGCTTGCCCTCAGGGCTGCGTGGGGAGTCAATCAGTCGGAAAAGAATGCGCGGCTACTATCCTCCTGCGCGAAACTTTTTGCGAGCGAGGCCGTAACGAAGATTGTGAATTGGGGAATGCAGATATTCGCCGGTCACGGGTATATTTCCGGAAGCGATATCGAGCGTTATTACCGCGACGCGAAGTTCGGCGAGATATGCGAAGGCACATCGGAGATGCAGCGCGCGTTTATTTCGAAATATGATCTGGAGAGAATGGCTTAGATCTTTGCATTTGAAGATTGTTAAATAATTCGAATGAATAATTGTTAATGAATATAAGCTGATTTCTGGGGGGTGCGCTATTATGGATATCATAGAAACTAAGGTCGATACAAAATCGGATGAATATAAAAAGAATTATGAGGCGATGGAAGCCTTGGTATCCGAGCTGAAGCGAGAGTTGAAAAAAGCCAGGGAAGATCGACCACAAAAAACCATCGATCGTTTGGCCGCGCAGGGCAAGCTCATGATACGCAAAAAGCTTGATATGCTCCTGGATAAAAATACGCCGTTTTTGGAGATCGCTCCGCTTGCGGCCAAGGGCATGTATGACGGCAACGTGCACGGCGCCGGTAATGTGGTTGGTATCGGTATTGTCGAAGGACGCGAAGTTATTGCGTCAGGAAGCGATGCTACAATAAAAGGCGGTGCCGTCTATCCAATGGGTGTGAAAAAAACTCTGCGCTGTCAGACCATAGCTATGGAAAACCACCTGCCCATGATAAGTCTTCTCGACTCGGCCGGTGCGTACCTGCCTCTCCAATCGGAAATATTCCCGGACGTCGATGACGGCGGTAGAATATTCTACAATCAGGCAATAGTCTCGAAGATGGGTATACCTCAAATAACGGCCGTAATGGGACTATGTACAGCCGGTGGTGCCTATGTCCCTGCTATGTCGGATGACGTTGTGCACGTCAAGGGAACCGGTGCAATATTCCTGGGTGGACCGCCGCTTGTTCTGGCTGCCACGGGCGAAGAAGTAACCGCAGAACAGCTCGGTGGAGCGATGGTGCATTGCGCGGAATCAGGTGTCTCCGATTATTTCGCTGAGGACGAAGCGCACGCGATAACGATTGTCAGAAATATCGTAAAGATGTTGCCGAAAAAAGAAAAAACAAAACTCACGATGATGGATGTAAAACCGCCTCTGTATGATCCTAAAGAGCTCTATGGAATCGTGAGCCGCGACCTCAGGGTGCCCTATGATTGCCGTGAGGTGATTGCGCGTTTGGTGGACGGCAGCGAATTTCTCGAGTTCAAGGAACTCTATGGACCCACCCTCGTGTGCGGTTTTGCTCACATACATGGCTATCCAGTCGGCATATTGGGCAACAACGGCGTTTTATTTTCGAATAGCGCGTTAAAGGGCACTCAATTTATTCAGCTTTGCGACAAGCGCGGAATACCTCTGTTGTTTCTGCAAAATATAAACGGCTTTATTATCGGAAGTCAGTATGAAAAGCTTGGTATCACGAAGGATGGGCACAAGATGGTCAATGCCGTATCCACCTGTACTGTGCCGAAGTTCACGGTTGTTGTGGGCGCGTCATTTGGAGCGGGCAACTATGGAATGTGTGGCAGGGCATACTCTCCGCGTTTTCTGTGGATGTGGCCGAACGCGCAGATCGGAGTAATGGGCGGGGAGCAGGCGGCGGATGTACTCGTGACCCTCAGAAATGATCAGAACGCCAAGGCGGGATTACCTCCTCTGACGCCGGAAGAAGTTGATTTTATCAAAAAGCCGATCGTCGAAGCGGCGCGCAGCGAGATGAACGCCTATCACAGCACGGCGAACATATGGGATGACGGTATACTCGATCCTGCCGAAACACGTGACGTGCTTGGTCTTGCAATATCAGCCTCGCTCAACGCTCCGTTGCGTCATGATGTCTTCGGCTACGGCATCTTTAGAATGTGATGGGTGGAATTTGTAAGAAGTGTAATAAAAAATACAGGTCGGATCGAAACTAAGCAAAAGGTGAGCAGATATGTTCGATAAAATACTCATTGCCAATCGTGGAGAAATAGCCGTTCGCATCATCGCTACGTGCAGGGAGATGGGGATAAAGACCGTAGCGGTATATTCCGAAGTAGACAAAGATTCACTTCATGTCCTCGAGGCAGATCAGGCTGTTTGTCTCGGAAGCGCAGAGCCTTCAGAGAGTTATCTCAATATAGATAAGCTCATCGTTGCATGCCGCAAAACCGGCGCGCAGGCGATTCATCCCGGTTATGGATTTTTGGCGGAGAATGCAGGCTTTGCCGGGAGATGTAAAAAAGAGGACATCGTTTTTATCGGTCCATCACCTCAGGCAATAGAAGACCTCGGCGATAAGACTGTGGCGCGGCGCATCATGAGCAAAAGCGGTGTACCTATTATTCCCGGTATGATGCAACCGGAGACAAATCCGAATGTATTATCGAAAGAAGCTGAAAAGATAGGATATCCGGTTCTTATTAAAGCCGCGGCCGGTGGCGGCGGCAAGGGGATGAGAATTGTCAGGAACAAAAACGATTTTCTTGAGGCCTGTGACGCTGCAGCAAGAGAGGCGAAAAACGCCTTTGGAAATGGCGCGATTTATCTTGAGAAATTTATTGAAAAACCCAGACATGTCGAGTTCCAGATTTTAGCGGACGGCTTCGGGAATGTAATACACCTGTTGGAGCGCGAATGCTCGATACAACGCAGACATCAGAAGATCATTGAAGAGACGCCGTCAACTGCTCTTACACCGAAGCTAAGGGACGAGATGGGCAAGGCCGCCGTTGCAGCGGCGAAGGCCTCCGGTTATGTGAACGCAGGCACGGTGGAATTTATTCTCGATGAGGACGGCAAATTTTACTTCCTTGAGGTAAACACCCGCCTTCAGGTCGAACACCCTGTCACCGAAATGATAACCGGCATCGATCTTGTTCGCCAGCAGCTGGAGATAGCTGCCGGTGGCAAATTAAATATAAAGCAGTCGGATGTAGCAGGGCGTGGTCATGCCATCGAGTGCCGGATTTACGCGGAAAATCCGCTGGAAGCATTCATGCCTTCACCAGGCAAGATTCATTTCGTTCGGGAACCGCGCGGTCCCGGTATCAGGAACGATTGTGGTGTGTACTCCGGTTTTACCGTTCCAATGGAATACGATCCGATCCTTGCCAAGCTCATCGTTTACGCCGAGACAAGGAAAGACTGTATCAGCAGAATGATAAGAGCTCTTAACGATTACGTAATTCTCGGTGTAATGACGCCTATCCCTTTTCTTGTTGATATATTGAAAACGCAGGCTTTTCAAAACGGCGAGACATATACTGATTTTATCGATAAGCACTTTGCTAATTGGAGTCCCACTCTTTCCGGAAAGGACTTGGCGGCCGTCGCCTTTATAGTGGACGCTCTTTCCAACCGCAGAAGGTCTGTCACGGTTACAACGGCAGACGCGGAGGCAAATTCTCCATGGAAGACATTGGGGAATTTCAGACCATAATAAGTGTTCCAAAAGTCTGATGAGGCAGAAATTATATGAACTACACATTAAGAATAGCAGGACAGGATATTCCGATAGAAGCAAACCGTGTGGACGATGAGACGATATCGGCGGTGGTCAGCGGCAGGAGTATTACCGCACGATACAGGAATGTATCTGCCAATCAGTTGTATCTTGAAGTAGACGGCGAGGCGGTAAATACTTTTATATCCGATGACGGCACCGGCAAAATAGTTCACGTGGGCGGCATCGCGTATCTTGTTCAGGATGCGGATGAGTTGGCAAGATCAGCAGGACGCAAAAAAGGCGGCAAGGATATGCCTCAGGAGATTACACCTCCGATGCCGTCGGTTGTCGTATGCGTAATGGTATCGGAGGGTGATGAGGTAGAAAAAGGACAATCTGTAGTGGTCGTTTCCGCCATGAAGATGGAAACCACTCTATCCGCGCCTTTTAAGGCAAAGGTAACCAGGATCAATGTTAAAGAGGGGCAAAAGGTAATGCCGGGTGAGATACTGGTAGACATTGAAAAGTGTGCCGAAGATGAGGTTAAAGCGTCATAGAAGATTGCAAAATATATAGTATCCGGGACGGGGCCGGATTTCCTGTTAGAAATATAAAAAGAAATGTTTTTTTAAATTAGACTGGAGGTTGCGTTATGTCTGAGGAACTTCTCTATAAAGTCGAAAACAGTGTGGCATATATAACAATCAATCGCGAAAAGCAGCGCAATACCATTTCTCCTATAGTTATAAAATTATTTCATGAATATCTGGACGCGGCGGAAAAGGACGCGAATGTGCGCTCTCTCCTGATAACAGGTGCCGGAGATAAGTGTTTTAGCGCGGGCGCACAACTTGCCGGTAGCGAGCCGGTGGAGGGAATGGATGTATTTGCCAAGTACGTGCGCGCGTTAAGGGGTACTGTCTGGCCGGCGGCATGGGATTCATGCTTGCGTGCGATATTGTTGTTGCCGGTGAGGATTCGCAGTTCGGCACACCGGAGGTAAATGTCGGTCTTTGGCCGATGATGATCGGTGCTCTTATATTCCGAAATGTTCCCATGAAGAAAGCCATGGAAATGATTCTGCTCGGCGAAAAGATTGCAGCAAAAGACGCGCTTGCCATGGGTTTGGTCACTAGAGTTGTTCCTGTCGACCAGTTGGACAGCACTGTTAATTCAATATTGAATAATCTGATATTAAAAAGCCCGATAGGCATAAAGATCGGGAAAGCAGCTTTCCATAGTGCAGCGTCCATGTCGCTTGATGACGCGCTTGAATTTCTATCAGGCAAGCTGCTGGAGGTGGCCGCCACAGAGGACGCGAAGGAGGGGATCACCGCTTTCATCGAGAAACGGGAACCGAAATTCTCCGGCAAATAACGGGGCATTAAACAGTGAATTGTTCATAAATACACGGGGGACTTTTTATGGGAGATAGAAACAAAGATAAGGTTATCATAGCAAATTGCAGCGGATTTTTCGGCGATAGATTAAGCGCCGCAAAAGAGATGGTACAGGGCGGACCAATTGACTTTCTCACCGGTGATTACCTCGCAGAGCTCACCATGGCGATACTTTTTAGAACAAAGATGAAGCACCCCAATGGCGGATACGTCCAGACGTACCTCTCTCAGATGGAAGAGGTAATGGGCGAGTGCCTCGATAAGAAAATAAAAATCGTTTCCAATGCCGGAGGCCTTAATCCCAAAGGATTGGCCGCGGAGCTGGAAGCTTTATCCGCCAAACTTGGATTGCATCCCCGGATTGCGTATATTGATGGAGATGACCTCCTGCCGCGGTTGGCTGAACTTCAAGGCATAGGTGAAGAATTTATTCATATGGATAAAAATATACCTCTGAAGGACGCGAAGGGTATGGTGCTGACGGCAAATGCCTATTTTGGGTGCTGGGGCATTGTGAAGGCTCTGGAAGAAGGTGCTGATATTATTGTGGGAGGGCGAATCGCCGACGCCTCTGTTGTTGCTGGCCCGGCCGCCTGGTGGTATAGCTGGAAGGAAAACGAATGGGATAAGCTTGCCGGGGCTTATACGGCAGGCCATATCATAGAGTGCGGAGCGCAAGCGACAGGTGGAAATTATTCCTTCATTGACGATGTACCGGATTTCAGGAAGGTAGGATTTCCCATTGCCGAGGTGCATCCGGATGGTTCGTTCATTATCACGAAACATCCCGATACCGGCGGACTTGTTTCTGTTGATACGGTAAAGGCTCAGCTCATGTATGAGATCAGCACTCCGAGCTATCTTACACCGGATGTCGTAGCGCGCTTTGATACTATCGATATTTCCCAAAACGGGCCGGATAGAGTCCTTGTAAAAAACGTCAAAGGTGAGCCACCGACCGATACAACAAAGGTTTGCATCAATACTCTCGGCGGATACCGCAATTCATCGGTTGTCGTGCTCACTGGCCTCGATATAGAGAAGAAAGCGAAAATAGTGGAAGATGCTTTGTTTGACGCTATCGGCGGCAGGAACCAATTCCAGGTGTGCGATGTCCAGCTTGTCCGTTCGAATAGTGAAAATCCGGCGAGCAACGAAGAAGCTTTCGCGTACCTGCGCCTGTCCGTGATCGATAATGACCAAAAGAAGGTGGATAAATTCTCCGCCAGAGTCGTTGAACTGGCGCTGGCGAACATTCCGGGTTTTACTCTTACGGCTATGCCCGCGAAGGGAATCCCGGCGCTCATATACTGGCCAGCTCTCATGTCAACAAAGCATATTAACCAGCATGTCGTAGTCGGCGGAAACGAGTTTAATATAGAGTTTGTAAAACCGGTTCCGGGCTATGCCTCTCCCGCTCCGCTCAAAATAAAAGTTCCGAAAGTATCGGAAGGTAAAACTGTCAGGGCACCTATGGGCAGAGTGTTCGCAAGCCGTTCCGGTGATAAAGGCGGCAATGCAAATCTCGGCGTTTGGGCAAAGACACCGGAAGGCTACGCATGGCTGGAAAAGTATTTAACTCCTGAAAAGCTAAAAGAAATCATGAAGGATTTGAAGAATTTTGAAATCGAGCGTTATGAACTGCCGAATCTTCTCGCTGTAAATTTCTACATTAGAGGAATTCTCGGAGACGGCGTTGCCTCGTCTCTCCGCATGGATCCTCAGGCGAAAACACTTGGTGAATATTTTCGCGCCAAGGTCGTTGAAATGCCGGAGAACATTGTACAGCGTCAGATTATATTATGTCGATGATTGGTAATAATTGAATTGATTAAAAGCTGTTGGTCTTAAAGAATGTGAGTGTGTAAAATTAAATGGTAACCATGGTTTAAAAAGAACAAATAAATAGTTTTATCTTCAAACAACAAAAGGGGGAAATTATTTATGGCATCTACAGCAAGAAATCAGTTATTACGCGACGACACGCACATCAAAACTTTAGGCCGTGTCGCTGATAAAAGAGCCGTTAAAACAGGAATGAGAATCTGTCTGGAGCGCTCCAGGGTGGCAACCAAGGTTTACAAGGAGACGGAAGGTGAATCCTTCGCTATAAGAAGGGCAAAGGCAATGGCGGAATATCTGGACACGATGACTCTCTATACAAGACCTAATGAGCTTTTGGTCGGATGCTTTGCCAGTACAGAGGCAAGCGTGCCCATCTATCCGGAACTTTACTGGAGATGGCTTTCCAAGACCATCAGAACTCTTCCGGACTACTCCGCGATGCTGAACGATGCAGAGAAGGCTGAACTCGACGAACAGTTCAAGTATTGGGAGCATTGCAGTATTCAGGGAAGAGAGAGGGCCTATGTACCGGATTGGATTCCATGGAAGGTCGGCACACTCCCTTCAGGTGCATGGATGTGGCAATGGGAAATGTGTACTCCGAATTTCGAGAAGGTAATGAAAGTCGGAATGAGCGGGATAATTGCCGAGATAGACAAGAAGTTTGAAGAGGTGATGAACGACATTTCCATCCAAACTGAAAAGCGCATGAACATGCTCGATGAGCTCCGCGCGATGAAGATATCCTGCGAGGCGGTGGCCCGTTGGGGCAAGAGATACGCGAAACTTCTCGAGGATGAGAAAAAGAAGATTAAAGATCCCAAGAGATTAAAAGAACTCGATAAGATGATAGAAGTATGTAATCGCGTACCGGCAGAACCGGCAAGAAATCTACACGAGGCTATCCAGTGTTTTATTTTTATAAACTATATGGTGAACTACATTGACGTTCCTCAGGTAGGAAACGGCATTCGTTTTGATAAGGTATTATACCCGTATTACGAGAATGATCTTAAGAAAAAGGTTATTACAAGAGAGGGCGCGAAGGAATTGGTCGAATCGGTTTGGGTGAAAATGCAGGAGGGCGGATATGTGCAGCCTCCGCAGTGGGTCAACAACGGTGGCGGAGGACTCGGCTGGCAGACGATGACATTGGGCGGACTCGATGATTTCGGCAATGACATGACGAATGAGATCACCTATATAGCGCTTGAGGTAACGGGAGAGCTCCAGACCGTTGCCCCGCAGATAGCTGTCCGTATGCACGACGGAACACCGACGGAACTATTCGATGCCGTTTTTAAATGTGTCCGCACCGGATGTTCGCAGCCGGCAATGTTCAATGACAAGGTGAACGTACCCAGACTCATGGGTATCGGCGCAAGCGTAGAGGATGCAAGAAATTACAGCATCAACAACTGCATGCAGCCTGTAATACCGGGCAAAAACATTCATTATCGGGCAGGCCATACCGGTGCTTTGATACTTCCGATGTGCTTAACTCTGGCACTTAATGAAGGTAATCTCCTCGGAGCTCAAATGAGCGTAAAAACGCCACCCGTATCGACAATGAAAACAATTGACGATGTCTGGAAAGCCTTCTGCAGGCAGATAGAACACGCGATAATGGTGCTGACACAGCTTGCCAATACGGCAGATGTGCTCCAGAAGGTTTACGTTCCCCGCCCGTTCCTGTCTACAATACTCGATGGCAATATTGAGAAGGCATGCGACATGAGGGATTGGGAGTACCTGGGGCTGCGTCACCATCTCGTATTGGGATGCAATAACGCAGCAGACGCTTTTGCCGCGATAAAGATGCTTGTTTTTGAAAAGAAGAAATACACATTAGAGGATTTCGTAAAGGCAGTGGATAACAACTACGAGGGCCAGTACGAGAAGCTCTATAAGATGATTGAGGAGGAGGTGCCGAGGTTTGGTAACGATAACGACTATGTCGACATGTTCTCCAGAGATATCATGGTCAAAGTTAAAGAGGAGTGCGACAAGTCAATCGACATATACGGTAACCGATATATCATGGACGGTACAACCGCATCAGGTCCAATAAATGCCGGAATGCTGATGCCGGCAACCTTTGATGGAAGAAGGGCCGCTGAGCCTCTCCACGACGGAACGATCTCCCCGGTTCAGGGCAGAGACATCAGTGGCCCGACGGCTACGATAAGATCCGTTGCCAAGGTCGATCCTCTCAAGACCGGCAACATGCTCCTCAATCAAAAGTTCATGCCGGTATTCTTCGAACCGGAGAACTATGAGCTCATGAGGGGGTATCTCAAGACTGTGCGTGATATGGGGCTCCATCACGTTCAGTTTAATTGCGTGAGCAAGGCGACTTTGTTGGATGCGAAGAAGAAACCGGATAAATATGAGAACCTCATCGTCAGGGTTGCCGGGTACTCTGCGTATTACATCGACCTGGACAACAAGATTCAGGATGAAATTATCAAGAGAACGGAGCAGTCTTTTAGTTGTTAAACAATTATTTTATCTGAATAATTTTAATCTCACCCCGGCCTGTCGTCCGGGGTGAGATCACAATTCCCCAAAAAAGAAGGGCTGCAAGCTTCTTTAAAACTTACAACCCCTTGATTCTAATGGTGGGTCAGGACAGAATTGAACTGTCGACACTCGGATTTTCAGTCCGATGCTCTACCGACTGAGCTACCGACCCATATTGTTAATTTAATTCAAAAGCAGGCAATCGTCTATAGAATAAGGTTTCTTTTGTCAAGGCTTTTTTGGCTGCCTGCATTTGTTATTTTAAGTCTAATTATCAGTTATTTCAATGTTTCTCCTTGTTCTTAGCTATTTTACGAGGTTGGTATATTAATTAGGATTCTCGGAAATTGATATACCTACAGTATTATTTTGCTGTTCTCTGATAATAACGACCGTCCCGGCTATTTTATCGTGCCATCCCTGCTTTCTTTTGTCAAATGCTGCCCAGATAAAACCAAGGGGAAAGGTAAATAATAAACTTGAAACCAGGTAGCCGACTGTTCTCAAAAAAGCCGTTCCGAAAGAAATCGGTGCTCCGTCAGCAGAAACTACCTGCAAACCGAGAAGCATTTTACCCGGCGTGCGTCCTGTCGCGCCATGGAAATAAGTAAAATAACCAAACATTATAACAGAATAAAGCAGACAGGACATAAGCATTATTGAAAAAGAAGATGTCGGATCAGTTAAATCAACAATCCAGGCGTCACTATTTGAAGAAATCGCACCAAATACATATGCCGTTGCAGCGATTATGCAGAAAACAGAAAAAATTATAGTGACAATTGTGTTGTCGATCATAAAAGCTATCAGTCGACGCCAAAAACCGGCGAATTTGTAAATGGTCATTTTTTTACCTCCGGCAGTCTATTGCTGAAAATTCCTTTTTCGTATTGGATTATGGATATTATTGCTGCTGACGCCGTTTCCACTTTTAAAATTTGTTTGCCCAGGCTAACCGAGATGAATCCTCTTCCTTGGGCCATTTTTATTTCGTCTTTGGAAAAACCACCTTCCGGTCCAATAATGATAAAGAAATTTTTCGTGTCAACAAGAGTTTTATCAGTCAATACATCTTTAATTGTTTTTTGTGATTCTTCTTCCCAGAAAATTAATTTCAACGCATCACTAGAAGCGGCGTTTAGCATATCAGCAAAAGATGAAACTTTCGAGATTTTTGTTATATGACTGCTGTGGCAACAGCGTGCTGCTTCCCCGGCTATTTTTTGCCAGCGCGTTACTTTTAAAGAGCTTTTTTCATCGGCAATTCGGCCAACTGAACGTGCGGCGCCAAAAGGAATAATTACATCCGCTCCCAGTTCGGCTGCGTTTTTCACAATAGTATCCATCTTACCGGCTTTGGGAATTGCCTGAGCCAGCGTGATGCAAATTTCCTTAGTTGTTGCTGGAATTATTTCCCCTAATTCTATAAGGACGGATTTTGCAGAAAAGTCTTTAATTACGGCTTCAAACTCCAGACCGAAACCATCAAATATTTTGATTTTATCACCTTGTTTAAGACGCATTACCTGCTTTAAATACTTTAAATTGTCCGCGCCCAGTTCGCAGATTGTCTTATTCTCCAGAGGCTCCGGGCTGTATATTCGGGGAATGGTCAAGGTTTAATTTTCCTCAAATTTTTGATGTTTCAGTAGTCAGAATGTCACGGTTAAGCGCTGGCGGTTTTCTTGTGGAGAATGTAGCAGACCCATTCTTTTTCCGTGATTACTTGATATATGGTAAGTAGGTCGGCGATAAATTGTTCCTCGATATTTTTGACGTCCTGTTCAATTATGCCCGAAATAATCATGTATCCTTCCGGCAAAAGCAATTGAATAAGGTTTGGGCGGAGAGTTAAAAGCAGTTTTGCAGTAAGATTGGCAATGATTAAATTGCGTGGTTTGTCAATGGCAGCGACATTTTTATTTAGAATACGCAAAGAAGACTTGACATTATTAATGGCCGCATTTTCAGCGGCAATTTCCACAGCCTTTTTATCAACATCCACACAGATGACATCCTGAGCACCCATTTTAGCGGCAGTAATGCCCAGGATTCCTGTGCCGCAGCCAACGTCCAGAACTTTCCATTCTTTGATAGAACGGTCTTTCATCATTACATTTTCAATAGCTTCTATGCACATTCTGGTAGATGCATGCTGACCGGTGCCGAATGCCATTCCGGGATCGATTTCAATGACGATATCGCGGCTGGAAGGCGTATACCTTTCCCACGTCGGTTTAACGATAATATTGTTGCTTACCCGTATGGGCTTAAAATATTTTTTCCATTGTTCACCCCAGTCGGGATCACAGATGATTTCGGTCGTCAGGGATGGCTTTTCAAAATCGGGGAATATTTCCGAGAGGCTTTCTATATATTTATTCAGGTTAGCAATTCTTTTTTCGCTGCGGCTGTCCTGCGGGAAGTAGGCTTTAAGTATTTCTTCAATTACAGGTTCCGGAAAATCTCCGGCAGTATGTTGTGGAGTTGATGATTCCTGGAATACACCTTGAGCGCCGGTTTCTGTGAGAAAATTACCCAACGCGTCCATAAGTTCTGCGGGAGCCGATATTTCAATTTTCAGCCATTTTTCCGGTTCTTTTTCTGTCATGAATAATCCTGTCAGGATATTTTACACATATATATATTCTTTTAGTTAATATTTCAAGCATCCATAACAGGCATAAAATGAGGACAATGATATTTTTACGTTAATATGTTATTGACACAAGAAAGAGTTTCCCTTGTAAAAAATTACCGGAAACTGATAAGATATTTTTATTTATGTCCCTTATAAACCTTGTTGATGTTTTTTTAATTTTCAAAATTTCGGAGAGTAAAAAAATATGAAAATGAAAATAGCGGTATTGACTGGAGGAGGAGATTGTCCCGGATTAAATGGAGCAATCAAATGGGTCACAAAAAGCGCGCTTGATCCCAAAATGGTGGCGAAACGTTCCATATCCTTCGAAGTCATCGGTATTACCGAAGGCTGGAAAGGCATAATAGAGGTTGATCCGGATGATCAAAAAAGCTGCGCGAAGTATATCAAACCTCTCGACGAAGAAATCGTTCGAACTTGGGATCGTTATGGCGGAACAAATCTGGGAACATCGCGAACAAATCCCTTTAATCCGAAAAGTGACCGTTCGGGAAAGTTAATTGAAAACATCAAGAAACTGGGCATTGATGTCATTGTTGCTATCGGTGGGGAAGATACTCTGGGTGTTGCCTATAAGTTACATAAATTGGGCATCAAGACAGTAGGAATACCTAAGACGATAGACATGGATCTCGCGGGTACAGAATATTCTCTGGGCTTTGATACAGCAGTGAATATTATTATGGAGGAAATCGATCGTTTAAGAACTACTGCCGGTTCGCACAGCCGTATTTTTGTTGTGGAGACGATGGGACGCAGTGCGGGCTGGCTTGCTCTGCGCGGCGGTGAGAGCAGCGGATCTTATATTGTCCTGATACCAGAGCATCCTTTCAATATGGATAAAGTATGCGAGCTTTTGCGTGAACGGCAGGGCCGGGAAATAAAATATTCCATCATAGTGGTTGCCGAAGGGGCTAAACCTCTGGGGCAGCAAGAATTTATAAAAGACAGTCAGGTTGATGATTTTGGACATGTTTCGATGGGTGGAATAGCCGCTTATATCGCAAATCAAATTCAAAAGAAAACAGGATTGGAATCACGTCATATCATTTTGAGCCATCTCCAACGGGGCGGGACACCTTCGGCCCATGACCGCCTGATGGCCCGGTGGTTTGGTATTGGTGCCGTTGATATGATTGTCAGGGGTGATTTCGGACGTATGGTAAGTTTGCAGCGCGGAGAAATTGCCACTGCGCCTCTGGAAGGGGTTATCGATAAATTGCAATTAGTTGACGTGAAGAAATATTACGATACCGAAAGATACAACGGAAGGAGAACCATACTTTAATGACACTCGCTAAGAGCGAGCTACGCGATGCTCGAAGCGCAAGTGGAATTATCCCCGAAGCGAAGCGGAGTGGGATTTGACACTCGCTGATAGTGAGCCTGTGGATCCCGAAAGGGATTGACGCCCTTGATTGACACGGGATGTTTTTTTTAGTACAAACCCTCAGAATAAATCTTTATCAGAGAAATTATGGTTCGTAAAAGCCTGTCTTTGAATATCAACGGAATTAAAAAAAAATTATCTAAAATGGCCTTCAATCTTTCCATAATGGCCATGAATTTTTCTATCATCCCCAGGGATGACCCTAAGCAGGCTCTTCGCCTCCGTCGTTTTTTTGTGACCTTGGTCATCTATATACTTAATATTTCAATTTCTTATTTTGCCTATTTGGCAGGTATCGTGAACCTGCAGGCACTGTATGGATTGGGCATTATTCTTCTGACAATCAACGTTATTTTATATATAGTCTTTCGCACCGGTCTTAATCTGCGTATGTCGGATCCCAGTCTCACTTCCATTCAGATGTGTACCGCCATCCTTGTTGTTATGTATGCAATATATTATGCCTATGAAGTACGGGGTCTTCTATTCTCCATGTATATTCTTATACTTTTGTTTGGTATTTTTCGCCTTTATACCAGCCAGTTCTTACTTATTAGTGGTTTTGCCCTGTTGACTTACGGAATCGATATCGGTCTGCTGAGCATTTCTCGTCCGCAAGACATCAATCTTAAAATAGAACTTTTTCAATGGTTCGGGCTGGCCATAGTCATGATATCTGTTTCTTCCATTGCAGGAAATATCAGTTCTCTCCGCCGGGAGTTAAGCCTCAGCCGGAGAAAGCTGCAATCATCCTTAACAGTTATCAGGGAAATGGCCATTCACGATGACCTTACAGGTTTCTTCAATCGCACCCATCTAATGGACCTCATTGAAACTGAGAGTAATCGTGCAGTACGCACAGGGTCGGTCTTTTCTTTGGCCATGATAGATATTGATAAATTTAAAAGTATCAACGATACGTACGGGCATCAGACAGGCGACTATGTATTGAAGACATTCGCTGCCGTTGTCCGCAGTATTTTACGTAAAACGGACTTCTGCGGACGTTATGGCGGTGAGGAATTTTTGATTGTACTTACGCAAACGGATCTTCCGGCAGCGAAGGTATTCGCGGAACGTATCCGTGATTGTGTGGAAAAAAGTTTATTCCCGAGTTTGGGTTCTGATTACAGGGTTACGGTTTCCATAGGCCTGACGGTGTATAAAATGCAGGAAAACATTGAAAGAACTATTTCACGTGCCGATGAAGCTTTATATAGAGCAAAAAACGGCGGGCGCAATCGTATGGAATTTTCCGAATAAACGATTCAAAACAGCGTTTCTCCCTTCTTAAATTAATTACTTCCACGATTAGTGATATAAATAACGTTTCTTGAAAATTACCCACCTTCGTGATAGCTTTCGTATGCCATTTAAATCAAAGCGCTATCTTTGTTGGCTTCGCTGTCGGCTTCCTCAACGTATTGGTAATACGCCTCGTTGCCTCCTCCTAGCCGCCTCGATATCATCTTTGATTTAGAAATGGCATAAATTAGTCTTTAGTAAAGCAAATATATGGTTACAGAGAGTAAAACCTTGAAGTATTATCCGATTTTTTTGGACATTAAAGATAAAAAATGCGTTATTGTCGGCGGTGGTGAAGTTGCCTTAAGAAAAGCAGAGAGGCTCCTTGATTGCGGCGCGAAAGTTTTGGTCATCAGCCCGAAACTTTCGCCTGAACTTGCCACACTCAAAGATAAGAAATTGATTTCCCATATTGCCGCCCAATATTCGGGCGATTTAATTGATAAGGCCGCTTTGATTATAGGGGCAACCGACGACGAAAAAACCAACGCCAAAATATCGCAAGATGCCCGCAGCAAAGGCATACCGGTAAATATTGTTGACGATCCCAAGAAATGCGATTTTATTCTACCCTCTATTGTGCAGAGAGGCGATCTGGCCATCACGATAGGCACCGGCGGAAAAAGCCCGGCTTTAGCCCGCCATCTGCGGGAAGAGCTGGAAGAAAAATACGGTTCCGAGTATGAAATCTTTCTGAATATTCTGGGAGGATTACGCGTCAAGATGGAAAAAAACGCCGGAGTCGGTAAGGATTGGTTTAAATCATTGCTGGCGGAAGGCATTCTGGATTTAATAAAAAACAAGAACATGAAAAAAGTGAAGGAAACTGTAAAAAAAATAACCGGGGAGGATGTCGAAGTTGAATTTAATTGATTTACAATTAATTTCTTTTAAAATTGCTCTCATTCTCTGTGCCTTAAGCACAGTCGGTTATCTGTCTTCACTTCTTGTTAAAAAAGTAAGGCTGGCCAGAATTTCTACCTGGATTTTGGCTGCCGCTTTTGGTTTTCTGACGATTAATTTGTTTTTTTCGTTTGCCAATTCCTCGGTGCTGATTAATCCCGGCTCCCGTGATTTTCTTTCCCTTTGCGCCTGGTCGGTATGCGCGGTTTATCTTGCTCTGCAATTTAAAACTAAAACCAGAGTGCTCGGGGCATTCATATCTCCTTTTATCCTGCTGTTTATGATTGCCGCCGCCGGAGAGGCTTCCGGTAAATCTCTTGTCCCGCAGAATCTGCAAAACTGGCTGACAGCTTTGCATTTGTTTTGCGTCATCATGGGCGAAGCGTTGTTTATAATCGCGTCCTGCGCCGGATTAATGTTCATCATGCAAAACAGAATGCTGAAACACAAAAAATTAAGCAAAATGAGCAGATTGCTGCCATCGTTAAATGATCTGGACAGGATTAATCATATTTGTCTGCTGTGGGGATTCCCGATTTTGAGCGTAGGTATAATTGCCGGAGCGGTATTTGCTGAAATAAGTTGGCAGTCCGGCTGGCTGACCGATCCGAAAATTATCTGGACGTTTGCCGGCTGGATTATCTATGGATTCCTTCTGCATCAGCGTCTGGCCATCGGCTGGAAGGGTTACCGGATGGCCGTAATTTCCGGTGTCGCTTTTATTCTTCTTTTGTTGTCCTATGGAAGCGTGAGAATTTGTTTTTCAACTTTGCATAACTTTATTTAAAACATGATTGTATTAACAGGCTTAAATCATAAAACAGCACCCATTGCTGTCCGGGAAAAAATATTTGCCGGCTGTCAGGAGAAAAAGGATTTGCTTCCCGGCCTTCTGGCTATAAACGGCGTGGAAGAAGTGCTGTATCTTTCTACCTGTAACCGCGTGGAGATTGTTGCCAGCGTCGCAGAGGGAGGCTTTGCCCTCAAAGAGCTCAGCGGTTTTCTGGCACGAAACGGCAATCTTACCGAAGCCGAAGCTAAAGGCTGCTTTTACGAATATCGCGGCGAGGAAGCCGTGCGCCATATTTTCCGTGTGGCATCGAGTCTTGATTCGATGGTCATGGGCGAGGCGCAGATTCTCGGTCAGGTGAAAGACGCCTATCGCGAGGCGCTGGAGAAATACGCGACCGGCGTTGTTTTGAATCGGTTGATGCACTGTTCCTTTCGCGCGGCCAAACGCGTCCGGTCGGAAACGGCCATTGCCGTCAATCCCGTTTCGGTGAGTCATGCCGCGGTGGAATTGGCCAAAAAAATATTTGGTTCGCTTTCCGGCAAAATAATCCTGCTCATCGGCGCCGGCGAAATGGCCGAGTTGACAGGCCAGCAACTGATTGAGAAAGGAGCCCAATCGATAATTATTGCCAACAGGTCTTTGGCGCAGGCCGAACTGCTGGCGGAAAAATTCCATGGCGAGGCGGTAGCGCTGGATGCACTGGATAAAAAACTGATTGAGGCGGATATCGTCATCAGTTCCACCGGAGCGCCCGTTTTTATCGTCACCGCCGACATGCTCAGAAAAATTCATCATCAGCGCAAAAACCGTCTGTTGTTTTTGATTGACATTGCCGTACCGCGCGACATCGAACCGGCAGCAAGTGCGCTGGAGAATGTTTATCTTTATAATATCGACAACCTTCAGGATATTGTTGATGAAAATATGAATATCCGCAAAAAAGAAGCGATTAAGGCCGAAATGATTGTGGATGAGGAAGTAGCGAGATATATCAACTGGCAGAAGGAACTGGAATCCGTCCCGACAATCGTTTCTCTGCGCAACAAGGCCGGAGAAATTGTTCAGTCCGAAATGGAAAAAGCTTCCGGCTGGATGCAAAATTTGAACAAAGAAGATCAGGAAAAAATCGATAATCTGGTTAACTCCGTCGTGAACAAGGTTTTACATGCACCGGTAACGGTTTTAAAAGAAGAAAGCTCCGATATCAGCTCCCGCGATATCGTGGCGGCAGTGCGGAGACTTTTTAGGTTGGATGGATAGAGAAAGGATCAAGGGGCAAGAGTCACATAGCGAAGTAGCACGGAGTAAGAAAATACCGTTCCCAATATGAAATGAGAGAATAAGCAATGATAAAATTATTATTTGTTTTCATGATAATCGGAATTGTTGCATTTATATTGATCAGTATGTTTACTAATAAATTAACGTATACAAAGCGAGTGTTAATAGCATTTGGAATTTTTATGTTCCTTACTTTGTTTGTCACAATATGGCTTTTAATAGCTGGTGATAAGCCTCTTTCTGGTGCGATAACAGTTTATCCTGAAAAGACTGTGGAAAAATATAAGTAAAGAAAAAATAATTAAGCTTTATTAAAGCTAGGATTTGTATGAATTTGAAAATAGGCACACGCGGAAGCAAACTGGCATTGACGCAGACAAATTTTGTTGCTGAAAAATTGAAGAAAGCAATACCTGGTGCGGAAATTGAGATATGCGTCATTAAAACAAGCGGCGACATCATGCAGGATGTGTCACTTCTGACCATAGGCGGCCAGGGTGTTTTCGTGAAGGAACTTGAAGAAGCTCTGCTTTCCAATAAGATCGATCTGGCGGTGCACAGCATGAAGGATGTTCCGGGAGAAACGCCGGAGGATCTGATGTTTGTGGCCATCCTGCATCGAGAAGACGTGCGCGATGTTCTGGTTTCGCGCAACAACATCAAAATGGAATTTCTGCCCAAAGGAGCAAAAATCGGCACCGGCTCTCAGCGACGCGGTGCGCAGATTAAATCCATGATGCCGGATGTCAACATTGTACCTCTACGCGGCAACCTCGACACGCGGCTGAAAAAAATAGAAACGGAAAATCTAACCGGCATTATTCTGGCGGCGGCAGGCATGAAGCGCATGGGATTGGCCGAAAAAATCACTCAGTTCTTGCCGGTGGAAACGATGCTTCCCGCAGTTGGCCAGGGCGCGCTGGGGTTGCAGATTCGCAAATCTGATACCGAACTTGCGAAAGCCTGCGTGGCGCTGAATGATGCGACAACCGCGGCGGAGGTTACCGCCGAGCGTTCTTTTCTGCGGGCGCTGGGCGGCGGATGCCGTTTGCCCATCGCGGCTCTGGGAAAACTGGATGGTCAGATGCTAACGCTTGAAGGCATGCTTGCCGCGCCCAACGGTTCCACAATGATTCGCGAGAAAATAAGCGGTGCCAAAGAAGACGCGGAAGAAATGGGGAAAAAGCTGGCGGAAATCATCTTAGAAAAAGGCGGCAGGAGACTTTTGGATTTGATGTGCTGAGAATAAATAATAATCCATTGTCATTCCCGCGAAGGCGGGAATCCAGTATTTTTTTATGAAACAATATTATGTTTATATTCTGGCCAGTAAAAAGAATGGAACGTTATATATCGGTGTTACAGGTGATTTAGTAAAAAGGATTTATGAGCATAAACAAAACTTAACCGATGGATTTACTAATGAATACAATATACATGACCTTGTATATTATGAGCATCATAAAGAAATAGAAGAAGCAATATTAAGAGAAAAACAGATGAAGAAGTGGAACAGAAAGTGGAAGATTAGATTAATTGAAGAGAAGAATTTTGAGTGGAAAGATTTGTATAATGAAATAGTGTAATTCCTGGATTCCCGCCTGCGCGGGAATGACAAAAACTAAAAATTATGAAAAAAAATAAAACAGGAAAAGTTTATATCATTGGTGCCGGGCCGGGCGATGCGGGGCTGATTACGCTCAAAGCGATTGACTGCCTGCGTGAAGCAGATGTCGTTGTCTACGATTATCTGGTCGGCAAGGATTTGTTAAAATACGCCCATAGTGATGTCCGCTTCATTTACGCGGGGAAGCAGGGCGGCGCTCATACGTTGTCGCAATGGCAGATCAACGACCTGCTGGTAAAAGAAGCCAAGGCCGGAAACATCGTTGCCCGTTTAAAAGGTGGAGATCCTTTTATTTTCGGCCGCGGCGGGGAAGAAGCGGAAAAACTTGCCGCAAACAAAATATCTTTTGAAATCGTTCCCGGTGTCACTTCAGCAATTGCCGTTCCCGCTTATGCCGGCATTCCGCTCACGCACAGAGGATTAACTTCCACGGTCGCTTTTGTCACCGGACATGAAGACCCGACCAAAGAAAAAAGCGATATCGACTGGCAGGCTTTGTCCCGCATCGGAACTCTTGTTTTTCTGATGGGCGTAAAGAATATCGAAAAGATTGTGAAAGAATTAAAAGACAATGGCCGATCACCAAAAACGCCTGCCGCGCTGATCCGCTGGGGCACGACGCCGAGGCAGGAAATTCTTACCGGGACGCTGGCCAATATAGCCACGCGGGCTAAAGAGTGCAAATTTGCGCCGCCGGCAATTCTTGTTGTCGGCGAAGTAGTTGCTCTGCGCGACACTTTGCAGTGGTTTGATTCCAAGCCGCTCTTCGGCAAAGGTGTGGTCATCACACGGCCGGAAAAACAGGCCGACGATCTGGCAAAACTTCTCATCAAGGAAGGCGCCAATCCTATTCACTTCCCGACAATTAAAATTGTTCCCCCGCCTGACTGGCGCGAATTGGATGCGGCGATAAAAAAACTGGAAGATTACGACTGGCTGATATTCACCAGCGCCAACGGTGTTGCGTTCTTCTTTGAAAGGCTGCTGGCGAAAAAGAAGGACATCCGCGATCTCAAGGGCGTCAAAATTTGCTGTATCGGCCCGGCAACAGCACAACAGGTACAGAACAAAGGAATTAAAGTTGATCTTCTTCCTGAAAAATTTATTTCCGAAGGAATCCTTAAATCTTTCTCCGGTAAAAATCTGAAGGGGAAGAAAATTCTTCTCGCCCGCGCAGCCAAGGCGCGCGATGTTTTGCCGGAAGGACTGAAAAAACTGGGGGCGCAGGTTGATGTTGTCACCGCCTACGAAACAGTCAATTCGGGGAAGAAAAAAAGCGATCTGGAAGCATTATTCAAAGAAAATCAGGTGGATGTGATTACCTTTACCAGTTCGTCCACTGTGAATAATTTCGTTAAAATTATGGGAGGCGGTTTTAAACTGTCCAAGAGTGTCAAAATCGCCTGCATCGGGCCGGTTACCGCAGCGGCGGCCAAAAAGGCGGGATTATCGGTTGATATTCATCAGGAAGAATATACGATGGAAGGGCTGGTTTCGGCCTTGATTGGTTACTTCGGGAAAAAACCGGCCACACGGAAACGAGGTAAAAATAAATGATAGGAATTTCCAAATTATATTGCGGAGCCGTGGAACCGTCCGATGTCCTGCGCTACAACCGGAAATCGGGTGATTTGCCTTCGCATCTTCTGCAATTTTCATCCGACAAAAAACCGGTGGTTGTCTGGAACATGACCCGCCGCTGTAATTTAAAATGTATTCACTGCTATTCCAATTCCGCCGATATCGATTATCCCGACGAACTGACCACAGAGGAAGGCAAAAAACTCATTGATGATCTGGCAGCGTTTGGCTCTCCGGTGATTCTTTTTTCCGGCGGCGAACCGCTGATCCGCAAAGATTTACTGGAACTGGCGCAGTACGCGACGAATAAAGGAATGCGCGCGGTCATTTCCACCAACGGCACGCTCATCACCAAAGAGATTGCGGCCAAACTGCAGAAAATCGGCCTTTCTTACGTAGGAGTAAGTCTTGACGGCCTGGAAAAAACGCACGACCGCTTCCGTGGGAAGAAGGGCGCCTTTGCCGCGGCCATCGAAGGAATCCGCAATTGTCGCGACGCGGGAATTAAGGTTGGTATCCGTTTTACGGTCAATAAACATAATATGGCCGACGTGCCGGATATGTTCGAACTGCTGAGAAAAGAAAAGATTGAAAGGATGTGTTTTTATCATCTGGTTTACACCGGCCGCGGCTCCAAACTGCGAGAAGAAGATTTAACGCATGAAGAAACCCGCCGCTTAATTGATTTGATAGCCGCCCAAACCAAAAAGATGTTCGACGATGGCCTGTCTCCAGAAATTCTAACGGTGGATAATCATGCCGACGGTCCATATCTGTATCTGAAAATGAAAGAAGAAAATCCGGAGCGCGCGAAGGAAATTCTTAAACTGTTGGAGATGAACGAGGGCAACAGCTCAGGCCTTGGTATTGGCTGTGTCAGTTGGGACGGCGAGGTTTATCCCGATCAGTTCTGGCGCAATCAATCTTTGGGAAATGTCCGGCAGCGGCCTTTCAGCGAAATCTGGACGGATGAAAAAAATGAATTTTTGATGAAAATGAAAGATAAAAAGAGACATGTCCAGGGGCGGTGCGCGGGATGTCTGTGGCTCAATGTCTGCGGCGGCAATTTCCGCGCCCGGGCGGAATCGGCAGGAGAGCTCTGGGGGCCTGATCCCGCCTGTTATCTGACAGATGAAGAAATTAAAGGGGAGGACTAAAGAAAATGCAATTTCCGGAATATCGTGCCCGCAGGTTGAGAAAAAATGAAAACTTCCGGCGTTTGATACGTGAAACAAAACTAAGCGTTGATGATCTGGTCTATCCGCTGTTTGCGGTGCCCGGCAAGAGCGTTAAAAAGCCAATTACATCCATGCCCGGCCAATTTCAGTTGTCGGTAGATTATATTGCTAAAGAGGCGCAAAAAGCACACGAACTGGGAATTCTCGCCGTCCTGCTGTTTGGTATTCCGGCAAAAAAAGATGAGATGGCCACAGGAGCCTTTGCTAAGGACGGCATTGTCCAGCAAGCCGTCAAACGCATAAAAAATGAAGTGCCCGACATTCTCGTGATTACGGATGTCTGCCTGTGTGAATACACCAGCCACGGTCATTGCGGCATGCTGGAAAAAGACGACGTACAGAACGACGCGACGCTGGAAGTGCTGGCAGAAACCGCTCTTTCACAGGCGCGAGCCGGAGCAGATATGGTAGCGCCGTCGGCGATGATGGATGGGCAAGTGACAGCTATCCGCGAGGCTCTTGATGAAAATGCGTTTGAAAATATACCCATAATGGCTTATGCGGCAAAATACGCGTCATCGTTTTACGGGCCTTTTCGCGAGGCCGCCGAGAGTGCGCCGCAATTCGGCGACAGAAAATCTTATCAGATGGATCCGGCCAACGCCGACGAAGCGATAAGAGAAATGTCGCTGGATGTAGGTGAGGGAGCGGATATCATCATGGTGAAACCGGCGCTGGCTTATCTGGACATCATCTGCCGCGCCAAGCAGGAATTCGATCTGCCGATAGCGGCGTATAATGTCAGTGGAGAGTATTCGATGATCAAAGCTGCTGCCCAACTGGGCTGGATCGATGAAGAAAAAGCTATGGTCGAGTCACTGACATCTATCAAACGCGCCGGTGCTGATATCATCATCACTTATTTCGCTCCGGAGATAGCTAAACTGCTGAACAAATAAAATTCCCTCTCCCTTGAGGGGAGAGGGCTAGGGAGAGGGTGAAAAAGAGGTTGAATTGAAACAAATCAAACCTAGATTTACTCAGTTAGCCAAAAATTTAAGAGCAAACCAGACCGACGCAGAAAAAATATTATGGAAATATTTAAAATCAAAACAACTGTCGAATACGAAATTCAGAAGGCAGCAACCCATTGGTGATTATATTGTTGATTTTGTTTCCTTTGATCAAAAACTGATTATCGAGTTAGATGGCGGACAACACGCTGAAGATAAAAGCGGGGATAAGGAAAGAGATAACTGGTTTAGCAAAGAGGGTTACAAAGTATTAAGATTTTGGAATAATGATGTTTTAAGAAATAATGAAGGTGTTTTGGAAACAATTATGGGAAAAATTTCACCCTCCCCTAACCCCTCCCCTCAAGGGAGGGGAAATAATAGCTCTCAAAGTTTGGCAAACAAACCCCGCATGATCGCGTGGGAAGTGACGCGCAGCTGCAATTTAAACTGCGCTCATTGCCGGGCTGCGGCCAGCTGCGGGCCTTATTCGGGGGAACTTTCCACAGCTAAGTGCTTCAAGCTTATTGATGAAATTGCCGCAGTATCCTCGCCCGTAATTATTCTTACCGGCGGCGAGCCTCTTTTGCGACCGGACATTTTTGAAATCGCCGCTTACGGAACAAACAAGGGACTGCGCATGGTGATGGCAACAAACGGCACGCTTGTTACACCAGCAGTTGCGCAGAAAATGATTAAGAGCGGCATTAAAAGAGTCAGTATCAGCATTGACGGCAAGGACGCGCACAGCCATGACGCGTTTCGTCAGGAGAAAGGGGCATTTGCCGGAGCGATGGCAGGAATTGAAGCGCTCAAAAATGCCGGGATGGAATTTCAAATCAACACTACGATTACATCAACCAATCTTGATCAGATTAAAGATATTCTGGAATTAACAAAGAATATCGGTGCGGCAGCACATCATATTTTTCTTTTAGTGCCCACAGGTCGTGGCAAAGAACTTGCGGGTCAGGCTATTACAGCTGCCGATTATGAAGAGACGCTGATGTGGTTTCATCAGGAAAGTATAAATTGCGAAATTCAACTCAAGGCCACCTGCGCTCCGCATTACTTCCGCATCATGCATCAGAACAAACCAAAAGGCGAAAGGCCGGTGAAGAAAGCGGGCGGCCACTTTCACGAATCGACCAGAGGCTGTTTGGGTGGCATCACGTTTTGTTTTATTTCCCACGTTGGACAGGTTCAGCCCTGTGGTTATCTGGAACTGGATTGCGGCAATGTGAAGAAAAAGAGCTTTGCCAATATTTGGGAAAAATCGGAAGTGTTTCTCAACCTGCGCGATTACAGCAAGTACGGCGGCAAATGCGGATACTGTGAGTTCATCAAGGTTTGCGGCGGTTGTCGCGCGCGGGCGTATGAGGCGACGGGGGATTACTTGGCAGAAGAACCGTTGTGCTTGTATCAACCTAAAAAGTAAAGTTCATTACTTTTGTCATACCGGCGCAGGCCGGTATCCAGGCGTCGTCGCGGCGGAGGCCGGGAACCAGGATATCAATGATTAAACAACCTGCTGTATATATCTTGGCAAGTAAGAAAAATGGTACTCTTTATACGGGAGTTACTTCCGATCTGGTTAAAAGAATATGGGAACATAAGAACGACCTGGTTGAAGGATTTACTAGAAGATACAAAGTTCATAATCTTGTCTGGTATGAACTGCATGATGATATAGATGCTGCTATTGAGCATGAAAAGAATGTGAAAGAATGGAAAAGAGCTTGGAATGTCAGGCTACTTGAAAAAGATAATCCTAATTGGAATGATTTATATGATTCAATTTTATAACTGGATACCGGCCTTCGCCGGTATGACGAAAAGAGTAAATCATGGATGAGATAGATAAAAAGATACTAAACATTCTGCAGAAGGAATTTCCGCTGGAGGAACAGCCTTTTTTAATTGTTGGTGAGCGGTGCGGCATCAGTGAAGCTGAAACAATCAGCCGCGTTCTGAAGATGAAAGAAGAGGGAATCATCCGGAGGATCGGCGCTGTGTTTGATGGCGCGAAGCTAGGACGTGTCAGCACGCTTTGCGCTGCGCGTGTTCCTGAAGAAAAGATAGATAGCTTCGTTGCAGTTGTGAATGCCGATAAAAATGTCACGCATAATTACCGGCGTGATAACGAATACAACATCTGGTTTACCTTCAGCGCCGCAGATGCTAAGGAGTTAGAAATATTTCTAAAAGAAGTAAAAGAAAAAACCGGTGTCACGGATATTCTGGATATGCGGGCGGTAAGAACGTTTAAGATAAATGCCTCCTTCGATTTATAAGTTGCTGCCACGTCTTTGATTGCATACCTTTGTTGGCATAGTCGTCGGCAGGAGAATTATAAAAAATATATTTATCTATCCTGAATAGGAATAATTAATTTATGACCGAAAAAAATAGAACACCGCTTGTGGCTCTTGTTGACGGCAGCAATTATATTTACCGCGCCTTCTATGGGCTGCCTCTTTTGACGAATTCCAAAGGTTTTCCCACCAATGCCATTTACGGCTTTACCAACATGCTGCTGAAACTCAAGCGTGATCTTAAGCCGGACTACATCGTGGTGACATTTGATCTGAAGGGGCCGACAACGCGTCACGGAGAATTTGAAGACTACAAGGCGACGCGCAAGCCAATGCCGGACGATCTTATTCCTCAGATTCCGTTTATCAAGGATGTCGTTCGTGGATTTTCCATTTGCGTCCTGGAAAAGCAGGGAATCGAAGCTGACGATCTGATCGGAACGCTTACGGGTCTGGTGAATGAAAAAGGCTGGCGGACAGCCATTATTTCCGGTGATAAGGATTTGATGCAGTTGGTTGGTGAAAACGTCACCATGATCGATACAATGAAAGATAAAACCTATGATGCAGCGGCGGTGAAAGAAAAGTTCGGTGTCGGGCCTGACAAGGTAGTGGAGATTCTGGGATTGATGGGCGATACATCCGACAACATTCCGGGAGTTCCCGGCATAGGTCCCAAAACGGCGCAAAGGCTGATCGAGGAATATGGCTCTGTAGAAGAAGTTATAAAGAATTCAGAGAATTTAAGAAACGTTAAACTGCGCGAAAGCTTTCGTCAGTACGCCGAGCAGGCAAGACTCAGCCGTCAGCTCGCCAATATCAGAAAAGACGTCGAAATCGATTTCGATATTCAGGATGCGGCAGCCAGAGAACCGGACAAGGAAATTCTTTCGAAGCTTTTCAGTGAATTTGAATTTTCCTCACTGCTGCAGGAAATTAAACAGGATAAGGCAAAACCGGTCAAAGAATACAAACAAATCTTAGATAGAAAATCACTTGATGAACTTGTCTCCCATTTGAAAAAAAGCCATGAAATTTCATTGGAAGTAATTTTTGAAAAAAATCCTCCAACGGATTTAATCGGTATTGCTCTTAGCGAAGGCAAAGATGCTTTTTACATTCCGATTGGTCATACAAACATTTTAGAGCAGTTGCCGGCAAAAGAAGTATTCTCCGCTCTTGCTCCTGTCCTGAGCAGTCACGGAATAAAAAAATATGTTTATGATTTGAAAGCAACGCTTGTTTCTCTGGATGGTTTTGAAGTTCACTCAGGCGAAGATTTGCTGCTGGCTGCTTATCTGCTTAATCCGGCTAAAAATTCCTATAATCTCGACGAAGTTGTCTGGGAATATCTACATGAGCGAATTCCCGAGCCCAACGATGTTGCCGGAGGCAAAGGTAAAACTTACCCGATGGCTTTAGTTCCTCTCGATAAAATGACTGCCTACGCAGGACAGCGTGCCGATGCCATTCATGAACTTGCTCCAGTGGTAACCGCGCAGTTAAAGAAGATAGATGCCATTGAGCTCTACAGCAAAGTAGAGATGCCGCTGCTGCACGTTCTTTCTGAAATGGAGAAGAAAGGCGTGTTGCTGGATACTTCTCTTCTGCAGCAGATGTCGGCGGATCTTGCGCAATTGCTCTCTATATCCGAAGAAAAGATTCACCGCCTCGCCGGTGAAAAATTCAATATCAATTCGCCCAAACAGTTGCAGAATATTTTATTTGAAAAATTAAAATTACCATCTGGGAAAAAAACAAAAGATGGTTATTCCACGGATGTGGATGTGCTTACTGATCTTGCCCGCAGTCATGAACTTCCTGCGGAGATTCTGGCTTACCGCTCACTGACCAAGCTCAAGTCGACTTACGTGGACGCTCTGCCCGCTTTGATCAATCCCAATACCGGCAGAATTCATACATCATATAACCAGACAGTAACGGCAACTGGCAGACTCTCGAGCAGTAATCCCAACTTGCAGAACATTCCTATCCGGACGCTGGAAGGCAAAAGAATCCGTCAGGCTTTCATCGCCGATCCGGATTGTTTCTTGATTTCCGCCGACTATTCACAAATAGAGCTTAGGGTGCTGGCGCATTTATCGGAAGACAAAGCGCTCATTGATGCCTTTGCCTCTGACGAGGATATTCACACACGCACGGCATCGGATGTTTTCGGAGTTTTTCCGCAGATGGTTAATGCCGATATGCGCCGCCAGGCCAAAGTCATCAACTTCGGCATTCTTTACGGAATGAGCGCCTTCGGTCTGGCTAAAGAACTGGGCGTTTCCATGAAAATCGCGCAGGAATATATTGAAGGATATTTTCAACGCTATAAAAAAGTACGCATCTATTTGGATGGCATTTTGGAAGGGGCGCGCCGGGACGGTTTTGTCTGCACACTACTCAATCGCCGCCGTTACTTGCCGGAACTGAAAAACAAGATTCCTTCCGTGCGCCAGTTTGCCGAACGCATGGCGATCAATACCCCCATTCAGGGCAGCGCCGCCGATCTGATTAAAGTGGCGATGGTGAATATTGCGGGGTTATTTTTGAAGAAAAAGCTTTCCGCCCGTCTAATTATGCAGGTACATGATGAATTAGTTGTCGAAGCGCCGATTGCGGAAAAAGAAGAAGTCATGGCGCTTGTTAAAAAAGAAATGGAAGAAGTTATTAAACTGAAGGTACCGCTCAAAGTTGAGATTGCATTTGGGAAGAATTGGGACGAAGCTCACTAAGCGCAGGACTGCTGAAAAAGGCCCATCTGTCCCGATAAAATCGGGATTGCGACGTATGCACAAAATACGTCTCACTCCTCAGGGGTCGGGAGCCTTGCATCTGGACATTTTTGAAAAGCCTTGAAAATTAACGATGCGCGCTTAGCACCTCAGCGCTTTTGAACAGCGTTGTTGTTTTCCCGCCCCATTTCCAAGCCCGTTTTCTAGCTTTTTCGTTTTTTATTATGTTGCCTTTCGTAAATAATCAAAAAGTGGCTGAACTCTAGATTAACATGTGGTATAAATATTTCATTGAAATATTTATAATTAAAGGTTATTTATAGAACACAATTTAAAAAATTATTTAGTAGTCTGTTACTCATAAAACTCTCAAATGGAGTGAGTGTATTAGATGAACGATACGGGAAAAACATAGGCCCCACTTTCTTGAATAGAGGAAGTGGATTTTTATTTTGGGAAAATGAAAAGGTAACTTTATAGGTAAATTATAAATTAAAGGAAAGGATTAAAATCATGTCCCCAAATGATCCCCAAAAACTTCCGACAACATGGTCACCTGAAATGTTGAAAGAGTTTCATAAATTTATAAATTCTCTTTTGCCAATTAGTTTTTCTATTTTGGAAAAACATAAATCAACAACGTTTTTTGGGAAACATAACTCAACATCATTTCGGTCACGCACAGCAGGTCAAATTTCTTATAGAGGGGTTATCTCAGTTTCAGGATTTGAAAATATTAGTTTTATTTTAAATGCAGCACGGAGTTTAACAGAAGAATATAAAAACTACATCGGTTATATTGAAATAGTGAACAGTTCTAAAGAGGATACAATTCCCATTCCAGAGATAAAAGGGTTTATTAAAGAAGATTCGGGCATTTGTGAAATATTTAATGAAATGTTGATGGAATCAAAAATATTCAATTCAAAAATGTCCCCGGTCTATATTTATTTGGAACAAGCTTTTTGTTTAAAAGACAAGCCTCCTGAAGAATTGTTAAAGAAAAAAATCCCTATAAGAGAGATATCAACATTCCAAAAAATTTCTTGTATGGAATAGTTTGACGTAGGTCAGTGGTTGAAATTCCCAAGTATATTAATTAACTGCTATTCTACGTCCATAGATCTAAAACAGAAGACCTTTAATTAAAGGAGAAGAGAATATGACATACAAAGAAATTTTAGGAAAACATATTGGGAGTCAATGCGAAGTTATTTCCAAAGAAGATCATTGTTGGTGTCAGATTGTTATAGGGGAGCAAAAAAGTGAATTATACAGAATTGAGGACGTGTCTAATGATTATGTAATTTTAAAGGAGTACGGTCAGGAAATTTACGATGTATATCTTCTCTCTAATACCTCAATTAGGCTCTATGGCAGAAAACCATAAAGATAATCACCACGGCAGATGACTTTTTTAAAAAAAAGTGGACGGATAAAGACCATCATCACTATAAATCAAAGAAGATAGTGTAGTTAATATCTTTCAATCAGTAATCCTCAATTCTAACAACTGCCTACTACTGAAACCAAGTGATTGAAAGAGATAATTAACCGGAACTTAATTTAACGCCTAAAATATTTGAAGGCATTGCTGCTTTTTTACCCGATGCAAAAACCTGTTTTCTGGTCTTTTTATCTTTGATGATTTCTCTTTTGTTGTCCTATATCATAAGAAATAATCGAAAATAGCTGAACTCTAGGTCAACATGTGGTAGAAATCATCATCATGCAGAATAACAATTCATTAAAAAAGGTTTTAAATCCTGCTTATTTGATGCGGGCGCTTTTGTTTTTTATAGCATGTTATATAATTTTTTGGGTTGTTACGCATTTTTCCTGGTGGCTTTTAATTGAGAAGGCCGGCATTAAAATCACGAGTCTTGATTCCCAATACTGGCCTGAATATATAATTGTTTTTGTTTTATTCTTTTTGCCACTGCTCTATCTTTTTTGCAGTTTCGTGGCAAAAAAAATATTACCCATCCACTTTCCGAAACTGGTGCTTTATATGGGATGCACTTTTTTCGGCGCCATGTGGTTTGAAATTATTCTTGACACTGTTTTTGTAAAATTTATGGGGGAACCTGGCTGGCTTTATAAAGTCTGGCCGATCCATCAGGGATATACTTCCGGCGTAGGCATGTTTATGTGGCCGCTATACG
Source organism: Deltaproteobacteria bacterium HGW-Deltaproteobacteria-2 (assembly GCA_002840505.1). Taxonomy (NCBI): domain Bacteria; class Deltaproteobacteria; species Deltaproteobacteria bacterium HGW-Deltaproteobacteria-2. The sequence continues at coordinate 581,962 of PHBC01000003.1, read as the reverse complement.
GCTTTTTTGTTTATTGCATGAACAGCGCCATTGAAACAAATCCCAGGCTGGTTAATATCAACAATGGCGCGGCAAAAACTTATTTGTATGCGCTCGATGCAATGGCGCTTGAAATCCTGACTAATATATTTTCAATATTACTGTATAGTACTTACCTGTTCTATTATCTTCCCGATGATTTGCTTCACTTTACAACGATACAGATTTTCATTCCTTACCTGTCTGCCTGTGGTTTGGGAGCAGCACTCTCGTTGTTTCTTGAGCGTTTAAAAAAGAATCATTTCATCATCGGACTTTCTTTTTATCTGGCGGGCGTAATAAGCCTCTTCTGGATTGCTTAAAACAGCAAACCAGATTTTGCTTTAACGTAAAAGCGCAAACTTCTAAGAATATGTCTCCAGTAAAAGTGATTCTAACCTTTTACTTTCCGGTGAAATTACCGTCTCTTTTTTCCAAAAACGAGATAACCGCTTCCGTTGCATCATGGCTGGGGATACAGACTCCCTGCATATATAGCTCCAGATCCTGGTTTATGCAAAAATTACCGCTCAAAGCATTGTCGATGGCTGCCTTGGACATGGAAAGAGCCAGAGGAGCCCTTTTAGCGAGTTTGGTTGCCAAAACCATGGCCTCGTCCATTAACTTATCATCCGGCACAACCTTGGTGACCATTCCTATCTCATAAGCTCTTTTAGCATCGATTCTCTCGCCGGTGAGAATGAGTTCTTTGGCCTTTGACGGACCGATAAGTTTTGTAAGCCTGTAGGTTCCACCCGCATCCGGCACCAATCCTAAAGTGGTGTAGGCCATTGCGAATTTAGCGGTTTCCGAAGCAATGATAAAATCGCTGGCAACAGCTATATCACAGCCGTTACCGACAGCGTGTCCCCTGACCGCCGATATTACGGGTTGTCTCATTTTTTCAAATGAGAAAGTGACCTGGACTTTTTTGATAAACCATCGCATCCATGCCGGGCTGGCGTCTTTCAAAGAGGCTGCAAAGCTCAGATTGATCCCGGCACAAAACGAGTCTCCCGCTCCTGTAATGATGAGTACGTTGATATCCTCGTCCTTGTCTATCTGAGGTATGAGTTCGAAAAGTTCATCGTACGCCCGGGCATCGAGTGAATTTTTTGACTCCGGTCTGTTAAAAGTCAGGATTCCAATCTTGTTTTCTTTTGTGAATATCAAATTTTCCATAGGGACTCTCCTTTTATTGTTGTTGAGAACAGCGTGATTTGGAATACAGCATACATACCTACTTGTAATTAGCGTAAAAAATCAAAACGCGCTAAAATTAAGCGTATTGCGCTTAAATGTCAAGGTTAGAAATGTCTCGAATAAAATGTTATCAAAAGGACAGGTAAAAAGGTTATTAAAGCAATTCTGAAAATTCAGCAAAAATATTTAATTCTTAGCAGCGAAGTGTTGACCTATTATATCCCCAACTCCTATCCTTCATGATAATAACTTAAACAGTTGTCTAAAATATGCCTTTGGAAATAATTAGTAAATATGCTAAAAACTTGCCTATAATAACAAGCTTCAATTACGCAAAGGTGATTGTTAATGAATAAAATTCTTATTCTTTTCGCCCATCCGCGTTTTGAAAAATCCAAAACTAATCGCGCGCTGCTAAAAGATATCGATAGCATCGACGGTGTTACTTTAAACGATTTGTATGAACAATATCCTGATTTCAATATAGATGCCGATCGTGAAAAAGAGCTTCTGCTGACTCATCAGATTATTATCTGGCATCACCCTTTCTACATGTATAGCTCTCCGGCTCTGCTCAAGCAGTGGATTGATCTGGTGCTGGAGCACGGATGGGCGCATGGCCGGGGCGGTGACAATCTCAATAATAAAATTATCTTCAATGTTATAACTTCCGGTGGTACCCGGGAAGTATACGCAGCTAATGCCTTTAATCGTTTTACAATCAGGGAGTTTCTCGTTCCATTTGAACAGACAGCGACTCTTTGTAAAATGATTTATCTGCCGCCTTTTGCCGTTCAGGGGACGCATTTGCTGACTGCGGAAGCGCTCCAATTTCATGTAAAAATGTATCACACGCTTTTAGAGAAGCTAGTCAAAGGTAATTTCGATATTGAGACGCTCAAAAAAGTAGAATTCCTGAATGACTGTTTAGTAAAGGAGACGGGAGAGCAAAAACCATGATCAGCACTTTTATGAGAGATGCTCTGATATATCTGGCTGCTGCTATAGTCTTTGTTCCGATAGCTAAAAAACTGGGTATGGGTTCGGTGCTCGGTTATCTATTGGGCGGTATAATCATCGGTCCATTCTTTTTGGGCTTTGTCGGTCAGGAAGGGAAAGACATTATGCATTTCGCCGAATTCGGCGTCGTGATGATGCTTTTTCTCATCGGATTGGAGTTGGAGCCATCGCATTTCTGGCGGATGCGTAATTTGATTTTGGGGACGGGTTCGCTGCAATTATGCGCAACGACAATATTAATATTCGCGCTTTTATTTTTCTTCGGATTCACCTGGCAGGCCTCACTGGCGAGCGGTTTGGCAATATCTATGTCTTCAACAGCTATAGTCATGCAAACTCTCAGAGAAAAGGGATTAACAAAAACGGAGTCGGGGAAGAGTTCTTTCGCTGTGTTGCTTTTTCAGGATATTTCCGTTATTCCCATTCTGGCGCTCTTGCCTCTTCTGGCATTGTCAGGTTCGCATTCGCAAACCAATGAACATGCCACTATACTTTCCAATATGTCCGGCTGGGCGCAGACACTGACACTTCTGGGTGCAGTCGGATTGGTTATTCTTTGCGGCCGTTTTGTGATTGTTCCTTTCCTGCGTTTTATTGCCCGTATTCATTTACGAGAGTTATTTACGGCGGCATCTCTTTTTATTATTATCGGTACTGCCTGTATAATGATGCTGGTAGGCTTAAGCCCTGCACTGGGCACATTTCTGGCCGGTGTAGTTCTGGCCAACAGTGAATTCCGGCATGAACTGGAAAGCGACATTGAACCTTTTAAAGGTATTTTGCTTGGGTTGTTTTTTATTGCCGTCGGTGCTTCCATCAACTTCAGTTTGATTGTCAGCAATCCCTGGACGATAATCGCTTTGGTTTCTTCAATCATTGTAATCAAGGCAGCGGTGCTGTTTGCCGGCGGATCGTTAATCCGGCTTAGCTTTGATCAAAATTTATTGTTTACTTTAGGACTGGCACAGGTGGGAGAATTTGCCTTTGTTCTTTTTTCTTTTATTCATCAACTCAATATTTTATCCGCCCGATGGACTGACATGATGATGGGCGTAACGGCGATTACCATGACGGTGACACCTTTATTGCTTTTGGTTAATGAACGATTTATTCTTCCTTATTTCGGCACTAAGGAAAAGGAAGAAAAGGAAGCTGATACGATTGATGAGAGCAATCCTGTTATTATTGCCGGGTTTGGCCATTTCGGCAGCACGCTGGGCAGGTTTCTGCGAGCCAGCGGCATCAGGGCTACTATTTTGGATAATGATTCTGATAGAGTTGATCTACTGCGAAAAATGGGTTTCAAGGTATTCTATGGAGATGCTACCCGTGTCGATATTCTGAAATCAGCCGGCGCAGGTGAAGCCCGGATTCTTATTGCCGCCATTGATTCGCCGGAGATTAATTTCGATCTGGTGGAAAAAACAAAAAAAATATTTCCCAATCTGACTGTTATGGTGCGCGCCAAAAGCCGTCTGGATGCATATGAATTGCTTGACATGGGAATAAATGATGTTTACAGAGAATCGCTGGATACATCCTTGCGGCTGGGTGTTGATGTTTTGACTAAACTTGGTTTTCGCAAATACAGCGCTGTTCGCGCCAGCCAAAATTTTATCAAATATGATGAAGCTGCGCTGCGAGAGCTTGCCCGCCATCGTCATGATCAGAGCGATTATATTTTCACTACGCGCGAACAAATTCAGATACAGGAACAAATGCTGAATAAAGACAGGGAAGTGAATCCGAATATCAACGATCACGCCTGGGACAGTGATTCGTTTGAAGAGAAATCAGATAACGGGAATAATTGAAAAAGGACGTCTGAAAAAAACTATGGGCAAACCATATCATCTATTTAAGTATAACTACCAAGATGGCGATAATTTTACCATTATCGCTCATCGCGGAGCCTCGGCTTATTATCCTGAAAACACACTTCCTTCGTTTGAAGGCGCGATTGAAATGGGAGCGGATATGGTTGAGCTGGATGTTCAGCTTACCTCGGACAAAGAAGTTGTTGTCTTTCACGATGAAAAAATAAGTCGCTGCACTGATGGACGGGGCAGGATTGCCGATTATACACTTGCGTCGTTGAAAAAACTGGACGCGGGCAGTTGGTTCGATAAAGATTTTATAAACACAATAATACCTACGCTGGCTGAAGTTTTGGATTTTTGCAAAAATAAAATCGCGGTAAATATTGAAATCAAAACGGAAGCAGTAAGTAAAAAATTCTTCGGCGGCATTGAGGAAAAATGTCTGAAGATTGTTGAACAAAGCGGCATGAATGGGCATGTGGTGTTTTCCAGTTTTGATCCACGTGCGATTATGCACTTAAAACAAATAGACAACACCGCGGCAGTAGCGGTGTTGTTTGAAAAAAAACACTATGGTTCTAAATTGCCTTCGGATATAATGGAGTCACTGGGAGCCGACGCCTTTAATTGTTCCGGCTCTTATTTTAAAAAAAAGTGGCTCGCAGACATTGAATTAAATAATATTCCTGTCAATATTTACACCGTCAATGACGCGAGGAATATGAAACGATTTATTAATATGGGTGTCAGCGGGATTTTTACCAACAACCCGGATATATTGAAGAGAGTGGCGGCAGATATAAAATCACGGGTATAAACCCAAAAGCAAGCCGCGGAGTATTAAACCCTCCGCTGTGTCCCGATAGCGTCGGGATTCAACTTACCAATTCCGCTACGCTACGCTTTCGGAATTGGAGTTTCAACAACAAATGCAGAAAAGCGAAAGCCAGGAATAATGAATATATCAGTCTCTTTGATTAAAACAATTGAAGTCGCTCTTGCTACCTTAATTAAGGTATCGGGGACGGACATACGCCTGCACGGAACCCAGAACGTGCCTGATCAGCCCGTACTCTATGTCATCAATCACTTTACGCGTTTAGAAACAATCTTAATGCCATATATAATCAAAAAGAGTATTAAAAAATATCCCATTTCTCTGGCGCACCATTCCTTTTTTAGCGGTGAAATGAGCACTTTTATGGATAAGGTAGGCGCAATTTCCACCGTTAATCCAAACAGGGATAAAATTTTTATCAACGCACTTTTCACCGACAGCCACCCGGTCATTATTTTTCCGGAAGGCCAGATAATAAAGGATAAGAAGATCATCGAGAAAGGCAAACATATAGTTTACAACGCAGGTATAAGAAGGCCGCCTCACTCCGGAGCAGCGCAAATCGCTTTGCGAACCGAATTTATACGTGAAAAATTGCGAAACTTCCGTTCCCGCGGCGATAGTTCATCCATCGCCCGTATCGCGGAGCACTTCGGGTTCGATCCTGCAGATGTAGACAAAATTATAAATAAAGAAACTTATATTGTGCCAGTGAACATCACCTATTATCCTGTCCGCGCACAGGAAAACGCTGTAAGCAAGCTTGCCAATCGGTTTATTAATAATATTTCGACGCGTTTTCAGGAGGAACTGGAAGTTGAAGGTCCCATGATACTGGGCAAGGTGGATATTGATATTAACTTCGGGAAACCGATGCCGGTAAAAAAATATATAGCTGCAAGTTCCGGGATGAGTAAGATGCTGGCGGATAATAATCCTTACCTGAATCCGGAGGAGTTTAAAAAATTCGTACCTTTCAAAAAATTATGCGTCAGCATGAGATATGATTATATGAATGCCATATACGGTATGACGACTGTTAATCATGATCATCTGTTTTCTTATATTTTGACAAAATATTGGAAAAACAGTTTCAGTGAAGACGACTTCAAAAATCGTGTTTTTCTTGCCATCGAATATTTGCGTAAAATCGGTGTATCCAATTGTCACACCTCTCTTTATAAAAAACAGCTTTATCTTCTTAATGATGATTATCATGAAAAATATGAAAATTTTATAAGAGAAAGCGTATCCAGCAACTACATTAAATTGGAAAATGGAATAATCACTAAAAATAGCGAACGATTCGGCAGAAGATCTGATTTTCATACCATCAGGAGAGATAATATCATTGAAGTTCTCAGAAACGAAATAGAGCCTCTTCGTGATTTAACAAGAGCTATGGATAGACTTATGTTTCTCCCTGCTTTCTTTGTCCGGTGGAAGATAAGAAATCATTTTATCAGACTGGACAAGGATCTATTTGAACAGGATTATCAGAAGTATTACATAAAAGATGAGAGTAAGCCCAGGAATATTGGGGAGACTTTTTTCCTGAAGAGGTTTTTTAGCAGAAAGGGAGTTATTCTGGTTCATGGATATCTGGCGGCGCCGGAAGAAATCAGACCGTTGGCGGATTATCTTTATAAGAACGGATATAATGTTTACGGTGTCCGGTTGCGTGGACATGGTACAGCGCCAGAAGATCTTGCCATCCGTAGCTGGCAAAAATGGTACAATTCCGCAAGTCGTGCTTACATTATCATGAAAAACAGCGTTAAGACTTTCTCCATCTGTGGATTTTCCATGGGTGGCGGAATTGCTCTGCTGCAGGCGGCCAATAAGCCGGGCAAATTTGCCGGAGTTATAGCTATAAATGCTCCTCTCAAACTGAAGAGCATTGCCTCCAAATTTGCACCTGTTGTTAACTTATGGAATAAGTTGCTTTCAAAAATTCATGTGAATAAGGTTAAAATGGAATTCGTGGACAATGCGCCGGAAAATCCTGATATAAACTATGTGCGCAACCCGGTGAGCGGAAGCAACGAACTGGAAAAACTGATGAAGCAAGTCGAAGATCAACTTAAAAATGTAAAGGGCCCTGCTCTTATCATACAAGGTTCAGATGATCCGGTAGTGAATCCGGTGAGCGGACTGGAAATTTTTGAAAAGCTTGGCACAAAGGACAAACAGCTTCTCAGAGTTTATGCCAAACACCATGGAATATTGCGGGGAGAGGGAGCGGATGAAGTTAATGCAATGGTTTTGATGTTTTTAGAAAAAGTGTCATCCGGCAACTGATTTGAAATCTTTGCAAAATTACTCTATTCGTCATTCCCGCGAAGGCGGGAATCCAGGAAGCTTGATAATACTGGATATACCCTCAGTGGCACACCGCCGGTCTTCGTAACCTAATGGTCATCTATGGCCGGTATGACATGACTGTTAGCTTAATGCAGGTTTGCAAATGTTTTGATTTGTAAATAGCCATATTATGATCAAGGAGTATTTATATGATTGATAAGTGGATAAAGGAAATAAAAAAAGAATCTCCGCCGGATATGCTCGGTATGATTCTTTTGCATAATGGGATAGTGAGGGCGACAGCGAAAAACGGCGGGAAGGTTCAGGCGATGAATCTTTCCTACGATAAGGCAAAGCTCAAAACCGTTGTTGATGAATTTAAAAAAAGAGACGGCATTGTCGAAATCAAGGCATGGATTAATGAAGGCCATCTTAAAATAGGCGACGACATTATGAATGTTTGTGTGGCCGGTCGTTTTCGCAAGGATGTTTTGCCAGTCTTTCAGGAACTCATCACGATGATTAAAACGGAAATAGTCAGCGAAGAAGAATTAAAATGATTTTCTAGTCGAAAAACCCTTTATCACGACGGTACCAGTAATTGGGGAAAATACGGTACATAATTCTGGACGCCTGGCTGATATATTCTTTAGTTCTTTTATCATTCTGGCAGGCTTGAATGATCATTTCTTTAATGGTGTCTTTGTTACCAGGTTCGTTAAATATCCGGTAGGCGCAGGAAAAAAGAGGGCTGTACATGTTTTTCTTTTCTAAATATTTATAAACGTTTCTGACTGTATTGGGACCTTCGGGAGTCCCATCAATTTTTTCCAGCACACGCAAGTTGGTTTCGATAGGATTGCCTGTATAGAGCTCATAGAAATATTTACCGTAGCGATAATTTTTACTGGCCAGAGATGAAACAGTCACATACAAATCGCCGACTCCTGCCTGGCTGTGGAATGCCTGAAATCCTCCTCCTAAAAGACGGGATAACGAACGAATTTCTACACCGGAACGGGCAAATATAGTTCCCGGAATCGAGTCTCCCATCTTAAGCGAATCCGCCAGCCCTTTAATATTTGCCACAATGTTTTTTAAAGCGCCGCAGGCTTCCACGCCGACAATGTCAAAATTATAATATGAATTGATTTCGTTGCGGTTGAATTTAAACAAATCTTCTCTGATGAGATTAGCAATGCGTCTCTTGCCGGCGACTGTTAAACAAACGGGGTTTCCCAATGCTATATCAATGTCAAAAAACGGTCCGCCAATGCAGGCTATCTGATATTTGTGTTTTAAATTATACAAATTATTGTTGATTAGTTGCGAAGGCGTTATCAGCTTTTTGGATATTTCGTCGGAAATCAAACCTTTGATCGGCGAAACAAGGCATGTGTCACCCGCTTTTTTGTCAATCATCGGCTTGAGATAATTAAGGAATTCCGGCAGGCGATTCATGGTTATGGCCAGAATGATAAAATCATTGTTTTCGACAATGTGTTCCAGGTCGTTTGTTGCATACACTTTGTTGGAAAGACGGGGAACGTTATCCATCCCGCCCAGACGATTAGCAAGATCTTCGGTCAGATGCAGAGGATTTAGATGGTCACTGTTTATTGCCTTGCATACTTCCGGATCGTGGTAATAAATGGCCACACGTTTGTTGTCCCGGCCGAATTTGTACGCAAAAGATGTGCCTAAACGGCCCGGACCGATAATAGCTACGCTTGTTGTGTCTAAATTAGGATTGAACATTAATTATAACTCTTTATTATAAACTTCCAACTGTTTTATAATATATCCGATCAGAAGATTGTAATATCTTTTTTTCTAAAAAAATTAAACTAAATTTATTAATGAGCCTTGATTTTTACCAAAAGGGTAAAAATCTTAGAGCGAATTATCCCGACTCGTCGGGATTCGTTTCTGTCGAGTCTCATTAATTTTAGTTGCATTATCATAAATGATTGTTTAAAAAAAGCAATGTCTTAATCTTTTAAAATAGTATATCTTTTAATAGGGAAATTTATCAACCAAGGATTATCCTTCCGAGTTTAAAATGATTAAATAAAGTTAAAAGCTTTAAAAGAGATGATATTTTTATGGCTAAAACAAATACAACTGCCGAAGAACAAAAATTGTTTTTCTCCGATGGATCTATAAGAGAAAAAAAATTTATCAAGAATGGTAAGCTGGAAGGTGAATACACTTCTTATTATAAAAATGGTCAAATACTGGCACAGATTAATTTTGTTCACGGCAGAAAGAATGGCCCCGCAGCGACTTATTATAACGACGGCCTGATAAGAGAGAAGGTAAATTATATTAATGGCCGAATGGAAGGCGAATATACTTCTTATTATCAAAACGGGAATATCAGGGAACGGGAATATTACAAACATGGCAGGCTCAACGGCAAATATCAGATTTTTTATAAAAATGGACAATTAAAAGAAGAAGAGAATTTCAAGAACGATAAATTTGAAGGTGACTATATTTGCTACTATAAGAACGGGCAGATTAAGGAAAAGGGATTTTTTAAAAATGATAAAAGGGAAGGCGAATATTTTGCTTATTTCAGAAGCGGCCAGATAAAAGAAAAGGCTACTTATAAAAACGGGAATTTTAAAGGAGAGTTTCTTGTTTTTACTGAAATCAGCGCCGGAAATCAGGATTCAGATAATGAAGAAAACGGCTCTTCCCGTATCTGGGAAGAACATGAAGTTGCTGGTTTACTCCAGGATTTGAAGCATTTCGACGAAAAACAAAAATAATCATGTCTCTTTTTTAAAAGGAGTTACCATGATAAAAAAAATTCTCATCCCCACCGATGGTTCCGTCAACAGTCTTACAGCTCTTAAATACGGAATTTATATTGCCCGTAAACTGGAAGCCTCCCTGACCGGTCTCTATGTTATTGATGTTAACCTGATCCAGGGGCCGATGCTCACCGATATTTCCGGTTCAGTCGGAATGCCGCCTTATGAAGGGTTCTTCGAAGCCATTGAAAAATCTTTAGATGAAAAAGCCGACTTTATCCTGAAAGAATTTCAGGAGCGCTGTCAGAAGAATGGAATAAAAGCCGAAGTAAAAAAAGTAATCGGCAAAATCAGTTCGGTAATAATCGAAGAAGCTCAAAACGCGGATTTGATTCTGATGGCGAAAAAAGGGGAAAACTTTCACCTGAAGGAGGGCGGACTTCTTGGATCGGTTGCCGAAGCCGTTACGCGCAATTCGGGCAAACCAGTTCTGGTCACACCTGAGCATTTTATAGAAATTGAAAGCATGGCTCTTGCCTTCGACGGGAGCGCCTCCGCTACCAAGGCACTTGATCTTTCCCTGAAATTATCCCAACAAAACGCCTGGCCGTTGACAGTTATCATTATCACGCCGGATTCCAAAAAAGCGGCAGCTTTAATTGCTCAGGTCGAGGAAGCAAATCAAAAAGATCCGGATGAACCCCCGATAGCCGATTGCGAAACAATAATCCTCTCCGGCAAGGAACCCGATGAAATAATCAAGTTCATCCGCGAAGGATCGGTGGAATTAATGGTTATGGGAGCCTACGGCCACAATCGCCTGCGCGAATTTTTCCTGGGCAGCACCACATCTCACGTTATCCGCAAAAGCCCGATTCCCGTTTTTCTCATCCGTTAACGGAAAATAATTCAAAATGATTCAATTATAAATTGCCTTGCTTTATGGCGTCTTTGAGAGTGTCGAGCAAATCATGTCTGGTCAGATCGTAATGAATTGGTGTGATTGTTATGAAGCCTGCAGCCAGCGCGCCGACATCAGTATCTTTCTGCTTGCGGGCGGATTGAGATTCGCTGGCAAACCAGTAGTAAATATTTTCTCGCGGATCTGTGCGTTTTTCAAAAGTTTCGACAATATTGCTTTGAGCTTGCCGGACAACAACGACGCCTTTGATTTTTTCAGGAGGAAGACACGGAATATTGACATTAATTGCACTTCCTTTGAGTTTTTGAGGATTACTCAGTATTAATCGGGTCATCTTACGGGCAAATTTTGCGGCATAAGTAAAATCGGCTTCTTTGTGAGTGTCCAGAGAAACAGCCATAGAGGGAAATCCCAAAATTGCCCCTTCGGTTGCGGCGGAGACTGTTCCAGAATAGAGAACATTAATGCCGGCGTTGCCCCCTCTGTTGATTCCGGAGACAACCAAATCAATCGGTTCATCAGATAATTCCGTGATTCCTATTTTTACACAGTCTGCCGGTGTGCCGCAGACTGCGTATCCTAGAAATTTATCATTTTTGGTAGCGCGGCGCACCATCAGGGGACGAGAAATTGTAATGGCATGTCCCACTGCGCTTTGTTCTGTCTCCGGCGCAACAATCAGGCAATCCGCTTCTTTGGAAAGCTCGGCGTAAAGAGCACTCAATCCTTTGGCGTAAATTCCATCATCGTTGGTAAGTAAAAATCGTATATTTTTCATCCTCTAATCTTTGCCCCTTGACCCTATTTAACTTGTTCCAATTGTCCGTTTTCAACTCTCAATATAAAAGCAGTCTTTTGAGCGACTCTGTTTGAATCAAAATAAAAGTTTCCTGTTGCTCCATTGTAATTTTCCGCTTTATTCAAAGCCGCGGCAAATTGTCCGCGTGTTTTAATTTCTTTATTATCCAGAGTGCCTGTGATTATTGCGGCTGTATCGTAAGCGAGCGCTTCAATGTTTTCCGGTTCACGTTTATATTTTTTGTAATAAACTTCAACAAAGTTAATTGTTTCCAGATAAGAACTATGGGCAAAAAAACTATCAACAAAGATGGCTCCTTCCAGATATTGTGCGTCATTTTTCAGTAAATTCGACGAATGCCATAAACTTGTGCCTAAAAGGTTAAAGCCTTTTACATTATAAAAATCAAGTTGTGAAGCGATCAATTTTGCACGCGTATAAGAATCGGGAATAAACAAAGCTTCAAAATCAACGGAAATGGTGTCTTTATTTTCTTCTTGATTGGTCCCTTTTCTTTGCGGAGCGCTGACTTTGACTCCGGTTAATTTGCTAATTTCTTCTCTAAAATCCGCTTGATTTATGTCGTAGGGAATTGCTTTTTCCACCTTGCCGCCCAGACGTATTACCTCCTCCTGAAAGATTTTTGCCATTTCCTTGCCATAATCATCCTGTGGATATAAAGCGGAAAATATTGCGCAATTCAAATCATCCAGCGCGTACTTTGCCAGAGCTTTGATTTGCTGTCTGGGGGTCAGGAAATTCTGAAAAACATATTCGCCTGCAGACGTCACTCCTTCTTTTGGTGTTATTAAGATTAATGGGACTTTCCACTTATCTGCTTCGCGAGCCGCATCCATGGCTTCTGCCCCTCCGGTAACGGCAATAATCGCCATGACATTTTTTGCATTGGCTAAATGTGCTATGGCTGTTTTTGTGTCTTCCGGTAATCCCTGAGAGTCTTCAAAAATGACTTTCCATAAAGGATTATTTTTTTCATCAACTGCTTCGGTAGCCAATAAAATTGCATCCCGCGCCTTATTTCCCCAATCAGCATATTGCCCGGATAGGGGAAACACACATCCTAAAGTATTCCGCTCGAGCTTACCGGAGGAAAGTGTCTTTACCTGTTGTTTGGCATCCGGCGGTTTTACCGGCAATGATTTTCCTCCAGCATTTGGAATCTGGACCGGCTTTTCATCAGCAATAGCTATTTTTGAGAAGCAGAGGGAGAAAATGACCGTTAACAAAATAAACATTTTGCCGAGTGGTCGATAAAATTTCATTTTGCCTCCTTGATAATTCTCAGGATATAGTTACGGGCGTTTTGGGCCATCTCCGAACTATCCAGCAAGATAGAAATCTCATTATTGTATTTTAGCGCCGATTGCGTAAAATTATGACTGCCCAGTAAAACAAGGTGCTGATCGATGACCACAAGCTTTGTATGTGTAGTTTGTCGTGGAGAATCGAAATAAACATTTACTCCTTTTTCTTCCAGAAATTTTCCTGTCTGCTTGTTTTGAATATTCAGTTCGTCCGATTTGCTGTCTGTCGTTTCTAAAATAACATATACTTTTATGCCTCTTTTTACTGCTTTTGCCAGGTGGCTGGCAATCCGATCAGGATAACTGTTTTTATGCTTGCCGGCTTTAAAAGAAAAGATTGATATTAGTATTTCACTTTTCGCTTCATCAATACATTTCAAAAGCGTGGGTAAGTATTCTTCATTGGTTAGAATTAATTCCTGATATCCGAATGATGAATTTTGAATTGATTTCTTTGACGCAGCGGCAGAGTAAACACCGACTGTAATCAAAACAATAATGCTCAGCGGTACAGCAATTAATTTTTTTCTAAAAGAAAAGCTATTCATGATTATCCTTTGTTTACGGATATTGTATAATATTTTATAGTTCCGGTCGATAATAAAAAAAGCCCGCAACGGCTTTAACCGCTGCGGGCTTTGAAAATATTAATTTAAGAATATTTATTTTACATCTTCAAAATCGGCATCCACCACGTCGTCATTCTTCTTGCCCGATGCCTGCTCATTTCCGGATTGCTGCTGTGCCCCGCCATCAGCTCCGGGACCGGGACCTCCCTGACCACCTGATGTCTTCGCGTACATGGCCTCCGCCAGTTTGTGAGAGACATTCATCAACTCATCCTGAGTCTTCTTGATGGTTTCGATATCGTCGCCTTCGAGGGCTTTTTTCGCTTTGGTGATGGCTTCTTCGATCTTGGCTTTTTCCGCCGCATCAACCTTGTCGCCAAACTCTTTGATGTTTTTTTCAACAGAGTAAATCATGGTATCGGCCTGATTTCGGGCTTCGATAAGTTCCTTGCGGCGCTTATCTTCTTCCGCATGCATTTCCGCGTCTTTAACGAGCTTTTCAATTTCAGCTTCACTCAATCCGCTGGATGCCGTAATCTTGATACTCTGTTCCTTTCCGGTGCCGAGGTCTTTCGCGTTTACGTGTACAATTCCGTTCGCATCAATATCAAAAGAAACTTCAATTTGAGGAACGCCGCGTGGCGCGGGAGGAATACCTACCAACTCAAAGCGTCCCAGCGTTCTGTTGTCAGGAGCCATCTGACGTTCGCCCTGCAGAACATGAATGCTCACTGCCGGTTGATTGTCAGCGGCCGTGGAGAAAATCTGACTCTTCTTGCAGGGGATAGTCGTGTTTTTTTCAATAAGTCTTGTCATAACTCCGCCTAATGTTTCAATACCCAAAGAAAGAGGAGTTACATCCAGCAATAAGACGTCTTTGACGTCGCCTGCCAGAACACCGCCCTGAATGGCTGCTCCTATCGCTACCACCTCATCAGGATTGACACCTTTGTGAGGTTCTTTACCGAAAATTTCTTTGACCTTCTGCTGCACACGCGGCATGCGGGTCATACCTCCAACCAAAATAACTTCGTTAATATCCTTTGTTGACAGGTTGGCGTCTTTAATCGCTGTCTGGCAGGGGCCGACCACTTTATTAATCAATTCTTCAACGAGAGATTCCAGCTTAGCTCTGGAGAGTTTCATATTCATATGTTTGGGCCCGGAAGCGTCCGCTGTGATAAAGGGCAGATTGATGTCGGTTTCCAGCGCCGTAGAAAGTTCCATCTTCGCTTTCTCCGCCGCTTCTTTAAGGCGCTGCAGAGCCATCTTGTCACTGCGCAGATCAATGCCCTGATCCTTTTTAAATTCAGCGACCAGATAATCCATGACACGTTGATCGAAGTCTTCACCGCCCAGATGGGTATCGCCATTGGTGGATTTAACCTCAAAGACGCCATCGCCTAATTCCAGAATCGAAATATCGAATGTGCCGCCGCCCAAATCGAATACGGCGATCTTTTCATCTTTCTTTTTATCCAGACCATAAGCCAGAGCCGCTGCTGTCGGTTCATTGATTATGCGTAAAACATTCAGTCCGGCAACCTTGCCGGCGTCTTTGGTTGCCTGCCGTTGTGAATCGTTAAAATAGGCCGGAACGGTAATAACCGCATCGTTTACCTTCTCTCCCAGATAATCTTCGGCTGTCTGTTTCATTTTTGTCAGAATCATTGCTGATATTTCTGCGGGAGAATAATTTTTCCCTCTTACGGTAACTTGCGCGTCGTCGTTGGAAGCTTCCGTTATCTTATAAGGAATAATCTTGATGTCCTGCTGCACTTCCTTGGATGTATATTTTCTGCCGATCAGTCTCTTGACGGCATAGATAGTATTTTCTGAGTTAGTAATGGCCTGTCTTTTGGCTACCTGTCCTACTAACCGTTCACCGTTTTCCGCAATGGCTACAATGGACGGTGTGGTACGATTACCTTCCTGATTGGCAATAACGACAGGGTCTCCGCCTTCCATTATGGCTACGCATGAATTTGTAGTCCCTAAATCAATTCCAATAATTTTTCCCATTTTTTTTCCTCCTTATTCTTCCATATCCTCATTTATTTCACATAAATCATCGTTTTCTTTTTTCGTTTTCTTGCAGACGCAGACCCTTGATGGCCTTATGAGCCTTCCGTTTAATAAATAACCCTTTTCCATTTCATTGACTATTTTGTTATCTTCATGCTGGTCGCTTTCTACCTGCATTAAAGCTTCATGGAAATTCGGATCGAAATCTGCACCGGCAGTTTCAATTCGTTCTACCCCGTGCTTTTTCAAACAACACAGAAGCTGGTCCTGAATAAGAGCTATTCCGTCCTTAAAGGCCTGAATGTCACCAGTGTCGTGCTCCAGTGCTCTGTCCAGAGAGTCCATGAAAGGCAAAATATCTTTTACCAGATCTTCTTTACCGTACTTGATTATATCGACCTTTTCTTTGAGTGCCCGTTTTTTATAATTATCCAATTCGGCAACTGAGCGTATATATTTATCGTAATTGGCCGTAGCTTCTTTTTCCTTTTCTTCGAGCTTTTTCCTCAGGTCTTCAATTTCTTTATTATGATCTTCCGCGACAACTTTTTCGTTATGTTCTTCGCCGGAATTAGTGTGTTTTGCATTATGTTCTGAATGTTCTTTTTTATTTTTCACCCTTACCTCGGAAAAATCTTTATTATTTAAAATCTGGTTTCTGAAACAATTTTATATCAACCATTTCACAAATAGCATGACCGGCTGTAATATGTGTCTCCTGGATTCGCGCTGTATTGGAAGAAGACACATGAATGGAAAAATCAGCCATCTTTGCGATTTCCCCTCCGTCTTTTCCGGTAAACGCAACAGTTATCAGCCCCAGTTTTTTAGCCATTTCCAAACCTTTTAAAACATTGGCGGAGTTCCCGCTGGTGCTGATACCCCAGGCAATGTCTCCAGATTGGCCTATCGCTCTTATCTGCTTACTGAATATTTCAGAAAAATCGTAATCATTGCCGATACTCGTGATAACAGAAGTATCTGTAGTTAAAGCTATCGCTGGAAGCGGCGGTCTCTCTATTATAAAGCGGTTGACAAATTCCGCGGCAATATGTTGCGCATCCGCGGCTGATCCACCATTGCCAAAAATCAAAATTTTATTGCCCGCTTTTAAGGCCGTTATAATAGCTTCTATAACATTCACCAGTTTAGACAGGTTCTCGTTAATAAAAGCGTCTTTGACACGACTGCTTTCCTTAAATGTTTTTATTATGTGATCTTCCATACTTACCTTTCGGGAACCATTTTTTAGTATATCCAGCAAGGCGACCCTAATATAGTTATCGGTATATCTGGTGTCAAGAGCGTGATCTCGAAAATTCTTATCTTTATTACATAGATATTAAATTACGTTTATATTTATATCAACTTTGCCAACTATCTTGAAAGAACCTTGACAAAACAAATTTCATAAATATATTTAGATTCAAATAAGCAAAATAATCAATAATAGCAATTGCTTACGTAACGAAGGAATTTAAAACCACGCTTATGCGGGATAATTCGACTAACCAATTTCAATGCGTTGTGCTTTTGAAATTGGAATCTCATTAGGAGGTAATTATATGTTTGGTCCGGGTATATGGAGAGTGAAAAGGTTCGCTGATAGCGTTCCGGAAATAATGGATTTACAAAGGGAGATTAACCGGCTGTTTTCCAATGTCGGGCAAAATACCGCATTGGATTACCCCGCCATAAATGTATGGGAAAAAGATGACAGCTTGGTTGTTACAATGGAATTACCTGGAATGGAACCGGAAAACATTAACATTTCGGTCACAGGAGCAACATTAACAATTTCCGGGGCCACTAAAGCCGATTCTCTTAAAGAAGGTGAAATTTATTTGCGTCAGGAAAGAGCGTTGGGTAATTTCCAAAGAAATTTCCAATTGCCTTTCCAGGTAGATTCTAAAAAAGTGGAAGCAAAGTATGAAAAAGGAATTTTAAATATTATTTTGCCCAGACTAAAAGAAGATCTGCCAAAGAAAATTAAGATTAATTCTTAAGAAAGGAGGTCAGTTGTTTATGTCCGAAAAAGATCTGCAAAAAACTGAAAATACAGCGGTTACCGAAAAGATCCGCAATGTAAAAATTTTTGTACCACGTGTGGATATTTATGAAACGAGAGACGCTCTCTTTTTAATTGCTGATATGCCGGGAGTTGACGATAAATCTGTTGATGTGGAATTGGAGAAGAATATTCTGACAATTTCCGGACGTGTGGAAAACGGTAGAGTGAAGGATTATAGCCTGGTATTTTCCGAATATGAGGTCGGTGATTATGAAAGAACCTTTACTCTGTCGAATGAGATAGACAGAGAAAAGATTAGAGCAACAGTCAAACAGGGGGTTTTACGTCTGGAGTTGCCCAAGGCCGAAAAAGTAAAACCGAAAAAAATTGCAATTAATGCGGCATAAAAAATAAGAGGTGATGATTATCCCGCAGTCTTTGGCTGCGGGATAATTCGCCTGACCAATTTCAATACACTGCGTTTTTGAAATAGGAGGCTCATTATGAAAGTAAGAAATTTATTGCCGGATGTAGCCCGGAAAACAGGAACAGAAATTGATCATCCCTTCTATTCTTTACAAAGAGAGATGAATAGTTTATTTGATAATTTTTTCCGGGGATTTAATGTTGCGCCGCAAGGATTTGCCGCCGGGATGGGACGCTTTACACCTTCCGTTGATGTGAAAGAGAATGAAAAAGAAGTGATTATCAAGGCGGAATTGCCCGGAGTAGAAGAAAAGGATATTGATGTTACTGTTACGAACGATTCTGTGACTATCAAGGGTGAAAAGAAAGAAGAGAAGGAAGACAAAGATAAAAATTATTATTACATGGAAAGATCTTATGGTTCCTTCTGTAGAGTGATTCCACTGAAGACGGAAATAGAATCAGGCAAAGCTCAAGCGAGTTTCAAGAACGGCATTCTGGATATTAAGATTCCTAAAAATCAGAAGGCCAAAGAAAAAGGAACAAGGGTTTCCATAAAGACTTCTTAAATTAAAAGCCCGCTTCTCTTAAATAAAGAGGGGCGGGCTTTTAAGCACAAATTTAACCAAAAGATCAAAGAATTTTAATCATACTTCTAGTTATAGCCTTCATCATAAGCAATCATATCCAGATGCAGGGTTGCGATGTCTTCAATATCAAGGTCCGGTTCTTCGCTTGATTTAGGTAATTCAACTGTTTTTATATAACGTCGACATTTATTACAGACGTCTACGCGATAACGTTCTTCGCCTTCCACTTCAAAATAAGCCAGAGAATGCTGTTCCTCATTGCCGCAAAAAGGGCATTTGATCCGGTTAAAATTCCATTTAAATCCGCACTGATGACAAAAAAGATACCGTTTCCCATCTTCGTCTTTCCTGATTTCACCAATCTTAGGTTCTTTGCCGCAAATGGGACAATACCCCTCCGACCATTTAGATTTTTCAACTGTTTCGCCGTATTTTTCAGCAATGATTTCCAGTTCCGGTCTTAAACTTTCTTCAGCAAAAAGATCAATTAAGTCGATGCTTTCTTCGGCTTCGCGAGCAGCCGGAAATCCCTGCGGATTAGTTTCTTCAACCTTGCGTTCAAAAGAAGTGCGAACCATCTTTTCCCAATCAAATTGCTGACTTTTGATTATATCAATAATGTTTTGCGCGACTTCGGGCATTCTTTTTTCAGCAATGGAAATTAGTGTATTAAAATACTCTTTGGGACGCGTTAAATCATACTCCTTTCCAATGAAATCAATTAATGGAAGCCCTCCCTCCATTTTTTTTGTTATTAAATTTTCATCCACACTGAAAATGGAATCCTTCATACTGTTGCGGTATTCTTTCCGCAAAATTAAGATATCTGCCATTATATCCAAAAGCTCGGTATAATGAGGACTCGCCGATTTGTAATCCTCTATTGTTTTTAAAGATTTACGTAATGTTGCAACCATGTTTTTTACTCCTTATACCCAATATCGGGCAACTTAAAAAATCTATATCTGCTTTCATGAGTATCTTCAAGAAGTATTTCCTCTATTGAGTAAATATGCAATTATTTTTTGAAAATCAAGACCTTAGTAGAATATAAAAGTCATTATAATGAATAAAACCACTAAAATGGGTATGGAATATTTAAAGATGTATCCGAAAAAACTGGGCATCTTCACGCCTGCTTCTTCGGCTATGGATTTGACCATAAAGTTGGGCGCGTTGCCGATATAGGTATTGGCTCCCATGAAAACAGCTCCTACGGATATTGCTGCCAGATAAGGGATTTTTTCTACAATCAGCAAAGCAACCGCTGAAGCTTCCGGTATTCCCGGATAAAATTCGCCAAGTATGCTGTTGAAGAAAGTAAGATAGGTAGGAGCGTTATCCAGAAAACTGGATAGTATTCCTACAGTCCAGAAATACTGTGCAGGCGAATCAACTGACTTTATCAACCAGTGCAATGCTCCATTTTCGCCGGCTTTTAGAATTGCCAGAGCGGGAATAATTGTTACAAATATTCCCGCAAAGAGATAAGCTACTTCCAGAATTGGCGCCCAGTTAAATTCGTTGTTTTTATGAATTACTTGCCGTGTGGATATTAGAGATGCAATACCCATTAGAATCAAGATAGCATCCTTGATTAAATTTTCTATCGTTTGACTAATACCGAAAAAATTTATTTGTCCTAATTTGACGTTGCCGCTGAATAATACTGCGCCGATAATTCCCAATAAAAAAATAAAATTATGTGAACCCTCAATTTTTACAGGTTCTTGTTCGGAGTCGGGCACAGCAGTCAGAATTTCTTTTTTGTAGTAGTGAGAATCGAGAATAAAATAAAGAAACAGAAGAACTATGCTGGCAAACGCCATTTCCGGCAGAATTTTCATCGTCCAGAAAAAGGGAACACCATGCAAAAACCCCAGAAAAAGAGGCGGGTCTCCCAGAGGGGTTAGTGATCCGCCTATGTTACTTACCAGGAAAATGAAGAACACAATGGTGTGAACTTTGTAAACTCGCCAGGAATTGGAACGAAGAATTGGTCGAATCAGAAGCATGGATGCACCAGTTGTTCCTATGATAGATGCCAGTAATGTTCCGATAAGTAGAATAATTGAGTTAACAGCGGGAGTCCCTTTTAAAGTTCCCTTGATGTAGATACCTCCTGATACTATATATAAAGACCCAAGCAGCAATATAAAGGGAATATAATCAATGATAACAATATGTGCTATTTCACGAAGTGCGGTTTCTTTGAAGAAATAAATAAATGGTATCGCGAACACCAATGCCCAAAAAAAGGATACTTTGGGGAAATGATTATGCCAGAAATGAGGGAAGGCAAGGGGTATCAAAGCTATGGAAAGTAAAATTCCCACAAAAGGTAATACTGACCATAGAGGAAGTAGGGAACCAAGATTGGTTGAATTTTCTGAGGCCAGACATGTATAAGGAATGATGACACAGAATAATAGCGTTATATATAAGATGTTAAGTTTTCTTGTCATTCAGTATCTCATATTCCATGGAATTAATTGCAAACATATACTGTTTGAGTGGGATAGGCAAACTCAATCCCTTCCTCTCCGAATTGCCGGAATATTTCCAGATTAATTGCTTCCTGAACGTCCATGTAAATATTATAATCAGGATTTGTGACAAAATAAACGACTTCAAAATTTAGTGATGAGTCCCCATATTCTTTAAAATGAACACGGTCAAAACGTACGTTTCCCTGTTTTTCAACGATATCTCGAACAATCTTCTTTACAGCTTTAAGTTTTTCGACAGAGGTCTGATAAACTACTCCAAAATTTAAGACCGCGCGCCTTTCAGACATACGCTTGTAATTGCGAATGTGGTTTTTTAGAAGATCATTGTTGGAAAAAATCAACTGTTCTCCGCTGATACTGCGAATTCGTGTTGTTTTTATACCGATATGTTCAATTGTCCCGGAAAGAGAATCTACCACGACAAAATCGCCGATGACAAAGGGCTTGTCTAAAACAATGGAAAGTGAGGCCAGCAAGTCTCCCAGAATATTTTGTACCGCCAAAGCAACGGCAATACCGCCGATGCCCAATCCTGCAACCAACCCGGTAATATTTACACCTATATTATCAAGAATCAAAAGCAGGATAATAATCCATAAGACGAAACGAGCTACGAGTCCCAGGAATGTAATAGTGGTTTTGCTGGACGTATCTTCTTCTGAGCGTTTCTTAATTATTTTACCAAGCGCAAAGGAGATCCCCGCGCTGGCCCATAATCCTGCCTGTAATATTAAAGACAGAATGACGACTTTTTGCCATAATTCGGCAATAGAAGGTTTAAGGGTAATAGTCAGTGACGCCAGGTAAATTGATGCGATGACTAGAATAAAAAGTTTTGTTTGTTTAATCATGTTGACGATGAGGTCGTCAATTTGATTATCCGTTGCTGCTGCCAGCTTGGAGAGTTTATTTATTAATACTTTTTGAGTAATAATCAGTGCCGTGAATGCGACTATCAGTGTAATCAAAGCGCACAGCCAGCTTTGTAATGTGTTTCCAAGATAATATTCCTGCAATAAATCCATCTTTTCTCCTTATTTTGTAATAATTATTTGTAGGGAAATTATTTTTCCGGAATGACTAAAACTGGCAATGAAGCAGCATCTATAATATTCACATCTGTACTGTCAAATAAAGATGAATATAGTTTGCCGCGGTGTTTATGTCCAACTATAATCAAGTCAATATTATTATTTTGTGCGTATCTGAAAATTTCTTCCGCTGTTTTTCCTTTAGAGACGGCATAAATAATATCCAGATTCTCCAGTATAGATTCGGGAACAATTTCCTTAACTCTCAAAGCAACGGCATCTTCGCGATCAGTCGGATGACGATAGCCGGCCTCAATGTCATTGACATATAATATATGTATCGGACAATTAAAAAATTGCGCAAATTCCAGAGCTTTTTCCAATGAAGAAATATTTTTTGAGTCAAGATCAATAGAATATAAAATATTTTTAAAATTGAGCATATAAAACTCCCTAAGATGTGAATAATTATATCTTATCAAAAATGTATGTCAACCTTTTATGAAGGAGTCATAAAGATAAGGGGGTATTTTAGGCAGGTATTGATGTGTCATTAACCAATCTCAAAAATTGCTTAATTCCCCTTTCCACGTTTTTATGAAAGAAATTAAACTGAAGATTACCAATTAAAATGTTCACCATGATAGTTATGGGGTGTTAAAAAATTCAATTTCATAAAAAACCCCGGGAGGTTGCCCGCCCCGGGGTTTAGTTTAAAGGTTAAATCCGGCATGCGCCGGGACAAATTATTCTCTTAGAAGGTAAGAATAAGTTTGTTGATAATCATGTAATCATCATTAATTTTAAATCTATTTGCGGGGTTATCGCAACCTTTGAAGTAATCACCGGTGAAGAGATAACCGATTCCCATCATATAGGACAAATTATTGGTGATTTTGTAGGTTCCGGTAATATCAACTTCCGTACCATAAGTTTTGCCAGTAAATAGACGATCGCCGTTGGTGAGCGGGGACTTGTCCGCCTGCGCATAAGAGATTGACAACATTGCATCAAACTGTGGAGTGGGTTTAACGCCAACTCTGCCCTGGAAGAACCATGCATTGCGCATCGGTCCGCCAACCTTAGAGGCATCATTCCCGCCGAATCCTTCAATGTCTCCGCCAACCCAATAATTAATGATATCATTGTTGAACAGGATCAGGCAGGGATTCCAGTCCAAACCAGCGCCTTGTCCGCCTTCATATTTATCTTCGGTGTTGGGATCATCGCCGGAGAGATAAGCGAAAGAACCGCCGACATTAAACATGCCGAAGCTGGCAGTGGCGTCAACAAAGACGCTCAGAGCATCAACTTTAACGTCTGTTGCACCGGTAACATAACCTTCATATTTTTCCGCGTCGCCAAAGATGTATTGTGCTTCCGCCTGAATATTGACAGGACCGATCTTGGCTTTGACATAAGGATCTATCGTGAAAACGCTTGTCAGATAAGAATCGCATGATCTGCCTCTGCAGGATGCATCTCTGTTCCAGGTTAGAAGAGCGCCGACTTCGCCGTCTTTGAAGTTATAGCTGCCGCCAACTTTGTAAGCGTCCGCATCTCTGTCTGTTCTTCTTGAATTCCATGAAGAATTATTAACAGCACTGTAGCTGTTGTCTTCTAATTTACCGTAACCCAGAACAAGATTAGCCGGTCCGAAAGATCTGAAATACTGAATCTGGCCGATGGGCACTCCGTTGGCGTAATCAGCAAAAACTGTTCCCCAGACGAAGTAAGGCTGATAACCAACCAGGAATTTGCCGATGGGAGAAGTGTAATCAATATAGACTAAATCGACGGCGATGTTTTCACTTTCCGCTCGTGTTCCGGCTGACATCCAGTCGTAATCGTCGGCTTCAGATCTTGTGCCGCCCCAGATTCTTTCCATGGCGTCAAAACGGGTGACCAGTTTCAGAGAAGGAGATACGACAAAGTCCGTTCCCACGCGCAGTCTCTGATAAAAGAAAGCTGTGCTGGGGCTGTCGTAGTTGGAACCCCATCCCTCAGACATTAAACTAGTTTTATTTAAATACATACCAGCGGCGTAATATTCGGCGCTGACTTTCACATCAACCGCAAAGGCTGAGACACTGAAAGCTATAACAAGCCCCAGTGACAACAAAATTAACCAAAATCTCCTCATTTTCCCTCCTGAATAAAATAGTGAATTGTAATTTCCGCTTCTGGGAAACGGGTCATTCCCGCGAGCGACTTTCCTGAAATTTACTACGTGATATCTTATTAGATAAAACGATAAATTTTATTCAACATATTGCAAAACCTGCTTTTTTGTCAACTCGTTTTTTGTTTCTTTCTATTAATAAGTTGGATGATTTTCAAGATGGGCAACTTGAGGAATGCAGAATGTAGTTTTAGCTATGGGTTAACGACTTGCCTTTTTGTATTGTGCTTTGGAAGTAAAACCCATGTTCAGTAAAAAAGCCTCCGTTCCCTAGGATACCGGAAACGGAGGCTTAAGATTCGTATAAATCAATAACTGTTTTTATTCACCCTTGAAGTTCGCTTCTCTCTTTTCGAAGAACGCGCCTATGCCTTCCTGCGCGTCCTTGGAGCTGAAGAGCCTTCCGAGCTCTTCCCGCTCGATCTTCAGGTGCTGTTCCGGTGTGATGTTCTGGCTGATGTTGCAGAGCTTGGTGATTGCTGCGACGGAGAGCGGAGCTCTCTTGGTAATCTTGTTCGCCAGTTCAAGCGCGGCGTCCAAGACGTTTCCTTCGGTCACGTGGTCCACCAGGCCGATGGCTAGAGCATCATCTGCCTCACACTGTGCGCCGAGGTACATCATTTCCAGGGCCTTTGATTTGCCGACGAGCCGCGGAAGCCGCAGACTTCCGCCGTAACCGGGCATGATTCCGAGATTCGTTTCGGTTAGGCCTATGCGTGCGCCTTTCTTCATGAACCGTATATGGCAGGCTATGGCAAGTTCGCACCCACCGCCCAAGGCGTGCCCGTTGATCGCTGCGATGACCGGTTTCGGGAAATACTCGACCTTGTTCCAGATATCCTGGCCGCGTTTCAGGAAGTCGACGGCGCTGAAATCACCAAATCCAGCTGCAAGATCGGCGCCCGCGCTGAAAGCCTTCTCGCCCGAACCGGTGATGATTACGCACCTGATTTCCTTGTCGGCTTCAACGGCGTCGAGATGCTTCCGCATGTCTTCGAAGACCTCACCGCTCAGTTGATTCATCTTCGGCTTGTCAATCGATAATATGGCCACTCTGTCTCTTATTTCTTTTGTTACTGCTTCACCCATGATAGTCCTCCTTGTGTTGTATTGGTTGGTTCCGCCCGGCCGGGGAGCCGTAGGAACCGGTAATCAATTATCTTCCGATCATTTTGAACGAGCCGTTGATTATTTCGAGCCCGGACTTCAGGAAATCGAAACTTTTCCTGATTTTCGCATCGCCGGTCTTGATTCAGACTTTGGCGATCCCGTGGTTCATTGCGCCTGATCAGAGAAAAGCGATTTTCTTTATGTCATTGATGTTGATTACAGCGGGGTGGAGTATAAGAGACAGGTTGTTGTGTGTCAAGGGGATTTTGGCCGGAACATGTATTGTGCGAAGTGTAATTATTACGGATTGAAGTCCGGCATGTTTGGTGAGAATGGTGATGTGTTTGTTTCAGGAGGGGAATTAGCCTCCGTTTTTCGGGGAGGAAAAGGTCAGTTATTTTGCTTGAAGACGAGGCAAAAAAGTGGTTACATCACTCATCTTAAACAAAAAACCCAGGAGGATAAAGATGGCTTACAATAATATTACCGTTGAAACAAAGGATTTTGTAACAGTCGTCACAATAAATCGTCCGCCGATGAATTCCGTAAATATTGGCATTCGCGAAGAACTGGATCAGTTAGTAACCGAAGTGCAGACAAGCAAGGATACCAGAGTTGTCATCGTGACCGGTTCCGGAGAAAAGGCTTTTTGCGCGGGAATGGATGTTACCGATGTCGCAAACATTGACAAGGGGCCCAACGGCATTGATATTTTCAACAAGATTGATCGCTCCCTCAAACCTTTCATCGCTGCTATCAACGGCCACGTTCTTGGCGGAGGATGTGAACTGGCCATGGCCTGCCATTTTCGCTTCATGACAGACAACCCCAAAGCCCAGATCGGATGTCCGGAACTGAATCTGGGACTTACACCCGGTTGGGGCGGCATACAGAGAATGCCCAGAATAATCGGCAAATCCAAAGCCCTGGATTTCATATTCTTCAGCAAGAAAGTCAGCGGCGCCGAAGCTTTGGCACTCGGCCTTGTGGATAAAGTTTGCCCTGCCGCCGATTTAATGAAAGAAGCTATGGATTATGCGATTGCTCTCTCCAAGAGACCGCCTCTTGCTATAAGCGCTGTTTTGGAAGGAATGGCTGTCGGTCTGGAAAAAGGTATCGATGCAGGTCTGGAAACCGACAGGAGATGGATTGAAAGACTCAAGGTCAGTAAGGATACTGTGGAAGGCATGACCGCCTTCTTTGAAAAACGCGAACCAAAATTTATGGGTGAATAAGTATTCCATCTGATTGGATAAAATTAGACCCCCGTTTCTTTTTTTTGAGGAAACGGAGGTTTTTTATTTATTATCATTACTTTTATGCCAAGTTGCGTTCAAAAGATAATGAGCCGACAATCCCGATGAATCGGGACCAACAAAAATAGCGCTTTGATTTAGAATCGGTATCAGATCATAAACATTGCCAGCGTCTCAGCAATACATGCCGGCTTATCCTGCCCTTCGATTTCAATAGTGTGGGTTGTAGTCACCAAGAGGCGTCCCGGTTCTTTTTCTTCAACACCGGAAATAACCATCTTGGAACGTACTTTGGATCCAACGGGAACAGGCGCGATAAAGCGCACTTTGTTCAAGCCGTAATTTACAACCATCTTCATGCCTTCCGGTAGATATTTACCGGAGCTGCTGAATAATGCAGTTAGAGACAGTGTGAGAAATCCATGCGCTATGGTGCCGCCGAATGGACCTTTCTTGGCTTGTTCCACATCAACGTGGATCCATTGATGGTCATCGGTAGCATCGGCAAACCGATTGACTCTTTCCTGATCAATTAAAACCCAATCGCTTACGCCGTTATCCTGACCGATCATTGTTTTTAATTTTTCCACGGGTATCATTTCGAACATTTATTTAATCTCCTTTTGTTATTTGTGAAACTCCAATTCTAAAAGCGACTAATCTAAAGATCACTATAGGCGCAGGAATTGGTTAGTTGAACAATCCCGCAAAGCGGAGGGCATGGTATCTTTTGTAGCTTACTTTTGATTTTTCATGCCCGTGATTATGAGAATAACAATTTTTTAAGTCTCTTCATCCTGGCGATCTTTCTGCTTACCGATTATATAAGCATCTATAATAGCAAATATCCAAAAGCAAACGATAAGGTAGAAAACGACGTCATAATAAGGATTTGTGACTGACGTTTTTGATCCGACAATGCCTGAAATCTCATGCAAGTTAGTCGTGCCGTGCTTCAACTCAACCACAGCGTCGTCGAGGACACTGAGTGCGGCTATCGCAGACACCCGAATAATATAACCCAATCCGGTGAAAACAATAAGGAGGATAGCCAACCCTCTCCAATATTGTTTTAAATAGATTTGACCAACACCGGGAAAGACAAATGCGGATAGAAGTGCGGCTTTGTATGATATTTTCATCTTGATGCTCACCTCTGTAGTCCTTGCACCTTAACCGGATGAAACAGATGAATTTGTTATAAAAATGTTCGCACTGAAGTTTCTACTCAATCTACGCGACAAAACTTTTTTTACGCAGTTTTAAAGGTTTCATTTGTTTATTGCGCAGGCGCAGATTGAGCATTTCCACCGCAACGGAAAAAGCCATGGCAAAGTATATATAGCCTTTCGGAACGTGAACGTCAAATCCTTCGGCTACAAGTGTTACTCCCACCAGCAGAAGGAAAGAAAGCGCCAGTATTTTTATTGTCGGGTGAGAATCCACAAATTTGCTGATGGGTTTGGCGGCAAATAACATCACTCCAACAGCACAAACAATGGCGATAGCCATTATGGAAATATCCTGAGCCAGGCCAACCGCTGTGATTACAGAATCCAGAGAAAAGACAATGTCCAGAATGGCGATCTGAAACAGTACCGCTATCACGTTGTTTGAAATAAGCGTGGGAGTGTCTTCTTGATCTCCCTCCAGGCTGCCGTGAATTTCATGGGTAGCTTTAGCCAGAAGGAACAGTCCTCCGCCAATCAAAATAATGTCGCGTCCCGAAATTTCCTGACCGAATATTGTAAACCAGGGGGCGGTTAAACTGACAACCCAGACAATTGAAAAGAGAAGCGCCAGGCGGGTAAACATGGCCATAATAAGCCCCATGTTGCGTGAAAAATTTCGTTTATTCGCGGGTACGCGGCTGACCAGTATGGAAATGAAAATAATGTTGTCTATTCCAAGGACAATCTCCAGGGCGGTTAACGTTCCCAGAGCAATCCACGCCTCAGGATTTGTTAGCCATGCAAACATATTTTTCTCCGTTAATTTTAGAAAAGATGTATTTTAATATTCTATCCCCGCGCGGTCTTTGATACCGGCGTTGTAATGATGTTTGATTTCTTTGACTTCGCTGACGGTATCGGCAAGCGTGATTATTTCTTTGGGTGCGTAACGGCCGGTTAAAATAATGTTAAGTGCAGTCGGTTTGTTTTTGATAAGTTCCAGAACTTCTTTTAAATTAATGAGTTTGAAATCCATGGCAACGTTTATTTCGTCGAGGATAACCATATCGTACTTACTGCTCATTATTGCTTTTCTGGCAGTTTCCAATCCTTTTTGCGCCAGTTCGATATCAATGGGCGCGGCTTTGCCTCGCATGACAAAGCTATCCAGACCGGATTTACGAATGGTTAAATTGGGAAGATATTTTTCCGCGGCAATAAACTCGCCGTATTCTCTTCCTTTCATAAATTGCAGAATGAAAACCTTGTAACCTTGTCCAATAGCGCGCAGGGCCTGACCGAAAGCAGAAGTTGTTTTTCCCTTACCGTTTCCGGTGATAACTATTATCAAACCTTTCGCTGCTTTGGCGGATATTTTTTTCACGGGTGGAGATTTTTTCTTTTTGGCTGTTTTAGATACAGGTGTGTTTTTTGCGATCTTCATTTTTCATTCTCCTTTTTTAAAAATCTTTGAGTGATTTCTTCTGCTACTGAATAAGGATCGGCTTTTCTGTTTTTGATTTTTTCGGCAAATTTTTCCAGTTCGCCTTTGGCAGCGAGCGATTTTATAACCGGTTCCAACAGACAGGCATGCAGTGCGTCGTTGATCTCTGCCATTGCTTTGCGATGCATTCTTTCGGTGAGTTTACCGCTTTGCTGCAGATAAACATGATGTTCCTCGATTTTTTTCGAAAGCTTAGCAATATCTTCGGTAAAAGTTTCCGGCTTAAAAGCATCCCCAACCATCACAACAGGCGGTTTCCAATTATCAGTGGTTTTGGGTGATAGATTGAGCATCGAAGTCAATTCCATTTGCAATTGTTTGGCTCCGGCGCGATTAGCTTTATTGATCACAAAAATGTCCGCTATCTCCATTAATCCGGCTTTCATTGTTTGGACTTCATCGCCCATCCCCGGAACCAAAACGACCAGAACGCTGTGCGCGTGATTAATAATATCGATTTCCTGCTGTCCGATGCCGACAGTCTCCACAATAATAATATCTTTACCCATTGCTTCCATAATATGGATGGCATCGCCGGCAGCCTGAGACAATCCCCCCAGCGCGCCGCGGGTGGCCAGCGACCGGACAAAAACTTCGGGATCTTCGGCATGGCTTTGCATGCGGATTCTATCACCTAATATGGCGCCGCCGGTAAAGGGGCTGGTCGGATCAACGGCCAGCACACCGATGGTTTTGTTGCTTTTTCTAAATTCGGTAATCAATGCGTCAGTCAGAGTGCTCTTGCCCGCACCGGGTGCTCCGGTTATCCCGATGATAAAGGATTTGCCGGTGTGAGCGTAAAGTTTCTTGAGTTTAGCCCGGGCTTCGGGAATTTTATCTTCAATATCCCTGATGAGGCGTGAGGCCGAGCGGACATCGCCTGCACAAATTTTCTTAATTATAGAATCCATTGACACTTCATTTTATAAAACATTTTAAGTAGTTTGTAAGTGAAAAGTTGTCATATCGACTAAAGGGAGATATCTTATTTTTTAACAATTATCAAGATTTCTCGCGGAGTATGATCCCGCGTATGCGAGACTTCGAAATGACATCATATTGTTAAAGAGGCTATAGAAACTCTGGACTAGTGCGGTTTTATATTTGTTTTAATCCATTCCACAATGGAGTCGAGAGAAGCGCCGGGAGTAAAAATCGCTTTAATGCCGGAGGAGTAAAGCATAGTAAAGTCCTGTTCGGGAATTATTCCTCCGCCAATAACTGTAATATCCTCAGCGTCTTTTTCTCGTAAGAGTTCCACGACACGGGGGAAAAGCACGCGATGAGCGCCGGAAAGGCAGCTCAACCCGACTAAATCAACATCTTCCTGAATAGCTGCCGCAGCAATTTGTTCAGGAGTTTGATGGCAGCCTGTATAAACAACTTCAAATCCGGCATCACGGAAACAACGTGCAAGGATTCGGGCGCCGCGATCGTGGCCGTCGAGCCCCGGTTTGGCAACCATCACACGAATTTTTCTTTCCGGCATATTTGTCTCCTTAAAGTATTATTCCTTAATTTTGTCATTTCGAGTCCCGCATATGCGGGATTATACTCCGCGAGAAATCTTCATTATCAGGATTTCTCGTCACCCGCCGTCGGCGGTTTCCTCGAAATGACAACACTTCTAAATGTCATTTCGACCGTAGGGAGAAATCTTTCAATCTCCGCTTAAATCCACCCAGCTTGGATTTGTTTGGTTAACAAGATTATCCTTCTTTTCTCTACGCCACTTTTTAATTTCTTTTTCCCTTGCTATCGCAGCATTTATATCGCTTGTTTCCTCGAAGTAGACTAATTTAGTTAAATTGTATTTTTTAGAAAAACCTTCAATCAACTTATTTTTGTGTTCATAAATCCGGCGATTTAAGTCGTTGGTCACTCCGATGTAAGTTACTCTATTATTCCAGTTGGTGATCAAATATACATAATAAGTTTTCGTAAATACCATGAAGATTCCTCGTTGCTTGCGCTTCTCGGAATGACACATCAGGCGACTTGGTATCAGTATAACCCAGGGTCCCTATACTCCCCGTAAACTTCCCTGTAAACGTCGCATATTTCCTGCAGCGTAGCCAGATTTTTTACCGCTTCGATGCAGTGCGGCATTACGTTTTCGCCTTTCTTGCAGGCATTTTTTATATTATCCAGCGACTTTTGGGTAGCGCGGTTATCGCGTCTTCGGCGTACATCCTTGAGCCTTCTAATTTGCTCTTCGCCTACCTTTTCATCAATATCAACAAGCGGAATCGGATGTGTGGCGTCGGTTGCATATTTGTTCACTCCGACCATGATCTTCTCGCCCGCATCCAACTGTCGTTGAAACCTATAAGCAGCTTCGGATATTTCCATCTGCGGAAAACCTTTTTCAATAGCGGCAACCATACCACCCATTTCATCAATCTTATGAATATATTCCCATGCTTTTTCTTCCATTTCGTTGGTCAGAGACTCAATAAAGTAGGAACCGGCCAGCGGATCAATGGTATTGGCCACACCGGTTTCTTCGGCCAAAATCTGCTGTGTGCGCAGAGCGATTTCTACGGCATGCTCGGAAGGCAGGCAGAGAACCTCATCCAGCGAATTAGTGTGCAATGATTGTGTGCCGCCGAGTACCGCCGCCAGAGCCTGCACCGTTGTGCGCACAACGTTATTGTACGGTTGCTGTGCCGTCAGCGAACATCCGGCTGTTTGCGTGTGAAAACGCAGCCACAGGGAGCGGGGATCTTTGGCGTGGAAACGGTCGCGCATAATTTTTGCCCACATGCGCCGGGCCGCGCGCATTTTGCAGATTTCTTCAAAGAAGTCGCTATGAGAATTGAAAAAGAAAGAAAGGCGTGTGGCAAAGTCATCAACGTTTAATCCCTTGCGGCGGACAACATCTTCGACATATTCAATGCCATCGCGAAGAGTAAAGGCCAACTCCTGAATGGCGGTGGAACCTGACTCGCGGATGTGATAGCCACTAATGCTGATTGTATTCCAGCGCGGGACAAATTTTGTGCCGAACTCGACTGTGTCGCTGATCAGCTTTACAGATGGTTCCGGTGGGCACATGAATGTTTTTTGCGCGATGAATTCCTTGAGCATATCATTTTGAATGGTGCCGCCTATTTTATTAAGCGGTACGCCCTTGATGTCCGCTGCCGCGCAATACATCGCGAATAAAACCGTTGCAGGAGGGTTAATAGTCATGGAAGTGGTCACCTCATCCAGAGGAATACCTTCCATAAGAGCCATAAAATCTTCCAGGGTATCTATGGCAACACCGCACTTGCCTACTTCGCCCAGCGCTTTGGGTGAGTCGCTGTCATAGCCCATAAGTGTCGGGAAATCAAAAGCGGTGCTTAAGCCTGTTTGTCCCTGGCGCAAGAGCATGTGCCAGCGTTGGTTGGTATCCTGTGCGCTGCCCATGCCGGAAAACATGCGGAACGTCCAATAGCGTCCCCGGTAACCGGTAACTTGATTTCCGCGCAGATAAGGAAATTCACCGGGAACACTGATGTCTTCGGCAAAATTAATATCTTTAATATCTTCCGGGGTGTAGAGCCTCTTAATTTCCAGATCCGAAACCGTGGAAAAGTGTGCTTTATGATCAGGATTATTTTTCAACGACTTTTGAACTTTATCTTCCCATTTCTTGTTTAGTTTCAAAGACGCTTCCTGCATTTCTTTCGAGAAATACACAATTAACCCTCCTAATGTTATTGTTCGGAATAATTAAGAATACATGTGAACAAAAACTAAAAATCACTAACTTAAAAATTTTATTTTTGTCAAGATATATTCAAAGGCACGATAGGTCGTATGATGCCACGTTCTCTTGACTTGATCTTTGATCGAATTAATATTTATATCCCGATTTGGTTTTGACAAAATGTCAACCAATAGTTCGTTAATATTTCGATCGTTGCACAAATATCTTGAGGCATAAGACAGCCTGCCTGGTTTGGGTAAGTAACACATACTTATCTGGCCGTCAAATATTTTTTTGCGGTTTAGTTATTTTGTTTTCTTGATAACCATTTATTTATCGGACAGTGAAAATAAAATGAGATGAAAAAATATTTTGAAGCAGGTAATAGGGGGGAAAAAAGATATGTTGAAATTATTTATTTTGCTTAATACTTTTACTAAAATATGCTATTTAAAGCACAAGAGTAAATTGCTTTATAAAATCAGTGGAAGGGGTAGATTATGAAAAGAAAAATATCAAGTTTAGTCTTTTTTCTGGCGGTATTTATGATGACCGCAATTTGCGCCGCTGAAATTAGCCCGCCGCAAGTGGGAGGTGTTTTTCCGGAAATCGAATTGTTAAAACCAATTAACTCTGCTGAGCTTAAATATCTTGGGTTATCCGGCAGCGGAATATTCAAAATCCAGCAGGTCAAAGCTGATGTGGTGATTATAGAAATATTCAGCATGTATTGCCCCTACTGTCAGGGTGAGGCTCCTAATATTAACAATCTATTTACGTTAATTGAAAAAAATCCCGCTCTTAAAAACAAAATTAAGATAATCGGCATAGGAATAAACAATTCTCTTTTTGAAACGGATATCTTTAAGAATAAATACAAAATAGCATTTCCCCTGATTCCTGACGGAGATTTCAAATTACACAAAATTATCGGAGAAGTAAGAACTCCTTATTTTATTGTCGTGAAATTAAAAGGCGGTAAAACGGAAGTTATTTATTCGAAGTTGGGCGCTTTGGGAGACAACAAGGCTTTTCTCGAAAAAATTATTAAATCAGCCGGATTAAAATAGGAGCAGGCAATGAAAAAAAATATAATATTAGCGGTTTTGTTTACTTGTTTTTTTGCATCCAGCGCTTTCGCTTTATCCGAAGCGTATAAAAATAATATTTATAATCCAGGCGAGTTAAAACCTGTTGACAGCGTATTAAAAGTCAAAGAAGGAGATGCCGCACCCGATTTTACGCTTAAGTCTGTCAGCGGGAAAACGATTTCGCTCAAGGATTATCGCGGCAAGAAAAATGTTGTAATTTCTTTTGTGCCGGCGGCTTGGACACCGGTTTGTTCCGATCAATGGCCCGGTTACAATATTGTTAAAGACATATTTGATAGCCATGATGCTGTTTTGTTGGGTATTACGGTAGATAATATTCCAACACTTTTTTCATGGACGAATCAAATGGGGAAATTGTGGTTTGAAGTTCTGTCTGATTTTTGGCCGCACGGTGCAGTCGCGGAAAAATTCAGTGTACTTCGTTCCGATGGCGTAGCTGAAAGAGCGCTTTTTGTAATCGATAAAAAAGGCATTATCCGTTACATTGATGTCCATAATATCAACCAGCGGCCGCCGCTGGAAACACTTGTCCGGGCAATGGAAAAATTGAATTAAACAAGAAGAACATAATTAAGAATTAAATATCATCTTCGATTTTTTCTTGACACAATGCTGATATTAATTTATCAACACCTAAATAATTGTGGTTGATTGTAAAATATTATTAGTAATATTCTTAGAAAACGGCCCTAACCCAGGGAAAGATTCAAGCATTAAAGATAATATAACTCAATACTATACATGTACTAAATTTAATTTAGTGTCAGTCTGTATCGAAAATAAATATTGATAAATAATGGTAAATGATTTGAGTTTAGAAGAAAAAAGAAAAAAAGAAAAAGAAAATCGAAAAAATACAATTTTGAAAGCAGCGCGAAAACTTTTCTTTGAGCGGGGCTTCAAATCCGTAACCGTCGATGATATTGCTTCCAAATCTGAAGTCAGTAAAGGGTCAATTTATCTCTGCTTTGAGAGTAAAGAAGAAATATATGCTCAAATATTAATTGCCGATAATATCGCGCTTTATAAAAGATTACAAAACTTTGCGGCTACGGAAGCAACGGCTTCACAGTTGTTGCTGGAATATGCAAGGATTTATGTTAATTATTTTTTAGATGATAATGAGCTCTTTAGAATACTTATGACTTTCATGTTGCAAACAGGCCAGATGAACCTAACGGAAAAACAAAACGTGGAACTCATTTGGTCGACCAATCAAAATATTAATATTATTTCCGAAATCATTCAAAAGGGCATTTATTCCGGTGAATTTTCTCCAGTTGAAAACGTTTGGAAGATGCAAAACGCAATTTGGGGCATGTTAAACGGCATTATTTCGCTATATCTTTTTACGGGTAATCCCACAAAACGAATGCAAAGAATCCATTCCACTGTTATAGAAAGTGTGAGTGTTGTTATAAAAGGTTTGAAAGCGTAACGCTTTTTTAGAGGCAGGCCGGGATTTACTTTAAAATTGAGATGTCTCTAAATTTGAATTATTTCCCGTCATCAGTCAATTTCTGAAAATCTTTATCCGCTGCGTGCAAAAGATTTTCTACGTCTTGTTCCAATTTATCAAAGCGATCTATTATTTTTCTGGCCAGAGGCGTCAGCTGCAAAGATTTTTCTCTTGCGCTGGTTTCGACCAGCTTCATTCCCATTCGTTCTTCCGAGGCTTTCAATCTTCCCCATGCTGCGCGATAGGACATTCCCAGTTCCTTGGCCGCAGCATTGAGACTGTGTTGCTCATCTATAGATTTGAGAATGTTATCGCGGCCTTTGCCGAAAATAACCTTGCCGTTCTTCTCAATCCAGACTTTACACTTGATTTCCATAGATTGTCTCCTCTAGCCGACTAGATTTTCTAAACTAAAAAAAATACCATGAAATGTCAATAAAATTCGTTGTCAGATTTTTTTATTGTCATAATAACTCTGCCTGATCATTACTATTTTTAATAACTCTTTACCGCGCTGGAAAAGTTTTCGCGCGTGATATGGATTTTTCCGCTATAAGTTTGATTCACATGGATATGATCATGCAGGGCAAAGGTTATGAACCGATGGCAATCTGTGCTTGGAATGTTCTAAGTTAAACATTAGTAATAAATTCTATATCAAAGTGCTATATTTGTTAGCGATGTCGTTTTGCTAATCGACGTACTATCTGCTTTTTGAAATTTTAATTGCAGCAGTGATGCGATCCATTACGTTGTTTCCACCCGTAGTCCTGAATCTTGGACAGTTATAGGTCAAGCATTTGTTTCTTCCTCATTTTTCTCTGTAGTTAATTTTATGCGCCCTTTCATGCTGAAATCTATAATTAATCATAGACTATATCCTTCCAATGAATAAGAGCATATTTGCAATCTTTTATTGTAAATTTATTCTAATGGTATTATTTTGCAAACATTACAGTTCGCAAAATATGTTTTAAATGAGGTTAATATATGAAAAAATCTTTAGTAAAAATAGATAGAGAATTTAGGCAGCATTGGAAGAATTACGTAATGCAAAGCATCCTTGCCACCTTGTCTATTTTTATCGTTCTTTATTTTTTGAGTTTACAGCATGCGGTTATAATCGCATCAATCGGTGCAACCGCTTTTATCGTATTTGCCATGCCTGACAGCATAACTGCACAACCCAGAAATGTAATTGGCGGACAATTGGTTGGCCTATTTTTTGGATTTTTGTTTTCCCTGTTCCCTCCTGCGGCTTTGATATTTTCGATTATAGTGTATTCTCTTGCTGTAGGAGCTTCAATATTTACAATGGTCGTAATCGATATGGAACATCCGCCTGCGGCAGGCACTGCTCTGGGTGTTGCAATAACAGGCATATCATTAGAGGTGTTTGTTGCGGTTGGTGTAAGTATAATTTTGCTGTCCTTAATTCATAAAATTTTTAAACCATATATAAGAGATTTGACCTGATTTGCGTTACCGTAAAGGATTGATTCCCCCAGAGAATCGAGAAATGATCAGTATGTGATGTGACCACATATGACTTAATTACAAATAGCAAATTGAGTTGCTATTTCTTAATTTGCCTGAGGATGCTGCTGATTTCGCACAGGAGACGTCTGATTTCATTTTGCCCCTTAAGATAGAAACTCGCCCCGCTGGAAATTTTTCTTCCTATACGAACCGTGAAAAGATTTGCATTGTCCATACGAAAAACATCTTCGTCTGTTTCGTCATCTCCAACAAAAAAACCTTTCTGACATCCGGATTCCTCCATCAAAGTTCTAAGGGCAATACCTTTGTCCGGTGCATGTGTCGGGATAAGATTTTCGATAAATTTACCTCCAATTTGCCGCGGTTGAGGAACAAGCTTACAGATTGCCTGAAGAATCATTTTATGGGTATATTTAATATTACAAACATAACGATAGTGAATCGACAAGGTTGCACCTTTGTTCTCTATCAGAATGCCATTGCGATTATCGACTGGAAGCAGTTTATCCAATTGAAATTGCCATTGATTTGCAATTTGAACAAATTCATTTTCTCGATTTTTCCATCCAGGAAGGCCTTCCGCGCCATGGTTTCCGATTAGATAACGCGGGGATATGCCGAGGTGATACAAAGCATCTGAGCGTGATCGTCCCGTAATAACTGCGACTACTGCCTGCTCATTGAGAGTTGTTAATTCCTGACGTATAGAGTCTGGAATTCCTATATTGCTAGGCTTAGATGCTATTGGTGCTAAAGTACCGTCAAGATCAAAAGCAAACAAAGTTCGATTGTCGATAAAATTCCTCATTTTAGAAAGAGCGCCATTTTCAAAAAGATATGATAATTGTTCATTCATAATTATGTTTCAATTCCAATTCTAGCTGCCAGTTTTTCTCTCTGACGTATTTTTGAAGCGTCAATTAGCATTCTTCCAGCCCATCTGTATACATTAAAATCACGAACCATTGATCGCATGCTGCGCATTCGTTCCCGCTGTTCAAATTCCGGCATTATAAGAGCTTGATAGAGTGCGTCGGATGTCTGTTCAATATGATAAGGATTGACGATCAGGGCCTCATACAATTCATGTGCCGCACCGGTAAACTGACTGAGTACCAAAACGCCTCTTTCGTCGTCTCGGGAAGCAATAAATTCCTTTGAAACCAGGTTCATCCCATCGTGTAGGCTTGTGACCATACAGACATCGGCAGCACGGTAGTAACGATTGACTTCTTCCGGTTCATGATGCTCCACCCTTAAATAAACAGGCTGATAAGCACCGTTGGCGAAACGCTGGTTGATATGTGTTGCCAGCGATCTAACACGAGCTTCGAAAGCCTGGTATTCTTCTAGTACCGCGCGTGAGGGAGCAGCAATCTGGACAAAGGAAAATTTCCCGATCATTTCCGGATGGCGTTCCAAAAGATTTTCCACTGCTCTTAATCGTTCAAGAATTCCTTTTGTGTAGTCCATTCGATCTACCCCCAAGCCGATTAAACAGTTGTTATCAATCTTTAGAAATTTTCTAATTTCGGCTTGACATTCTTTTGTTGAGGGTTGACTGTCCTGCCATGGAGGAGGCCACTGAATGGAGATAGGATAAGCTTCCACTAGCGTCAAATTGCCGCCGTGAGATATGGTGGCAGATGCATGATCTACACGCGTTTCCAAATACCGGTCCACAGTTTCCAGAAAATTTTTACAGTGAAACGGAGTATGGAACCCTAGTATAGTGCTTCCCAGCATTCCCTGAAGCAGTTCTTCCCGCCAAGGACAAATACCAAATGATTCCGGATTGGGCCATGGAATGTGCCAAAAGGTTATTATAGTTGATTTTGGAAGAATTTTGCGCAGCATGCCTGGCAGTAAAGCGAAATGGTAATCCTGAACTAAAACTACGGGGTCTTCTCTGTTTGCTTCTTTGACAACAGCATCTGCAAAACGTTGATTTATTGTTACGTAATGTTGCCAATCGCTTGTTCGAAAAATCGGACGAACATGGGCGATATGGCAAAGAGGCCATAATCCCTCATTGGCAAATCCATAATAATAACCTTTTTCCTCTTCTCGTGACAGCCAGATGCGCCGAAGTGTGTATTTTGGATTTTCAGGCGGTATATATACGTGATCATTTTTATCTACAACTTCACGATCGGCAGTGCCACCACCGTGTGCTATCCATGTTCCTGAACAAGCTTTCATGACAGGTTCGACTGCTGTCACGAGACCGCTGGCCGGGCGCTGAATTTCAATACCTTCCTTTCCTTTCATATGAATGTATGGTTCGCGGTTGGAAACGACAAGAATCTGTTCTCCCGCCAGCTGCTTAAAAAGAAGTTCCCTTAATTTATCCGGGTTCCAGGAAATAGTGACATCGTCGGCAAGTCTTTTTTCAGCATCAATTGTTCGCAGCAGCGCACGCAAATCACCCATCAGGGGCTGCAATTCAGAATTTGGCCCTTCTGCAAAAGGC
The DNA here is from genome assembly GCA_002840505.1 of Deltaproteobacteria bacterium HGW-Deltaproteobacteria-2. Classification (NCBI taxonomy): domain Bacteria; class Deltaproteobacteria; species Deltaproteobacteria bacterium HGW-Deltaproteobacteria-2. Next base: position 542,324 of record PHBC01000003.1, on the reverse strand, counting down.
TGGACCATACTTTCTCCACGTAAAAGAGCACGTACTCCGGACATCCAGCCGCGCCAACTAAGATGAGCAACAAGCACTGTAATGAAAGATATAACAAGGAAGAGTATAACAAATAAAAGTACTATATATTTTCGTGTATCGGCACTACGGCTTTCTATAAAACTCATATCATGGATAAGAAATAGGTGTCCCAACGGCACTCCGTCAATGAGAAAAGGTTTAACAGCGACATGCACCAGTCCGCTTGGCAGTTTGAGAATGGAAGGTTTTTCGGGTGCTGGTGAATTAGGAGAGGGACAAGCAAGATCTTTAGGGAATTTGGGTGTACTGTAAAGCAACTTACCTTGACCATCACAAAACCCCATAGCAAAAAGCCTTTCATCTTGAATGGCCCGTTTCATTAGGGAATTGATTCTGTATGTGTTTTCCTGCAAAAGAAAATCGCCGAGAGGTTCATGAATAGTATTGGCAATAAGCTGAGAGCGTATATCAAGATCTCTGGTAAACCAGTGTAACGCAAGTTTGTCCACCAGAGGCAACAATGCGTAAGCCAGTATCGTCATTGCTATTACCAACGGGATAATAAAACGCATCGTTAGTCTTAAAGATCGAAAAGAGTTGGTTTTTTTGTCTGATTGAGGACTCATTTATATATCTCCTCCTTTTAAAATGCGCTGTCCCAGCGTTTGCTGAGGCGTATAGCGGAATTGATAAGCCCTACCATGCTGTAAGTCTGGACAAAGTTCCCCCATGGTTCGCCTGTGCGTGGGTCAATGTGTTCGGCAAGAAGTCCGTGCCGGCTACGCCGTGTCAGAATATTTTCAAATAACTCGCGGGCTTCAGCACCGCGGTTCAGAGCAACCAGGGCATAAATATACCAGAAAGTGCAGACCACAAATGCGTTTTCCGGTATGCCGAAATCATCTGTCTCTACATAACGGTAAATATAATTATCGTGTTTGAGTTCCCGTTCAATGGCGGCCACCGTTTTGGCGAAGCGCGGATCATCCGCCGGCAGAAATCCTATGTCATGGATAAGAAGCAGGCTGGCATCGAGAAAATCTCCTTCGAATGTCGCGGTAAAAGTCTGTTTTTTTTCATTCCATGCTCGCCTGCATATTGTGGCATGAATTTCATCTGCCTTTTTCCGCCAGTAAACGGCACGTTCCATTAGGCTGAGGTGTACGGCGATTCTGGCCAGACGGTCACATGCCGCCCAGCACATAATACTGGAAAAGGTATTAATGCGAAGATTTTTTCTTGCTTCCCATGGCCCCGAATCCGGATGATCATGAACTATAAAGGCTATTTCACCCAGACTTTCCAACCGTGTAAAGAGAGCATTAACGCCTCTGTGTGCAAGACGCTTATCAAAGAACACGTGAGCCACTGCCAGTATTGCTGAACCGTAGACATCGTGTTGGACTTGTTCGCAGGCTTGATTGCCAACCCTAACAGGTCCCATGCCTCTGTATCCGGGAAGACTGTTCATCTCCCTCTCGTCCAATTTTGCCCTGCCATCTATGCCATAGACGGGTTGAATACGGCCACTTGGCGATCCAGCCACGATATTGATAAGATAGCTTAGGTAACGTTCCATCGTGTTTGTTGTGCTGAGGCGATTTAATGCGTTGACAACAAAATAGGAATCACGAAGCCAGCAGTACCGATAATCCCAGTTGCGACAGGAGCCCGGTGCTTCGGGAATAGAAGTGGTCATAGCCGCTATAATGGCGCCTGTATCCTCAAATGTGTTTAGCTTTAAAGTAATTGCCGCACGAATAACCTCTTCCTGCCATTCATATGGGATGGATAAGTCCCTTACCCAATCATGCCAATGGACGATGGTTTCTTCTAAAAAACGACGGGATAATTCACCAATGGCATCTGGAATAGTTTCGTCCGGTCCGAAAATAAGAGTAGCTGTATCTTCGAGAAAGAAAGGAGTTTCTTCCAGTATCGCAGTTACGGAAATGGAGCAGCTATTACTGCCATATTCGTACGTAGGACGAATCCGTATGCATATGCGTGGCGTTCCTTGAATTCGACGGATTTGCCGAATAATCATAATGGGCATGAACATACGTCCATACTGATGAAATCGTGGTGCAAAATCAGTAACTTCTATGATCGCACCATGTTTATCCGTAAGGCGTGTGATCAGAACAGCTGTATTGGCCAGATAGAACTGTTTACTTTCAACCATATCCAGCAGTTCAATAGTGCAGTACCCGGAACCTTCTCTATCCGGATGTTCATTGAGAAGAGAACAGAATACCGGATCGCCGTCAAAACGAGGTAAACAAAACCACACAAATTCAGCGTATTCATCTATCAAGGCGCCTATGTGACAGTTGCCGATTAACCCTAGTTCAAGAGAGTTTTTCATAACATGATCCTCATATTGTTGATGTTTCTACTACTTCAATCATAAATCCAACTCGCTCCAAATGAGTGCTGCCGCTCCTAATATGGCACTTTTACCTGGTGCCATTCCGGACAACATCAGTTTTACAGAGCCTTTGTATGCATGAAATAGGAACTCTTCCATGTATTGCTGTGTCGGTTTTAACAAAATGTCACCCGCCATGGACAATCCACCTGAAAGAAAAATTGCTTCAGGACCAGTAAGCGCAACAGCGTCGGCCAACTTCATTCCTAAAATCTTTGCGGTTTGATCAAAAGCTTCCAAAGCAATTGCATCTCCTTTTTGGGCAAGATCAAAGATCATCTTTGAAGTTATTTTTTGAAAGTCCATTGTTCTTAATAGACTCGGATCACATCGTTCCGTGATGAGTAACAAAGCAGTTCTCACAAGGCCAGTAGCTGAAGCGTATGTCTCCAGGCATCCCTTTTTACCGCATCTGCACTGTCGTCCCGCTGGATCGACCACCGTATGTCCAAGTTCTCTCGCGAAGCCTCTATTCCCATAGAGCAAACGGCCATCAACCACTATGCCGCTACCTAAACCAGTCCCCAGGGTAATAACCATAAAGTTTTTCATCCCACGGGCGTTGCCGAAAAGCATCTCTCCAATGGCAGCGGCATTCGCGTCGTTTGTGATGGAAACAGGAATATTATAATACGCCCGCATCAATCCGGCAAAATCTACAGTTTCTCCCCAGTTTAGATGCACAGCTTTTTCAATGGTTCCCCGATAATAATTGGCATTAGGGGCGCCGATACCGATGCCGCACAAATGATGTGACGGCAAGCCGGTTCTAACCTCTTCAATCCGGTGATGAAGCCGGGTCACAAAGTCTTCCGCCGCATCATTGGACTTTGTTCCCATAGACGTTTCAGCGATTATAGTTCCTGCACGATCGACAAATCCAAAGGATGTATTTGTTCCACCAATATCGATTCCTAAAACGATATTCATGTTGGACATGTAGTTCTCCTTGGATTTCTAACTTCCCAAACAAGTGTTCATATTTAAAGAGACTATAATTATATTCAATAAGAAGTTTATACTCATTTGTTAGATTACTCAATCTATGGAAACATGATGTCTGTTAAAAAATTAGGTATCCCGATTATTTGAAGCGATTCCAAAATTACTGATTGGTACTTATTAGAGTCTTAGTTTTTTACGTTTATCAGACTTTTGAATATCCGTATCATTCGGTACATTAACTTCAGTTGAGCGGATAAGTTTGGGCGGTGTTTTTTGGGCACCGAATATTTTAACTAGAAGCTTCATTGATCTGTCAATTTCTATAAGATTGTTTCCTGAAATTTCCTCTAACCCCGCAACAAGTAAACCCTGCGCAACTTCCGGGGCCGATTTTACCAGATTATGCCCTTTGCTTGTCAATTCAATCCAAACAACACGGCGATCGTCTTTAGACCGGCGTCTTGTAACCAAATCCTGTTTCTCTAAACGATCAATAATGCCTATAACGGTAGCAGGATGCAGATATAACTTATTGGCTAGATCTGAAACATTAACCGGTGAATTTTCATTAATTGTTTTTATTGCCCAGAGTTGAGGACTGGTCAATCCGGTTTCTCTTTCAACTTTTTTGGATTGCTCATTCAAAATTTGGAATACTCGTCTAAGATTGTCGATAATGTTTGATATGATAGGGCTTTTTTTGCTCATGGCACATCCTTTAAAAAAGTTCTTGCAATTTTGTCATAGCCGATATAGTTTGCATGCAAATCAATTGTGTAGAAATCATTATCTGTAGCTTTATTAAGCGATTAGCATAACAAATAATAAAAGTAAAGAATAATATTACCAAGGATAAAATTAATGAGATTATTAAAAAAGAATGTTCTGATCATAATTATTATTTCCTGTACACTATTCAATAGTTCTTTGGCTCAAGGACAAGAACTTATCCCTTTTCTAAAAGGAAAGTGGGTAGGAAAAGCATTGTATAAGGCAACTTCTACGGGCTTTACATCACAAAAGGATTCCATAAGTCTCAATATTTTAGAACAGTCGTATTTAGAGTTTAAGGGCGATGCGGAAAGCATAAGTAATGGGGAAAAAACATCATGGGAATTTGTCGGGTATTTAGGCGAAAGAGGTAGAAATATTTGTTTCATCAATCAGAACAATAAGAAAATTCTTGTAGGCTATGTAATTCATACAAGAAATTACAGTTCAATAAAACTTTATAGATGGGACGAGGGAAGCAATAGAGTAATTGTTTATTTACTACAAAAAATCAAGTCCACGGACAATTTTAAAAAGCAATAAACAGATAGTACTCGCTACCGTCCTTCTCTTGCGGACAAGAGTTGATGTTTTTGAGAGCATGTTATGCAACTAAATAATTTGGATCATATAACTAATTTCATCATGGCAAAAATTTCCCGAATTGCTTATTTGCTAAATTCCCAAAGAGGAAACGTAATACTAATATCGGTTTTTGCTTTCTATTTTATATTCCATTCACTAAAGAACACTTTTCTAAACTTTAATTGTGCGGAAAAAGCACTAAAGAAAGATGACTAATTTAAAGCAAAGATACTTATTGTAACTGTTAATAATAAATTCTTAAGAAGACAAATTATGAAAATGAGAAAATCGATTATTTTTTTGAGTCTGATTGTTTTTGTCATGGCCTATGCGGGATGTGCAGAAAAACAAATAATAAAAAGTGAGGGAACTGCTTATACTCAAAATGAATCGGCCATCAAAAAGAATGGGCAGTCTGGAACAGCCGGAAAATCAGCAAATCAAAATGAGCAGAACAACACAGTGAGCAAATCGACAAAACAAAGCAATAGCAAAGAACAAACGGCTAGGGCACAGGCAGTGTCACAGACCACATCTGATCTCACGGATATTCATTTTGATTTTGATAGCTATAGTATCCGCCCGGAAGACAGAAAAATTCTTTCCAGACACGCAGATTACCTTCTAAAAAACAAGAATATCAAAATTGTCATTGAGGGACATTGCGACGAGAGAGGCACTTCAGAATATAATCTAGCGCTGGGTAACAGACGGGCACAAGAAGCAAAGAAATTTCTGGTTAATTCCGGCGTAACCTCAAAAAGGATCGAAACAATCAGTTATGGCATGGAGCGTCCTCTTGATCCCGCTCATAATGAAGAAGCATGGGTAAAAAACAGGAGAGATAAATTTGTTATTAATAACTAACATGTGGAAATATTTATTAGTCAATTATCAGGGAAATTAATGCACATTTATTATTTACTGGAAAAAGCTTAACCTCCTTTTCCAGAGACTCCGGGAGGCTATGAATTAATAGCGGATTTATAGCTCCGGAGTCTAACAAAAATTTTATCTCAATTGTATCCATTGCAGGTGATTCATTCTATTCCATTACCAATATGGTAATTTTATAAAAATTATTCATAATTATTAGGAGCTTTTGTATGAGAAAGAAAATTTATCTTATTGCCGGATTTGTCCTGATGGTTTCTTTTCTAATAAGCACAAATGATTACGCCGCTGAAAGCAAAATTGGTTTTATCAACTTATCGGAAATAATGAAGAACACGGATGCCGGTAAAAAAGCAGCGAAAGAATTCAAACAATTGTATGATAAAAAACGAGAAGCAATTGCTGCTGCAGAAAAAGATATGAAGAATCTTAAGGAAGAATTGGATAAACAGGGTCCTATTATGACGGAAAATGCCCGCCGGGAAAAGGGAACTAGTTATCAAAGAAAATTACGCGATTATCAATTATTGGTTGAGGATACAAATAAAGAACTGAAAGTACGGGATCAAGATGCCTCCAGCAAACTGATTCCCCAAATTACCAAGGTCGTGCGCAAAGTAGCTGAAAAAGAAAAATATACTTTAGTAATCGACATTGCCCGTATGCCGGTACCCTATTATGCAAAAGAAAGGGATTTCAGCAATAAAGTAATAGAAGAGTTCAATAAGCTTCCGGGCGTTGGGCAATAATTATTTCAGGTAAAAATGGCGGGTTAATTGCGGCAAACAGTGTTTTCCCTCATGCCGATGTCACCGGAAAGAAAAACAATCATTGAATCAATTATTCAAAGGAATATTTGATTGTTTCTGATTGTCCTTTTCTTTTAATATTTAAAGAGATGCTGTTGCCGGACTTCATTAGATCTACCGCCCGTAGAAGGCTGACGGCACCTATTATCTTTTTGTCGTTGATATCGATTAATATATCGCCGTTTTGCAATCCCATCTTTTCATAGAGACTGCTCGGGAGAATGTTGGAAATAACGAATCCCTCATGCACGCCTTTAGGCATAAATGGACGCACCATAGCTCCTTTCATCAGGGCGTTCAGATTACTTAAATTATTGTTTACTGTTTGTCTGTTCAGGGTTAAATTTCTGTAAGGTGAACCGGGACGTGACTGATCTTCAGATAATCAGTTTGCTAGAACCGATCATGTCTCCTAACCGGTAGAATTTCTGTTTTTTGCTTTTGTGATCTTCGATAAAAATATAACCAAATGAAGAATTACAAGCCACCGTTCCTTTCAAATCAAAGTCTGTGAATCCTTCTTCAGACGCAGGAAACCCTCCATCCAATTCATTATCTTTAACAGCTTTCAAAGTGGAACGAAAGAGATTACGCTCTGTAATGATCTCATAATCTTCGATGGAACGGGAATCTGTAACAAAAGGCGAAGAAACATGATCCTTGACGACGGCAGTTTGTTTTGTCAGGAGAAAACTGATAATTTTGTAGAAAAGATTGATTGTCTCATATGACAATAGTGTTATAGTCAGCAATATTAGAAACGTCCGCAGCAAGGTAGAGCCGATTGCCGGAAAAGAACGGATATTCCTTGTCCTGCCAAGCCATCCTTTTACGAGTTGTGTTATTCTAAACCACATGCCTTCTACCAGTTTAAAATATCATGATTCCGGATTGACTGGTGTCCCACAGACAATGATATTCTTTCAGGTTTTGTTCTGCCCCGATATTTCCATTACGACAAATATATATGGATTGTTTGTTTATCGGAGAAGGCAGCGCCGGATAAACGCTGCCTTCTCTTTGGTCTTTTTTTAAGGTCTATGCCAACTAGTGTCGGACAAGAAGAACGGAACTTTTAGCTTCCTCCATCACTTTCTCAGAAATTAGGCCCATAAGCCTCTTCATAAATCCTGTCTTGCCATGAGAAGGCATAACAATTAAATCAACACCTTTTTCATTTTGCTCTTTGAGTATCTCCTGAACAGGTTCTCCTTCCCTGATATCGGTAATAACTTCTATTTCCTGGAATTCGGGAAATTTCTTCAGTTCTTTTTGCATCTTCTCCTTTGCTTGAAGGATTTCGGTATTCTCCGCCGCTTTGACTTTCGATTCATCTAAACAATAATCTCCAGCACATTGTCTAATAGGTTCTGCAACGTGCAGTAGGTAAACCTTGGCACTATATTGCTTTGCCAGTTCTAATGCCTGCTTCAACGCTTCATCCGAGTAATCAGAAAAGTCCGTCGGTACGAGAATTCTTTTTGGTGCAAACATGACAATCGCCTCCTTTCATATATTATCACCATTATTGATTCGTTGATTCACACCAACCCCTTCATATTTGATTATTTTTTCTTAATTGATTCCTACCACCTCCCTAATTAATTGCTATACAAATCATTTGTTTACATATAATATATGCTCCAATAGTCAAAAAGTCAAGGTCGGTGGGCTATTGACACGGAGAAAATGGATTATTTAATTACGGTAAAAGACGCGTTTTTTACGCTGATTGAGAAATGTGGCTTCAAGTTAAACAGGCCATGCCGGATGATGACCTGGGAAGGAGTAAAATTAATGAAGAAAATTTATTTATTTGTTGTTTTAGCATTGGTGCCACTCTTAACCATGTGTTCGGGACCTTATGGTCCCATGATGGGTGGTTGGGATCGCACTGGAAATTATGGATGTCCGTTTGGCTTTGGATATGGATATGGAGGTATGTTTATGGGGATATTGTTTTTAATTCTTCTCGGTGTAGCGATTTACTTTATTGTTCAGAATGTAAAATCGAAGAATGGAATCGGGCAGATACAGGCGTCCCCCCTAGACATTCTAAAGAAGCGTTATGCCAAGGGTGAAATAACAAAAGAAGACTTTGATCGAATGAAAAACGAGCTACAATAAAATCAAAGAAATCCTTATTGCTAAATACTGATCGGCCTTCCTGCTTGGTCAGTATTTAGCGCAACTTAAAAATACAGACCACTAAAGGAGGAATGTATGAAGAAGACAATTTTAATTGTTTCATTAATATTGGCTGTGGCCTTTGTCCTTGGCACCGCTACAGTGCAGAGTCAGACCGGTAGAGGCGGATATGGTTACGGTATGGGACCCGGCTACGGTTATGGCTATGGCATGGGCCCGGGAATGATGGGTGGCTATGGCATGATGGGCGGTAACTGGCTTGAAGTACCGGACAAATTACCAGCGCCAAAAAACGCAGAATGGGTGCAGAAACTCAGGGAAATTCTGACACTGGAAAAAGAATCTTTGGCTCAGTATCAGACCGATCAGGAAAAATTCAATGCTTATATGCCTTATATGATGGTCATTCCTCAGGAGGAGAATCACGTTGAATGGATAGAGCAGCTCTTTGCCGCCTATGGCCTGCCTGCCGATGGAAAGGCACCCCCTGTCGTGGACAATAAGGCATTGACGGACGCTTACGAACTTAGCGTAAAAATGGAAAACAAGTTATTGCCCCGTTATGAATGGCTCATAAAAAAGGCCGAGGATCGCGATACGGCTCAGGTGTTGAATGGCTTACTCATTCAGAGCCGCTGGCATCTGGTGATGTTTGATCACGCCTTGCGTATGGGCCATGGTTACGGATACAGCAGAGGATGGGGAATGGGGTCCGGCATGGGCCCGGGGATGATGGGCGGTTATTACGGTTCTGACACTGGCCATGGATACGGTCGGCATCACCAGCCAATGGCCAAAGCCATTACTGCAAAGGAAGCCGAAACCATGATGAAAGACTATTTGAAATCTTCCAGAAACCCCAACCTGAAGTTGGGCAAAATAAAAGATGTGGGAGACAGCTTTGAGGCGGAGATATTGACAAAGAATAATGACCTGGTTGACAAGGTCCATATTAACAAGGCAACTGGCTATATCAGATCGGCTTATTAGATACAGAACAGATTTACTGGTTGATCTTCAACCTTGTTTCATACTTTTCATTATATCCCGGAGGCAGGCATAATAGAGAAGGCAGCGTCGGATGAACGCTGCCTTCTCGTTTTCCTTGGAAAAGGGCAAAGGCTATGAGCCGATGGCCATCTGCGCCTGGAATGTTCTGAGTTAACTCAGTCCCTGGTCAATTATCTAAAGTATTTAATTTGTAATTCTATGTAGCTTGTCACCGCCTGGATACCTCCCCCGGCATTCGCCGGGCAGTATCGAGGGAGGGGGGATTTAGGGATACCCGCAGTTTGTGAGGATTGTTTTCCCAAAGCTTGCTTTGGGGTTTCACGCCCGTGATTCCAAAATTATTTAGGTCATACTTTACCCTCAGCACTTCAGTATATTAATGAAATGTTGATGGTTTTGTCTGTTTGGTTTATGCTAAATATGACATAGGCCATAATTGACAGAATTGACAATATAGTCGCTTCCCGCTATGAAATCCACACTTAATAAAAATAAAACTCTTTTAAATAAGAGTATTGATTATTGAAGATTGGAGAATAACATGGAGAAAAAGGTACCTATTAAAATTGATGGAAAAGATGTTGAAGTGACCGCCGGTCAAACTATTTTGGAATGCGCCCGCGATAACGGTATTTTCATTCCTACCCTTTGTCATTACCAGAACACAACCAACGTCGGGGCATGCCGTGTTTGCGTTGTGGAAGTCGAAAATGCCCGAAGTTTGGTTGCTTCATGTTGCATGCCGGTGAGTCCCAATATGGTAATTCGCACCAATACTTCGGCAGTTCGCGCTGCCCAGAAAATGATTATTGAATTGCTCTGGTCATCAGGCGACCATAATTGCCTTAGCTGCGAACAAAACGGGCAATGTGAATTACAGAATCTGGTTTACTGGTTAAAGATTGATCAACCCCGCTTTGAGATTAAAGCCCCTGGTTATACAATGGATAACAGCAATACAATGATTCAGCGCGATCTGAACAAATGCATCCTGTGCGGACGTTGCGTTCGCGCCTGCAATGAAATTCAGGTCAATGAAGTGCTGGATTTCTCTATGCGCAGTTCGGAAGCCAAGGTTGGGCCGGCATTTGATGATGATTACATCAATTCTTCCTGTGTATTCTGCGGCGAGTGCGCGCAGGTTTGCCCCACCGGAGCCATCACGTTCAAACAGGCAAAATTTGCCGGCCGTCCCTGGGAACTAAACAAAGTCCGCACCACCTGCACCTATTGCGGTGTCGGCTGTCAGATGGATCTTTTTACCAAGGATAATAAAATCGTGAAGGTCATGGGCAATCGCGAATACGGCTCGCCAAATCAGGGAAGCCTTTGTGTTAAGGGACGTTTCGGTATGGATTTCGTTGCTCATCCCGATCGTCTGAAAAAACCTTTGATTCGCTATAAGAAAAATGAAGACTTCACGGAAGCTACCTGGGATGAAGCCTTTACGTTTATCGCTGATAAGCTTTCCAAAATTAAAAAAGAGAACGGTGCAGACAGTATCGCCGGTCTGTCTTCGGCCCGTTGCACCAATGAAGAAAATTACCTGTTTCAGAAATTCATGCGGGCGGCAATCGGCACCAACAATGTCGATCACTGTGCCCGGCTTTGACACTCTGTCACGGTGGCCGGTCTGGCCGCCACATTCGGCAGCGGTGCAATGACTAATTCTATTGACGAAATTGAATTCACAGACCTGATTCTGGCAACAGGAACCAATACTACGGAAAATCATCCGGTCATCGGTGCCAAGGTTAAGCGGGCTACCAAGCGCGGCACAAAGCTGATCGTGATTGATCCCCGCGAAATCGATCTGGTCAAATACGCCGATATCTGGCTCCGTCAGAATCCCGGAACCGATGTCGCCGTTATCAACGGTTTGATGAATGTCATTATCGCCGAAGATCTTTATGCCAAAGAATATGTGAAAGACAGAACCGAAGGATTCGACGCGCTCAAAAAGATGGTCGAAAAATACACACCGGAAAAGGTCGAAAAGATTTCCGGCGTGCCCGCGGAAGATTTAAAGAAAGCCGCCAGAATGTATGCGCAGGCCAACAGAGCCAGCATTCTTTACGCCATGGGCATTACCCAGCACATCAGCGGCACGGACAACGTCAAGAGCATGGCCAATCTTTCCATGCTTTGCGGCAATGTCGGTATCGAAGGCGGCGGTGTGAATCCTTTACGCGGCCAGAATAATGTTCAGGGCGCCTGCGACATGGGCGGTCTGCCCAATGTTTATCCGGCCTATCAGCAGGTCGCTAATGAAGATATTCGCAAGAAATTTGAAGCAACCTGGAACGCACAGCTTTCTCCCAAACCGGGATTGACCATCATGGAAATGATGGAAGCGGCCGGCAAAGGGACGATTAAAGCGATTTACATCATGGGCGAAAATCCCATGCTTTCCGATCCTGATTTGCAGCATGTGAAAAAAGAACTTCAAAAACTGGATTTGATGGTTGTCCAGGATTTATTTATGACGGAAACAGCTCAGTTGGCCGACGTTGTTCTGCCGGTAGCCAGCTTTGCCGAAAAAGAAGGAACGTTCAGCAACACTGAACGCCGCGTACAGCGCGTGCGCAAAGCTGTTGAAGCTCCGGGTGAAGCCAAAACCGACTGGGAGGTCATCTGCGGCATCTCCAATAAAATGGGTTACGCGATGAAATATGCTTCCGCCAAAGAGATTTTTGAAGAAGTGGCGAAAGTCACACCCAGCTATGCGGGAATCTCTTACGAGCGTCTGGAAAAAGGCGGCATACAGTGGCCTTGTCCCACTCCGGAACATCAGGGAACCAAGTTCCTGCACAAGGATAAATTCTCACGCGGTCTGGGATTATTCACCGCCATTGAATTCATACCGCCCAATGAAATGCCGGACAAACAATATCCGTTACTGCTTTCCACCGGACGCGTCCTGTATCATTACCACACCGGCACCATGACCACCCGCTCGATAGGTCTTTCTGAGCGTTATCCTGAAAGTCTTGTGGAAATAAATCCGGTAGATGCCGATAAACTGAAAATTGCCGAAGGCCAGAAAGTCAAAGTTACCTCCCGACGCGGCACGGTTGAAGCCAAAGCAAGCATCACGAAGAAGAGCGCTCCTGGTTCGATTTTCATGAACTTCCATTTCGCGGACGCATCCGTGAACCTGCTGACCAATCCGGCTCTTGACCCGATAGGAAAAATTCCGGAATACAAGGTTTGCGCGGTAAAACTGGAAGCCGCATAATTTTTGAATAATTAACTCAAACAAAAATAAAAAAGAAATGCCTCTGAAAAGAGGCATTTCTTTTTCTAAGTCCTTCATTATGTCATACCGGCCCCGCATACGCGGGATAAACTCCGGCCGGCGGTGTGCCCCTTAGGGTATATCCAGTATTATTAAGTTTTATGTCCCCGGAGTTTTGCTACATCACTTTATCCGCGCTTTCAGCGGGATTAACGATCGCTTTTTTTAGATCGATATGACAGTAGCCGCCAGGGTTTTTCTTCAAATAGTCCTGATGATATTCTTCCGCTGTATAAAATTCTTCGGCCGGTAAAATCTCCGTTACTATTTTGTCTGAATATTTGCCTGACTTTGCCAACTTTTCCAAAGCCGTTTTGGAGGCTTCTTTTTGTTCCGCATTAGTGTAAAATATGGCTGACCGGTACTGAGATCCCCAATCATGGCCTTGTTTGTTGAGACTCGTGGGATCATGTAATTCCCAAAAATGTTTTAACAGCATCTCGTAACTTACCACCTTCGGATTAAAAGTCACCCTTACAGCTTCGGCATGTCCCGTCTTGCCGGTGCTGACTTCTTCATAAGTCGGGTTTTTCTTGAATCCGCCGGTATAGCCGGACTCACTTTTTATTACACCGTTTACCCGGCTGAAGTACTCCTCGACACCCCAGAAACAACCGGCGGCAAAGATCGCCGTTTCGGTATAGCCGGCGGGTTTAGCGTTGAATAAATACATATAGTCACCATATCCCGATTCAATCATTTTTTCTTTCGGGATAAATTTTAATGACGCGGAATTAAGACAGTACCTTTGGCCGGTCGGGGCTGGTCCGTCGTCAAAAACATGCCCCAGATGAATATCAGATTTGCTGCTTCTTATTTCCACCTGCTTCATAAAATAACTATTGTCTGCTTTCTCTGAGACGACATTCTTTTCTATGGGGCGGGTAAAACTTGGCCATCCTGAATCTGAATCGAATTTATCCACAGAGCTAAAGAGAGCCTCACCCGATACTATATCCACATAAATACCTTCTTTGTGGTTGTTCCAATATTCGTTTCTGAACGGAGCTTCTGTCGCGTTATTAAAAGCTACATCGCACTGAAGCGGCGTCATATTTTTTTTGGCATTTTCCGCCATCGTTTTGATAGCCATAACCTTTCCTTCCTTTACTTGCCCGGTTGATACCTCAGCAAGCGAATATACCCATAAAAATCCAAACACTAAAATAATCAGCAATATGTAAGCGTTTTTGTTTTTCATAATCTTACCTCTGTTGTGAATATAATCATTGCTAAGCAAAGGGCAATAGCCCTGGTGACACCCACTAAGAACTATTCCCGACAAAGTCAGAACGAAGTATGAAGCGTAATAGGTAGAAAGATCCTCCTAAGAAAAATAAAAGCTATGCCTCTGCAAAGAGGCATAGCTTTTTGTCTAAGTCCTTCCTTATGTCATACCGGCGGAAGCCGGTATCCAGTATCCAGTATCCAGTATAATTAAGTGTTATGTCCCCCGAATTCTGGATCCGATAGGGAAAATTCCGGAATACAAGGTTTGCGTGGTTAAACTGGAAGCGGCATACCTTCAAAAATTAACTGAAATAAAAAAGCTATGCCTCCGAAAAGAGGCATAGCTTTTTGTCTACGCTGTCATTCCCGCCCCGCATACGCGGGATAAACTCCGGCGGAAATCCAGTTTATTGTAGGGATTGTTCTAACCTAAAGATCTTTACGGTAAGAAATAGGGCGCTGTCCCTATTAACCCTGACAAAATAAATAATACGATAGGGTGTTATGCAACAACGAAAGGTGAATATTATATTGAAGAATTAGGATTTTTCCCTGATTACTTCAATGCTGATATAAAACTGATTATGGAATGGGATGAACCTCATCATTATACAAAAGAAGGTGAGTTATCTGCGAAAGACAAGAAAAGACAAAAAGCAATTCAAGATTATTTTCCGGATTTTAAATTTATTAGAATTAATGAACAAGACATCAAAGAATACTTAGATTAAATTCATATATCTCATTACTGGAGCATAAAATAAATAAGGCGCTGCCCCTTATTTTAAAGTTTGCGCGGTAAAACTGGAAGCCGCATAACTTTAAAAAAATTAATTAAAACAAAAATAAAAAAGCTATGCCCCTTGAACAGGGGCATAGCTTTTTATTTTAAGGTGTCATTCCCGCCCCGCATACGCGGGATAAACTCCGGCGGGAATCCAGTTTGTTGTAAGGATTGTTCTAACCTAAAGATCTCTACGGTAAGAAATAGGGCGCTGTCCCTATTTTACCCCCGATTGCTCTGAAATATTTTAGTTCAATCGAAGGACGATTGAACCAGCAAAAGATTGCATCTTTGATCATCATGAGCCAAGAGGAGACTTGACCCCTTTGCCACCTTCGTCCCTCTTGCTCACCTTCTCTTTAAATTACTCTAGACTCAATTGCCTCAATAGCATTCTTTATAGCAACCAATTCTGTAGATCTAGATTTTTCCATTGCCCTTTGTAATGCTATGAGACTTTTTTTTGTACCAATACGTGCTATATTTTCTGCAGCATCCTTGATAATTTGAACACTTGAATCAGCTAACAAAGTAATTAGTGTATCTTCTGCTTTTTGTGGATCAACCGCTGCGATGGCTAGGATCATCTCTCTCTTTGCAGCAACATTTCCGTATGAAGGTTGATCAAGAAGATAATGAGTGTATTTATCAAAATAATCGTGAAGCTCAAGGGCTCGCACTATGGCCACAAAACAAGGATGATAGATTCTCTCTTCGCTCTCTATTTTGAATAATTTCAGTGCTCGAATTAAATCTTCTTTAAAAAATGCGCCAATCTTTTTTGCTTTCTCAAACACCATCCACGAATAAGATGATTCAATAAGACCTTCTATCACCATACCAAACACAATATCTTTATTTGCCCCGAAACCTTCAAACAAATTTTTCATATTGTTTGCATTTATCAATTGAATAAGAATTCTTTTTAATGTTTTAGTATCATCGCTGGCCTTCTTTTGAACAAACATTGCATTAAGAAACTTTACAACTCTGATCGAAAAGTCTTCATGCTTAATAATATCTTGATGCCACCAGCGTACAATCATTTTGTCTACAAGACATTCGCAATAATTAATATCAGAAGAGTTTTCGAGCAATGTAATTGCTATTTCTTGTATATCGGTAAGTTGCCCAAGCAAATTCCAAGAATAAGGATATATTAAATTGTTGTACCCCTGTTGATTCGTGACATATGCTCGTAAAAGTTCAAGTAGAAAAGGCATATCTTTCGATGTAATATTTAATGCTGTAATCCATTGCTTCATGTCATCATTCACTGCGTAGAACGAATGCATGCAGATAGCCCTTATTATCAATTTTCTAATATCATCTGTTAAAGAGATTTCATTAAAATGTTTCATAATTAATCTCAATTTATCCTCATCTATAACAATACCATGTCGCATCCAGTCGCTCAGAGAATGCCTCAACATTTCATTTAGCGATTTTTTCATTTTTTCTTCTTCAGTCATGGTCTCAGAGTATTTTTTTGCCATAAAATCATGAATTAACTCATAGTATTCTCTTCTTTCAACAACAAATCTTTTTATAATTCTCTTATTTATTAACTTGCCTAATAGATTTTTAACAAGTTCTTCGTTGGCAATAATCTTTCTTAAAAGTTCATTTAAATCTAATTGCTCTCTGATGCCATCTAATGTGGTCAACTGTACAATTATAGTTCTACAAATATTTTTTTCCTCTTCAGTAAAATCTTTCCATATTTTCTCGGCAAAATAATCGGTGATAATAGCTTCAGATCCTTTATTTTTCTTGTATAGCAAAAACAAGTCTTCCCCACTTATTAAATGTTCCTCACACAAAACAGAAAATACTATCTGCAGATCAGGAAGAAATATGTAGCTTTTCTGGTGGATTGCAAACAAGTCTTCAATAATTATATTTAGTTCTTCATCCTTAATGTAAATGCCAGCAGTTTTAAGTGAATTATTAACGATCTCTTTTATCGTGCTCACTGCGGGTTTATACAAAGTAAATAAATTTCTATCATTCAATAGATTTAATTTCCGTTCTTTTGAAAAATCCCATAAATTTTTTGTAAAATCATCTCTTAGCGCAAACATTATTTTTACGTCTGATTTTTCACTTCTTACAATCTTTTCTATGACATTTAGAAAGTCAGTTGTCGTACTATAGTCATAAAGGTTTTTTTCGAACTGATCTAACACAATGGCGATCTTCAATCCCTTATCTGTAATCTTTTTTAATAGTAAATCCAAGTCATCTGAGCCATCTTCTGATATCGTTTGAAGGGTCATTAATAGTTCATTTTTGCCATTATGATAGTTTTCAATATATATTGGCTTAATTTCCAATTCTTCAAAGATAGGGATCAGGCCTGCTTGAATAAAAGAGGTTTTACCAATGCCAGATTCGCCTAATAGGAACAGGTATCTGTTAGTAAAAATATTCTCAATAAAATTTGTTAATTCTTTCTGCCGACCGAAATATAAATCTCTTGATTCGTTATTATATGAAAGGAGAAATTGAAAAGGGTTCTTTCCTGCACGTTCAGGTGTGTATTCTTTAAGTTTATATTTCTGTATTTTAAGATTTACCTTCTTATATGAGAGCCCATTACTTTCAAAAATCGGTGATAAGATATCGAGCTCTCTTTGAAACCAGTTCTGTATTTCGCTCAATTTATCTTTGCTCCACTTTCCTCTGGGTATACCTATAATTTCAAGCTGAAAAGAGTTGCTGTCGCATTTGATAGACTCTATGAAATTATGGTCAATCCAGTATTTACAGCTGTCGCTGCCAACTTTTAAAATTTCTTTTGTCAAGATTGGTGCTCTACTTTTAGCCCAATCCAAGACATCACCAATTCGCAGTAAAGCCATCAGAAGTTTCAATCTTATATCACCATATCCATCAATATAATCAATCTCATCAAATTCGTTAAGATCTGAAACACCGTGCGCATAAGATATGTCTGCAATTCGGAAACACGTGCTTTCTTCGAGAAAAAAATCTTTGTACCTTCCCTTTATTATTTTTTTTGAACGCTGATGATGTAAAGAACGAATTTCAAAAATACTTTGTCCGGGATAATCTCTTTCAAGCATACCGACATCATGCAAGTAAATACTATTTAATAACAAATATATTTCTATCGCAGACATATTTTTCTTGAAATTAATTGGTAAAAATTCGTTTAGTTTTCTTTCTATGGTTTCACAATGTGTACGTCCATGTCCGGTGAAGCCTTCTTGGGAAAGATAATCAAGCACATCTTTGCTTACTTTGTCTTCAGTGCGTCTGAACATTTCAAAAAGAGAACTGTTTTTTTCGGTTAAATAATATCTTAATGACTGTTCTTCGATCATAATTATTCTCTCCAAATATTTATTTGTGAGTTCATGTATAACAGACAGCCTAACGTCTGGTCTTGAAGAGCAAGTGGGGCCAACTTTGAAATATCAGTTTTCAGCCTCCAGTTAACATTACAAATTTATTTTAGTGAAACATGCAGAAACAAAAGTGTCATTCGACACTTTACGCAATCGTGGGACGGAGTTTAACTAACTCCTTTTTTTAATAGAATTCAAGAAAAAAGATTAAAAAGTTCTATGTTCTACGTTCTAGGTTCTATGTTAAAAATAACAGAAAAAGATGTGAATGATGAAGAGTGAATAGTGAAGGGAGGAAAGAAGAGGATTAGAAGATTGGAGGTTTGGAAGTTTGGAAGATTAGAGGATTGTAAAATAAATGCAGAGGACAGTCTAAAAAGAAAGTGGATGGTGCCCCACGGCACTACGTGCCTGGGATAGTTCCACTTACTCTTCGCGCTGCGTTCCATTTGCGCTTAGAGAGTGTCACTAAATGGTGAAGGGTGAAGGGAAGAAATACTGGATATACCCTAAGGAGCACACCGCCGGCCGGAGTTTATCCCGCGTATGCGGAGCCGGTATGACAGAAGAGCGGGAACGACAAGAAACATTGACATTAATAATTATTATACGATACACATAAACATAAAATGAACAACCCCGCCTCAAAGGACGGGGAATTAGAATACAATTAATCCCGCTCGGCTTCGCCTCGGGGATAATTCGACCATCAAATTTCAGTGCACTTCATTTCTGAAATTTGGGTCTCATTAAATTATAGGGAGGTGCTAAGATGAAGTCGACATCAAGAGTGCTTTTGTTTTCAGTTTTAGCCTTAATTATTTTCGGATTTACTGCCAATTTTGCAATTGCGAAAAATGAGGATTCAGCAGTAATTCAGGGTAGCTCCAATACGGCAGTTAAAGCAAAGATGAATGCTTTATTGCTGTACCACACCAAAACAGGTCACACGCTCGAAGCGGCTAATGCCATTGTTCAGGGCATTCAATCAGCCGGAGGTTCTGTAACGCTTATTTTGGCCAAAGACTTTATTCCCCAAACCATTAATCAGTATGATGTGCTTATTGTAGGCAGTCCCTGCTGGGGCGGCAGTGTAGCCAGCGGCGTTGCAGGGCCCATTACTGATGCGATTAAAAAGATCACCAATGAAGTTAAAGGCAAACTCTGCGCCGGTTTTTCAGTTAATTCCGCATTCGGAGGGGAAAGCACGGTACGGTCAATAGGTGAACGCCTGAAAGCAAAAGGATGCGCTGACTATGTAGTAGGCCCGGTTGCCAAAGCGGGAGCAACGTTGAGTCTCTGGGTCGGCCCCGCTGTAAAGCCGGAAGACCTTGCTCGTTATCGTACCTTCGGTGAAGACCTCGTTAAAAAATTCACGGCGCAGAAAAAATAATTACACCCTCACCCGACCTCTCCCCTCAAGGGAGAGGAGATTTTCCGTATTCACGGCGCAAAAGAAATAACTGACGAGAAGAAAGATGTAAAAAGTGAATAGTGAATGGTGAAAAGAAAAAATATTCTATGTTAAAAAAAACAGATTTAAGTAATTTCCCGCGTCGCTACGCTCCTGGGATAGTTCGCCTTACGCTTCAAGCTTCATCCCGCCTCGACGGGATTCGCTTTCAGCTTGGCTCACTAAATTTTTTAAGTAGTTAAGGGTTAAGAGTAAAGTGAAAAGTGAATGGTGAACGGTGAAGAGAAAAAACAGGTTCAATGTTCTACGCAAAGAGGGTTTCAAAATTTCGGGGATTTAGAATTATAATGTTCTTGAATTTCTTCAGCGTCAACAGATCTTCATCGCCCGTGACTATATAATCGGCAGATGCATCGACGGCACAGGCAATTATCATGTCATCATCGGGATCTCGGCAAATACGAGGGGCCGAACTAACTTTGTGAAGTATTTCTGAAGCGGTTTCCGTAATAATGTCTGTAATTTCGGAAATGTCAGAAGATGAAATTTTAAATTTTTTTGTCAGGATGCCTTTAAATTCCCGGAGAATATCATCAGAGAGAATCAAATCGAAGTCATGTTTGCGAGCGCGGATTAAAAGACCGGAACAAAGACCCTCCGTCAGAAAAGCCGCTATCAGAATATTTGTATCAAATACTACCTTCACGATATGGCCTTGAAAACATCATCATCTGTAACAAAACCAGCTGCCTTGGCTTTATTGCTCAGACGTTTTTTCATGCGACGAAATCTGTTCTCCCATAGAAATTCTGCAAGAGACTCTTTGACGATATCGCTTTTATTTCTTCCTGTTTCTTTGGAAAGGACATCAAGGTCTGTAGCCAGTTTCTTGGGTAAACTGACGGATAAAACGCTTCTCATTTTGCACCTCCACCACTACAATACACTACAATAATAAAATATTCAAGTTGAATAATGAAAGCGGGAATGACGCGGGTGGCATTTCGCGATGGGGAGTTTTTTTTGTTACCGTATATGTTATTTGTAACATAACCAGAAGTGTGCTAAGGAAATAGCTGTGATGAAAAAAATTCGTATTGTTGCTGTATTTATTCTAATTATTTTAATGAGTTCTGTTTCTGCTTTTGCGGAGGAAAAAATTTCCATCGCGGTAGCGGCAAATTTTATTTCAGCCTTCAAAGAAATGGCGGCTGACTTTGAGGCGAAAACAAAAATTAAAGTTGAAGGAACTTTTTCCTCTACGGGAAATCTGTACAGCCAGATAACAAACGGCGCGCCTTATGATTTGTTTTTGTCTGCCGATGAGGAAAGGCCTGCCAAACTTTACAAAGATGGTGCGGGGGGAACGCCTTTTATTTATGCCAAAGGACAGGCTATTCTTTGGTCAGCCAATAAGGATTTCTGCAAGGCAAAAACCTGGCAGGATGCTTTAAAGAATGAAAAGGTAAAAAAGCTGGCGATTGCCAATACTCAGACGGCGCCTTACGGTGCCGCCGCTAAAAAAGCATTGGAAAAAGTAGGCATGTGGGATGCTCTGCAAACCAGGTTAGTCAATGCGCAGGATATTGCACAATCATTTCAGTATGCGTCAACATCGGCAGTTGATGCCGGATTCTGCGCGATGTCGGCTACAGCCAGTGCTGAAGGTAAAAAAGGCTGTTTCTACGTTATCAATGAAGCGCCGGAAATTATTCAGTCGGCTTGTCTGTTGAAAAGAACATCAAATCGCGTCGCTGTGGAGAAGTTCATGGAATATCTAAGCTCTACCGCCGCAAAAGAAATAAAAGTTAAGTACGGTTATCGTTAAATGGATTATCTGGCGCTTTATGTGACATTAAAACTGGCATTGGTGACGACCATTTTTTTGATGGTCATCGCTGCGCCTGTCGCGTACGCGCTGGCTTATTACCGTTTCGCTGGGAAATCTTTTCTGGAAGCTCTTATTTATCTGCCGATGGCTCTGCCTCCCACAGTGATCGGTTTTTACCTGATCATCGTCATGGGACCGAAGGGTTTTGTGGGTAAAGCATGGGGGATGCTTACCGGCGGATCTCTTCTTTTTACTTTTATCGGGATAACGATTGCCTCCATTATTTACTCGATTCCCTTTGCTGTTCAGCCGATGAAAGCGGCCTTTTCGAAGATAGACCGCCGGTTGCTGGAGGCCGCCTACGTGCTCGGCTTATCCAAAAAAGCGGCATTTTTTCGGGTGATTATTCCGAACTCCATAAGCGGCATTGCCGCTGCCGCGGTTTTAGTTTTCCTGCATTCGATTGGAGCGTTTGGTGTTTTGCTGATGGTCGGAGGCAGTATTCCGGGAGAAACAAAAGTAGCTTCCATCGCGATTTACGAAGCCGTGGAAATGATGGATTATCGGGCGGCAGGGCTGATCGCGCTGAGCTTTATTCCGATCAGTTATGCCTTTTTATTATTGATCAATAAACTTAACGAGAGATCCAGCGCATGAACATTACCGCTTCTTTCAAAAAGAAATTGAAATATTTTGATCTTGATATATCATTTTCCTTTGCGAAAAAGAATATGATGGTGATAATCGGTCCGTCCGGCGGCGGCAAGACGACCATCATCCGCATGCTTGCCGGTCTCGATACTCCGAAAGAAGGCAAGGTTGTTTTCGGCGATGAAGTCTGGTTTGATTCTCTGCGTCGCATTAATGTTCCGCCGCAGAAACGCCGCCTGGGCTATGTCTTTCAGGACTATACGCTTTTCCCTCATTTGAATCTTTACGAAAATGCGACGTTTGCCTCTGTGGATAAAAAGGAAGTTGACGAGCTTTTCGAGCTTTTCAAAATCGGTCATTTGAAAAAACGCAAGCCCCACATGGTTTCCGGTGGTGAACGTCAGCGTTGCGCTATTTGTCAGGCGCTCGCCAGACATCCCCGCATACTGCTTTTGGATGAACCTTTTTCGGCGCTGGATGCCATTACGCGCCGCGGCCTGCGCGAAGAATTAAAAAATTTGAAAGGCAAAATGTCTTTCCCGATAATTTACGTGACACATGATATAACAGAAGCATTATATCTGGCTGATGAACTTCTGCCTGTTGTTGAAGGCAAAATAGATGATCAATGGATGCAGCGAATGGTGCGTAGAGAACCGTCGGCGGCAGTGGCCCTGCGCGCGGCTCGCGAACCAAGACTGACATTGGTATATTAGTGACACTCAAATTTCTGGAGAGAAGCGAACAGAAATTTGTTAGCGTCACTTATCCCAGGAACGTAGCGACGCGGGGTTAATATTTATTATGCGTAATGAGTAATGTCCCCCGCTGGCGGGGGCAAGGGGGTGGAAGTTTTTGAAACATACGTAATATTGGTCAGTTTCGCCTCATGTGACTTTTATCCACCTCCGTCACTACGTGACACCTCCGTCAGCGGAGGACATTAAATAGTTATATTTGTTATTGCGACACAGCCTATGGTCGATATGACAGATACGTCGAAGAAGCCGACAATCCCGATGAATCGGGACTAACAAAGATAGCGCTTTGATTTAGAAATGAAATAAGGAGCAACAATATTTTATGAACATCTGTACCTATTCCTATGAAGAGTATCTCCATCTGGTTAAATCATTTCACGGCAATCTTGCGCCGGGTTTGATTATCGGCGGTTTTATTGTTGACCTCGCCATGAAGAATCTGCCCGAGGGAGAATTTTTTGACGCTATTAGTGAAACCCCGGTTTGCCTGCCTGATGCCGTGCAGATTTTAACGCCATGCACCATCGGTAACGGCTGGCTCTCTATCGTTGACTTTGGCCGGTTTGCAGTCACCCTGTATGAAAAATATAGCGGCAAGGGTGTCAGGGTTTATCTTGATACAAAAAAACTGGAAGCCTGGCCGGAAATACACGACTGGTATTTTAAAAAGAAGAAGAAGAATGAACAGGATAAAGATCTTTTGATGGCGCAGATCAAAGAAGCGGGGCAGGGACTACTGGGCGTTCAGCACGTGCAGGTCGATCCGGAAAAAGTCCGTCGCAAAAAATTAGGACCAGTGGGTATTTGTCCTGTCTGCGGTGAGGCTTATCCGTTGAAAGATGGCGAAAAATGCCGCAACTGTCAGGGCGAAACGCCTTATTCGGAAGTAACAAAAGTCAAAACAACGAAGTAAATTGAGCGGTAGTTTTTTAAGACCCTCTCCCTTGAGGGGAGAGGGGTAGGGTGAGGGTGAGAACTAAAGCTACCCCCTCCCCTCAATCCCCTCCCTCCAGGGGCGAGGAAGTTTTTTTGGAGATTTGAATGCTGAAAGCAGGAACCATATTAGCCAGGCTATACGATCTTATTTTACCGGAGGCAAGAACCCTCAAGGTTGCCGATCTGCGCATCGGGCTTGGTTACGTAGGCGTCAGGCTGGATAATGGCTGCACAGGAATTGCCGCTGTTTTATTTGATGCGTTGCCACATGGTTGCACGGTTATGCCGGCAGCGGGCAGTTTTGCCGGCTCTCCCGCGGCTGATTTGCTGAAATATCTTATTGACGGAAAGAACCCTCTCGAAATGGCTATAGGATTGGCTGTCGCCAACGCTTTAATTAAACCACCCGCTGATTGTGCCGATAATAACGAAGCAACAACTTATCTTAATTTGAAGTCCGGTGAAAAAGTCGTGATGGTGGGCTTATTCGCGCCGCTGGTCGAAAGAATCCGCGCTACCGGAGCCATCCTGACCGTGATCGAAAAAAATCCCCAGCGACTGGAACTGCTTTCACCGGAGAACAAACAACAGGCGCTGCGAGATTGCGATGTTGCGATTATCACCGCAACCACACTTTTGAATAAAACATTTGAGGAAACTGTGAGCGCTCTGGGTGCGCCGCGTTCGGTCGCTGTGCTGGGGCCATCCACTCCGCTTATGCCTGAGATTTTCCGAAATACCCCGGTAACACATCTGGGCGGCGTTGCTGTTGTTGATTCCGCGAAAGTTTTACAAATCGTTTCCGAGGGTGGCGGTACACCGGCGCTTCGGCCTTATCTGCGCTTTGTCAATATAATTAATAAAATTTCAGGGAACTAATCTTTCACGACAGCTGTAGATATATCCGCCACTGTCTTTAATATATCCGAGTAAAGTAACATTGTGTTGCTGTGCCAGTTTTACGGCGGCTGTGGTAGGAGTGGATTTTGAAACTAAAACCGGAACACCCATCCGGATAATTTTTGTCATGATTTCAGAAGATATTCTACCCGATACGAAAACAATTCCCTGACTGAATAAGTCCAGCTTGTTTTCCTTCAGCATCAATCCGGTTATCTTGTCAAAACAGTTATGCCTGCCGATATCTTCAATCAGTATCTCATAATCGGCAGTATGAAACAGCACGCTGTGTACTCCGCCAACGTTGGCGAATATTTCCGATCTGGTGATAAAGTTGTTCATTAAATCCAGGATAGTGTTAATAGAATAAGTTGCGTTGCTCTCAACAGCTTTGTATTGGCTTTGCTTCAATGGATTGATGTAGGTATAACATTTGCCGCAGCCGGAGGTGATGCTTCTTAAGCTTTCCTGCCGGTCGATTATTACTCCTTCTTTCAGGTTGATAATAACCGCCAGCATCTTGTCATTGAAATAAATATTGTCGATATCCGAATAAGAATTAATAACTCCTTCGTTATAAAGGAAACCCAGTGCCAGTTCTTCCTGATACTGATTCATACAAAGAACCGAGACGAGTTCCGTTCCGTTGACGACGACTTTCAGAGATATTTCAGCGATTACCTTTTTACTGGTATCAGAAACATGGCAACTATTTTTGTCTCTGATGATCTCGCCTACATTTAGTTCTTCGTAAATTGTGTCTTCCAAAGCAAAAATCCTTTCGTAGTTAGCCTAAATATTTTGCCACAGCATAATAATTTTTTATTACACTCTTGAAGAATATTTGTCCATATTTATACAATGAATTTAATCGATACGCTATATTTCTTCAATATAATTGTCATTTTTTCATTATGTCATAAATGACATTAATAATTGAAATTATTAAATAAAATTACACAAAAAAGTTGACATTGGTTTGCGGAAAAGCTATATCTAGCCAAAATTTGACTATCGGTCATATTGAGGAAAGTCAGGTTTTGCTGTTTGATTTGAAATTTAAATATAAAAAAAGCATAAAGTGTAAATTTTGAGGAAAGGAGATTATCATCAATGAACGTCAGCCGAAGAGGTTTCTTGAAGATTTCCGGTGCTATTGCGGCGGTCAGTGGTTTGGGGATTAGTCTTAAGCCCATATCAGCGCACGCTCAGGAACTGAAAATCAAATATGCTAAAGAAACCACCACCGTTTGTCCGTATTGTTCCGTGGGATGCAGCATCATAGTATCCGTACGTGACGGCAAGGTTATCAACACAGAAGGTGATCCTGATAGTCCCATTAACAGGGGAGCCCTGTGCAGTAAAGGCGGTTCGATCTACCAGATGGCCGTCAATGAAAACCGTTTAGGTAAACCTCTTTACAGGGCGCCTTTCGCCAAGGAATGGAAAGAAGTCGAATGGGAATGGGCGTTAGATAAGATTGCCAAAAACATCAAGAAAAGCCGTGATGCCAGCTTCAAGGTAAAAAACGAAAAAGGCGAAGTTGTTAATCGCACTGAAGGCATTGCTTCTGTCGGAAGCGCGGCAATGGATCTTGAAGAATGCTACACGTACCAAAAATTCTTAAGGGGGTTGGGTCTGGTCTATATTGAACATCAGGCCCGTATCTGACACAGTCCAACTGTACCGGCTCTGGCAGAGTCGTTCGGACGCGGCGCAATGACCAATCACTGGAATGATTTTAAAAACAGTGACGTAATTTTGATTATGGGAAGCAATCCGGCTTCCAATCACCCTGTATCATTCAAATGGATTCAGGAAGCTGTTGATAAGCGCGGAGCAAAGATAATCTGCGTTGATCCCCGCTTCACGCAATCAGCATCCAAAGCGCACCTTTATGCTCCTCTTCGTTCAGGAACCGATATCGCTTTCCTGGGCGGCATGATTAAATATATTTTAGACAAACAACTCTTTCATCTTGAGTATGTTCTTAATTACACCAACGCATCATTCCTGGTTAATCCGGCGATGAAACTTCCAGGACAAAATAACGGTGTTTTTTCCGGCCTGAAAGACGGCAAGTATGAAAAAGATACCTGGGGTTATCAGTTGGATGCCGACGGTGTGATCAAGAAAGACAAAACACTCAAAGATCCCAATTGTGTTTTCCAGCTTTTGAAGAAACACTATTCCCGTTATACTCCGGAACTTGTTTCCCGGATTACCGGAACACCCAAAGATAAACTAACTGAAGTTTACAAACTTTATGGTTCAACCGGCAAGCCTAACAAAGCGGGAGTTGAACTCTACGCGATGGGTTGGACACAGCATACAGTAGGCGTGCAGAACATCAGAACGATGTGCATTATTCAGTTGCTTCTGGGTAATATGGGTATCGCGGGCGGCGGTATTGCGGCAATGCGCGGCGAATCCAACGTTCAGGGTTCCACTGACCATGGTCTGCTCTTCCACATCTGGCCCGGCTATCTGAACACTCCGACAGGTTCTCTGAAGGATCTGGCAACCTATAATGATAAACAGACGCCCAAAACAAAAGAAAAAGACTCTCTTAACTGGTGGAAGAATAAGCCTAAATATGTCGCCAGTTTCCTGCGTTCCATGTATGGAACGAATATGACTCTCGACGAGGCTTATAATTCACTACCCAAAGTTGATGATGGCGTGAATTATTCATGGTTGCAGATTTTCGATCAGATGTACAAGAATAAATTCACCGGTTTCTTTGCCTGGGGTATGAATCCCGCATGCAGCGGCGCTCATTCCAACAAAGTGCGTCAGGCTCTTGGTAAAGTGGATTGGATGGTCAACGTCAATCTTTTTGATAACGAAACCGGCTCATTCTGGCGCGGCCCGGGAATGGATCCGACCAAAATCAAGACCGAAGTTTTCATGCTGCCCTGCGCTTCCTCCGTTGAGAAAGAAGGCAGTATCGCCAACAGCGGACGTCTGCAGCAGTGGCGTTATAAAGCCATCCCGTTTTATGGGGATTCCAAACCTGACGGCGATATCATGAGCGAACTTTTCTTCAAGGTAAGAAACCTTTATTCAAAACAGGGCGGTCCTAATGCAGTGGCCGTAACAAAACTGACCTGGCCTTATGGAAAGCATGTCGGCCATGAATTCGTATATGAACCGCGTACGGTGGCCAAAGAAATCAATGGCTACTTCCTGGAAGACAAAAAGATAGAAAATCCGACCAAGAAGGGCGAGTTCAAGGAATTCAAGAAAGGTGATTTGGTTCCCACTTTTGCCTGGTTGCAGAATGACGGTTCCACTTCATCAGGTTGCTGGGTCTATTGCGGTTCCGTAGACAAGGAAAAAGGAATTCTGCCCATGCGCCGCGGACAGGCCGATCCAACAGGTCTGGGACTTTATTCCGAATGGGCCTGGTGCTGGCCTCTGAATCGCCGCATCATTTACAACGGAGCTTCCGTTGATCCGAGCGGCAAGCCCTGGGATTCCAGCCGAGCTGTTATCACGTGGGATGCGAAAGAAGAAAAATGGAAGGGTGATGTTCCTGACGGTGTCGGCAATCCCGGCAAAGGCAGGCCGCCGTTTATTATGAAGCCGGATGGCGTGGCGAGTATTTATGGTCCGGGCTTGGCTGATGGTCCTTTCCCCGAGCATTACGAACCGTTGGAATGCCCCGTAGAAAGAAATTTAATGTCTCCGCAGAAAAATAATCCGGCCATTAAACGGTTTGATAAGAAAGGCGTCGGATCCGATATGGATGTGTATTCCGGCGTCGGAACCTGCGATCCTCGCTTCCCCTTCATTTGTTCGACTTACCGAGTCAGCGAGCACTGGCAGACGGGTGTTCTCACCCGCTGGTGTCCATGGCTGGCGGAAATGCAGCCCGGTATGTTCGTAGAAATAAGCGAAGAATTGGCTAAACAGAGAAATATTAAAGCCGGTGATAAATGTACTGTAAGTTCAGCGCGGGGCGAGGTGGAGTGTACGGCCATTGTTACCCCTCGCTTTAAGCCTTTTAATATTGATGGCAATGAAATCCATGAAATCGGCATACCTTGGCATTTCGGTTGGATTACAACCAAAGACCGAAAATACGATCCCGGCGACAAGAAAGCTGAAGTATTCACCACCGGCGATGCGGCCAACCTTTTGACGCCGACCATCGGTGATGCCAACACCATGATACCGGAGAGCAAAGCTTTCATGGCTAATGTTGTGAAGAAGGGGGTGAAGTAAAATGTCAGAGAAAATTAAATTATACGATGCTTCGAAATGTACGGCATGCCGTGGCTGTCAACTGGCCTGCAAGCAGTGGAACGGACTAAAAGCCGGTCAGACTCAACATACCGGCACTTATCAAAATCCGCCTGCTTTGCAGACAAACACATATATGATTATTCATTTTCAGGATTATGTTGCTCCGGAAGGCGATGTAAGATGGCTGTTCCGCAAAGAGGCCTGCATGCACTGCACTAACGCGGCCTGCGTGACGGTTTGCCCCAGCGGTGCTCTTCATTACAATAAAGAATTCGGCACAGTGGGCATGGACAGAGAAAAATGCATCGGTTGCAAAGAATGTGTTTCGGCTTGTCCGTTTGAAGTTCCCAAGTACGACAAAAAGACGGAAAAGGTTTACAAATGCGACATGTGCGAAAGCAGAATCACCAATAAATTGCCTCCGGCCTGTGTCAAGGCTTGCCCTACCGGCGCTCTCAAATGGGCTGATAAGGATGAAGCCATGAAAATTGCCGAAGGGCGTGTTCAGTATTTAGGAAGCGATGCCAATATTTACGGTGATAAATTTGTCGGCGGAACGCACATGATGTACGTTTTGAAAGAAAAAGCTGACATTTACGAGGGAATCCATAAAGATCCGAAAGTTCCGCAATCTGTCACGCTGTGGAAAACCCTGCTCAAGCCCCTGAGTCTATTAGCCGCGGGCGGTGTAGTGGGCGGTTCGTTACTCCATTACTTTATACATGGTCCGCATAGACCTCATCCGGAGCATTATGATCAAGACAAGAAGCAGGGAGGTGCATAGTATGAAAAAAGAACTGGTTAAAGTTACTTCATTATATGAGAGATTTGTACACTGGCTTATGGCCATATCCTGCCTTCTTTTATGTTACACCGGATTAGGTATGATGTACAGAGAGCTTAATGTATTAGGTGTTATATTTGGCGGAGTCGGCGGATTGAAGACAGTTCATGATGTTACTGCCGTAGTATTTGCTGTAGGCCTGGTTCTGGCGATACTGATGTGGTGGAAAGAAGCTGGTATATTTGTATTTCCTGAGGACTGGGAATGGATAAAAGCAGCGGGCGGATATTTATGGCACCTGGATCATGTACCCGAGACGGGCAAATACAATCCTGGTCAGAAGATGTTTTTCCTGACTGTAGCGTTATTTGGATTGTTGATGATTGGCACGGGTTTTTTCATGTGGTATCCGGAGAAATTTCCTTTCGGCGCAAATCTTATGGACTGGGTCTACACGCTGCATGTATTTGGATTTATGGTTATCTTTGCTTTCTTCTTTGTTCACCTTTATCTGGGTACCATCGGTAATCCCGGTAGTGTTTCGGCAATGATCAGCGGCTATATGGAGAAACCTGTTTTAAGGATGCTTCATCCGAAATGGTATAAAGAGATGGAGCATGAAGGAACGCTGATTATAAAAAAGTAAGATAAGTTTAAATTAAAAATAAATTTTAAGAGGCTTGGAGAAAAGATTCTTTAAGCCTCTTTTTTTATTAGTTGTACTTTCCTAATTCAGAATTATGCCCCTCAATGCTTCTTCAATATTCGGATATCTAAATTTAAATCCGGCATCGAGCAGACGGCGGGGAATTACGCGCTGCCCTTTTAACAAGACGGAACCGAATTCTCCGAGAATCAACTTAATCATAAAACCGGGCGAGGGCATAAAAGATGGCCGATGTAAAACTTTGCCGATAGCTTTTCCCAAATCAGCATTGCGAACAGGCTTTGGCGAACAAAGATTCACTGCACCGTTTATTTCAGGGTGTTTGAGCAAAAAACTAAATGCCTGAGCTAAATCTTCCATGTGTACCCAGGAAAACCACTGCTTCCCGCTACCCAATGGGCCGCCCAGAAAGAACTTGAACAACGGAATCATTTGACCGAGTGCTCCGCCGTTTTTCCCCAATACAATGCCGAAGCGCGTGATGACAACCCGTGTTCCTTTTGCCTGTGCGTTGAGAGCCTCCTGCTCCCAGTCGTAAGCAAGTTTTGCCAGAAAATCATCGCCTGCCGGCATGTTTTCGGTCAATTCTTCATCTGCATGAAAACCGTAATAGCCCACAGCTGAAGTGCTGAAAAATGTTATGTTTTTCGCATTGTCTGGCAAGGCCGAAACCAGATTGCGGGTTGTTTCGATGCGGCTTTCCCGTAGAATCTTTTTTTGTTCAGGAGTCCAGCGGCTGAAGATGGACGCTCCCGCCAGATTTATGATTACATCATGTTCTCCAACCGCATCCTGCCACTTTCCTTTAATTGTTGGATTGCCGTACAGATAGATGAGGCCAGTCATTTTCAGAGTCGCATCGCCTGATGATTGTGTAAGAATTGTAACTTTGTGTCCTTCTGAAATCATCCTTTTGGTAAGATATGTTCCGACAAACCCTGTGCCACCCGTCATGAAAATATTCATAATAAGTCTCCTTTTGTCAAAAAAGAGTTAAATGCAAGACGGTATTAATTGCAGATGGTTTATTTACCATCACCGATTAGCGGCAATACTTTGTCCACTTTGAAATAAATAAGGAATTTGGATTCCGTATTGTTTTTGTATCCGGGTCCTTTATATTTCTTGCGGCGGATTTTTTCAATCAACGGACTGTCTTTTTCTTCGTGTGTTTTTGTCAGATAAAGCCGGCATCCTTTATAAGAACTTTCCTCTTTAAAGAGATATATCGCGGAGGGATTTTTTTTCAGATTGGCGTGAGTAAGTCTATCGGAGGCGATAAAGGCAACTGTATTTTCATCCATAAAATGGGGTCTTCCATAAATGGCCGCGTTAACCTTTCCTTGGTCATCGGCGGTGGAAAGAACACCGACGCCGCTGATGTTTTCGAAATATTCGTCAAGCTTCATATTTCCTCCTTTAAATTCCAACCATTTTCCGGTAAAATAAGGCAGATTCAAACGATTGTAAAGAAAAAGGACAAAGAAAAAATGAAAAAAATATTTATAGTCCTGGTCCTGTTTTTGGCCGCATGTGTCAGTGTACCTGAAAATATAAAGCCGGTGGATAATTTTAACATCGAGCGATACCTGGGCAAGTGGTACGAAATCGCGCGGCTTGACCATTCCTTTGAAAGGGGACTTACCTCTGTAAGTGCCGAGTATAGCCTGCGACCCGACGGCGGAATAAGGGTTGTCAATAGAGGTTATTCGAAAAAGGAAAATAAATGGAAAGAAGCTGAAGGAAAAGGCTATTTCGTTGACCGTAAAGATCAGGGATTTCTGAAAGTTTCTTTCTTCGGTCCTTTTTATGGATCGTATGTCGTCTTTGATTTGGATCAGGATAATTATTCATATGCTTTGATATGCGGTCCGGATAAGTCGTATTTTTGGCTTCTGGCGCGCAATCCCAAAATAAATGATGATTTAAAGAAACGCCTGGTGGATAAAGCTGCCGCGCTGGGATTTGATACGGGGAAATTAATATATGTGCAAAACTAGAACCCGGATATGCTAAACTATAACATAGCCGGCTGTTTCTTTTCGATCCAAAATATAAATTGACAAACGAAAACCGCCTTTCTATACTTCTTACGCAAAAAGCAAGTTCCCATTAGACAAAGATCAAACTGTATTTAACCTACAAGAAAGCAATATCTTACTAAAAAGAATGTTTGCCTCCTTGTAAAATCTCAATGAGTTATGGAGGGTAAAATGAAACAAAAAAGTAAAGTCTTATCTGTACTTCTAACAGCAATTCTTCTTATTGTTTTTTCATCTGTCTCTTTTGCGGTAGACAGAAAAACAGTGCCGAGCACTGTCAAAGACATGAAGACAATTCAGCCGCCTGTAACCACTCTGGAAATTTGCAAAGACCCAACTGTAAGAAATTTCAATGTCACAAAAACGTTATCCGGCAATGTTGCGACATTTACCATGACCGGCCAGGTATGCAACAGTGGGCCCGGCAATTATAATCAGCCCGGCAACAATCTGGAAGCGCATTTTAATGTATATACCGGATATGGTCCGCAGTTCAGTTATCCGGCTTCCGGTGAAACAAAATTTTTCACGCAGACAGTAGGGCCGGTTTTAAATAGTAATCAGTGCATGTCCTTTACACAAACATATACGCGGGATAAAGTTCTTCAGTGGGGTTTCAAACCACCCATTGCTGCTCCCAAGCCAAACGAAAAACAAGTAAAACTACTGTTTGAATTTTTTGTTCGCGATGCAAAAGGTCTTCTTGGAACATCAAGTCAGCCGAAGTCTCTTGATTGCAATACGACCAACAATCTTTTATCTCAGACATTTGAGATGACGGTTTCTACGCAGTAATCTTAATCAGTAAAAGTATATAAAAAAAGACCTCTGAATTTTTTTCAGGGGTCTTTTTGTTTAAATGCAGTCTTGTTTTGTGAACAATGTTTCTTAATTAAGAAACGAAAAAAAGGATCCCATTATTTGCGTATTGCCGGCGAAGTCGGTACTTTGATTAACATGCCGGATGCCGTCTTGAAAGTCATATTTGCCCCATTGCTGGTTCCGTCGCTGTTGACTGCAACAAGCCGGTAATAATAGGTCGTGTTTGCATTCAATCCCGCCAGAGGAGTTGTAACGTTAACGGCGCTTGTCCCGCTGCCCGCCGATTGCGGCGTCAAAGGAACCTTGCCCCCAAAGGCCGGGGAAATACCATACTCAAAATAATATGAGGTAGCCATTCCGTTCGGATTAACCGTTCCTCCGATGGTGGCTGACGAAGCCGTAACATTCCTTGAGTGGCCTGTAATAACGATGGGCGCTTTGGTTATTGCTGCTGTATTGAATGTTTTATTCTCCCCCTGAACAGCTCCTTTTACGTTGTTTGCCGAGAGTCGATAATAATAAGTTGTATTGGGAGCCAGGCTGATGAGGTCTGCGGAAACCTGTATATCATTCTTTCCCGTCAATCCTACCTGACCTGGTGTATGGTACATATTTTGCGGTGATATTCCGTACCAGAACCAGTAAGATGTCGGCGTATCATTTGGATTGATTGTTCCCATGAGGGTCGCGGATGATTTGGTTATGTTCTTTACACCGCCCGTAGTCACCGTAGGAAGGGCAACCGCCACTGTCTTAAATGTTTTTTCCTCACCTGTTGTTGTTCCGGCGCCATTTACGGCAACGAGTTTATAAGAATATGTGGTGTCTGCGTCCAGACTGAAAATTTTGGCAGTGATATTCCAGTCGTTTGCCACAGCGACGCCGACATTGTCCGTCTTTTTCCATTCTGCACCGGCTTTCCGGTATTCAAAGTGCCACATAGTTTGGTCGTTATGCGGATTGACTACGCCGTTAAGCGTAGCGGTGCTCAGGGTTATGTCCGTTGCGCCTCCGGTTGTGGCGGTAGGTGCAATGAGTTTTTCTGTGGTAAAGGTTTTGTCTTCACCGTAGCTTACGCCCAGTGTATTGCTTGCCACAATCCGATAGTGATAAAGCTTGCCCGGAGAGAAGCTATTCGTCAATGGTAGTGAAGCAGACACAACATCGCTGCCTTTTCCGGCGTAAACCTGGGATTTCTTTATTCCGTAGGATGCGGTTTCTCCATATTCAAAGTAGTACATTGTGTCGAGTCCGGAAGGATTGACTGTACCTCTGAGTGTTGCCCCATGCGTTTTAATGTCGGATGCGTCAAATGTTTTTACAGTCGGTTTGGATGGTGTGAAAAACATTTTATATTCGCCTAATGATTCTCCTCCCTGCTGGTTGGATGCGCGCAGACGATACATGTATCTGGTTCCCGGTGTCAATCCGGTAACTTTGATGTTCAGCGTTACCGGGCTGTTGCCTGAACCGATGTTCTGACCGACAGCAATTCCGGAAGGATTGCACATGACACAATATGGCATGTAACGGAAATAGGCATCGGTGCTGTTGCCATTGGGATTTGCCGTTCCGTGGAGCACTGCCGAGGTGGAGGTAACATCCGTCGCCTCGTTTGTCGTTGCTTTGGGGGGAATATGCGTGGAGAATGTCCTGTCTTCGCCGTATGCCAAAGACCATTTTTTCCACACATTGTCGTAGTATTTGACGACAAGACGGACATGGTAAGTCTGCTGCGGTGTAAGATTGGTAATCTGGCCGGTGGCTTCACAGACTTCGCCCGAAGCGGTTACTTTGCATTCCCTGTACGGCGATATCTGGGATCCGTAGCTTGTACTCGTGCCGTATTCAAAGTAAGCATTGTCTATCTGGAGTTTATATGGTCTGTAAGTTCCCTTAAGGTTGGCTGTGGTCGAAGTGCTGTCTACGATTCCGTAAGTGCTCACAAGAGGAGTCGCCGGTTCGACCGCCCATGTTATTTGTGTCATTTGACTAACTGACCAGACAGTCACTATAACGGCCATGATTAAAATAATGATATAGTTTTTATTTTTCATTCTTTGTTACTCCTCTTGATTTATGTTTTTATCTCGTTATTTGCCGGCGTTTGCGGCAGTCGACGAAAAACGGAAACTACCGGTTTTGCTTTCGCCTATTTTACGACGTTCCTTATCAAAGGCCGTAATTCGCCAATAGTAAGATTTTCCGGGTTCAAAATTCTTTTTAAGTACCAGCTGCGGTAGCTGATAGAAACCTTTTTTTGTGTAAGCGGAAAAAACACGTTTTGTTTCCAGTGCTTCAAAAAACTGAATCAGGTAAACTTCTGCGCGGATTAACTGCCATTCGTATTTCAGCGATGCATAAGGTACTTCTGCTGCTTCGGCGGGAGCTTTTAAAGTCAATCCGGCTTGTTTTACGGCAGCTTCATCTGTTGTTACGAAATATACCAGAACTGGCAAAGGAATCCCCTGGCCTGGTTCAGGGTTGGTTATGACAAAGCGCAACGTGTGCGTCCCGGTTTCAAAGGTTGGCAGCGCCGGAATGTCCGGTGTGGCCAAAGTAATTTGCTGACCGGCGGGCAGAGGTTGGCTGACGTATGACAGAAGCCGGCCGTCAACTTCCCAATAGCCTTTCAAAAGGCCGGAACCATTGTATCTGATATCCGCATAGGCCTTTAAATCGCTTGCATATTTCATTACGGTAGTTTCGGCCCTGCCGTTTCCGAAATATACTGAAATGCGTCTTATGCCCAGCGTTCCTCCTGCTTCTCCCGTAACAGTGAGATTGATTGTTGCCGTATCCGTGCCTATCATGCCCGTAAAAACTCGCCGGTAAAAGAATTGTGCTGTACCCCTTTGCAGCGCCTTCTCCATAATATTCACGGGAATAACAACGGTTTCTGAAATCGTTCCGACAGTGCCGCTGATCGTTACTGTCAGGGGCAGATTATTATATCCGATAGTGGTATCAGGAGTGAAGAATATGCCCTGGCTTGAAGTCAGAGTGCCGGTTCCTATGACATAGCCGGAAAATTGATAGGTAAATACAACTGTATTGCTCTGACCCCGGACAACATTAACGGAAGAAGGTATTACAATAACGGTTGCCTGAGAAAAAGAGGGAGCGAGGAGTCCGGTCAGTATCAAGACAAGAAGGGCTAAGATAAGTTTTTTCATAAAAATTCCTCCGTTTAAAATATAATGGGCATTGCTGCTTCCAGAACAACAAACAAACTAAATTCGTCTTTATCCATTCCCGCATTTATTTTATCGTCCGTTTTCAGATAGCTCAAACGCAATCCCACCGCAGGTTTGACAAATGTTTTCAGGTGATCATTGAGCCGGTAAGATACGGCTGCCCGCGCGTTCCAAGTTCCACTGTCCACAGAATTGTTATCCGCTGTTGATGCCGTATAAGTGCCGCCGGCGTCAAAGGAGATTCTGTCGTGGAAAAAGCGTGAGCGAAAGTCGAGATTATAGACAAAGGTGTCTGTCCAGACATTCGTTGCATGATTACGTGTTTTAGTCCAGGAGAATGCCGGAGCAATGGAAAGATTAGGCAGGGCGTAGGCCGCCGTTGCGGCATAAGAAATGTTTGTCATATCAGCATCCGCTGGTGTCTTGTCGTTGATTAGCGAATAAGACGGCGCAAAATTGACCGTAAAGCTGCCCTTAGTGAAACCAATTCTGGCCGAATAGGTATCGGTGTTCATATCCATACGCGTACTGCCAACGGGTTCCTTTGAGCTTTCCTGAATAATTTTTTGATATGTTAATCCCATAGGAACGTAGGGAATCTTGTTGAACTGATAAGAGATGCTTCCCTGGGTGCTGACGATTTCCGGAAAGAGAGGATCCGAATCGACGTTATCCGAATAGCGGGATGCCATAACATTGAGATTCTGATCTGACAGGTTGATGCCGCTTTGCAGACTGAAGCCCTGTCTGTCTTTTGCCAGCGAAGGATTCCCGACGACACCGTAGTATTTCCCGATATATTCGTATAACGCATCATAAGTAAACCAGTTGATGGCGCCGCCAATTTTAGCCCTGTAGGCGGAGGAGCTTCTTTTGTCAAACTCATCGGCGATATCCGGATCGTATCGCGTAAAGTCGGCCTCCATCTCCGTCCTGAGACGATTCTGTAAAAAATCTGTAGTCAGCAGAAAACCAACGACATCTCCTTGTTTGTTTCCTGTGGTTGTTGAGTTTCCGTATACATTTGGCTGTTCGGATGGCGGCGTTATGGAAGCGGGAAGTCCCGCCGCAGACGGATCTGTTCCGGTCACATAAATTGTCCGGACATCAACTTTATTTTCAAAAAGCTTGACGCCGGCGGAGGCGCCGAATATGTGATCTTCACTCACATCGCCGATGCCGATACCGCCGTCGACGCCGAAGGTCTGTGCACTGCGGGCGCTGAAAACATTGGCATAAACCGGACCAGCTTCACCATTGAACATGGTTCCTTTTCTGGAAAAACCGGATATCGTATACGGGGTTTCATTTATCATGACATCCCCCGCGCTGAGCTTCATTTTGACACGATCCTTTTCGTAGTTACCTGTGAACAGCCAGTTGGCAACGGTAAGCCCTTTTTTCAACGGATCCATTACAGGGATATCCTGATCGAAGTATCGCACATTAGTTGTGAAAGCGACATTCCACGGCCCTTCTTTTACCCTGCTTTCCGATGCCAGATTTCCTTCGATTTTAGAGCTTGGATAAGTTGCCGTTGTTGAAGGGGCAACGTTTTGACCTTCCGTATATATCGGTGCGGCTGCATCGGCTGCGCTGTCTTTTCTTACCAGTGCGCCTTCGTATAGAAGAGATACATCATTCTTGGAGTAAATTTCGCCGAACTTTTCCGAATGGCGGATGCTGAAATTAACGGCAAATTGATGCGGCAAATTGTCCGCGCCCGTATAACTGACGGACAGCGAGTGACTACCCGTAGTTACGAGCATTTCTGGCCGGTAAGTAAATCCTTCAGCGGTTACATCCATGAGCTGTGTTACATCGACTCCATCGAGCATGACAACATACGATCCGGGAGTCAGGGTACAGCGAAAGACACCTTTGACTTCCGGGCGCTTTCCAATAATCACGGTGTTTTCAATGGGGGAGGTGACAACGATGCATTCCTCTGCCAAAGCAAAAGCCGGCGTGAGGAAGCATATAATAACGAAAATGACACAAAACCAATTCATTAACTTTTGGGCCATCAGGCAATATCCCCCATAATGTAATTAAAAATTAAACTTATTTAAAAAAGCTAAACCTTATTTGGTTAAAGGTTTTGCCTTGGCAGGCAGTGGCGGTTCGGGCTGAGGGTTGAGCCATGTCCGGCCGTCTCTTGTCGTTACCTTTACCTTGCCGCCGATTTTTAGGCCGGTGAAATTTCCTGTGATTATTTTTTCCATTCCTGTTTCATTGCGGACTGTAATCTTGTTGCCTTCAATTTTTATGATTGTTCCTATGTAGGACTCATTAACGACAATGATGGATTTAGCTTTATCACCGGGTGGTTCCGGTTGCGGATTAATCGCAAAACCTTTGCACGGAACGAAAAATAATACTGATACCAGGAAAAACAAAACACCTACCATCGCAAAGAATTTTTTCATCTCTATTTTACCTCCTTTCGTTTATCAGGTGGATCTTATTTTTATCCCGCATTACGGGATCATATCATATAGCCGGTTTATATTTTCGTGCAGCTGTTTCGTTTTGGCACTGACTTTATTAGCCTTGTCCCGAGAATTAAATAACATGGCTTTAAGAGAGTTCTTCTGCGGGTATTGACTGATGCAATGTTTTATTACCTTTTCCATGCAAAGTTTTACGTTATCACTATTCAAACATCCCGCATTTTGTTGGTCCTGCACCGTAAAGCTTTTGTTTGGTGAGCAACAGTCCTGCACATAGTTTCTGTAAATGCCTGCCGTATTTTCCGAAGTTCCCTGAAAATCAACGAATCCCTGGTTAGTGTATGCCTGTACCGCCGTGGGCACTTCCGTTTGAGCTGTTTTTATAACATCGTTTATCGCACCAACTGTAGAAGAACAGACAAAAGGAGGCAATGACCCTTGTAGCATGAGAGGTTGCTGCAAAGGTCTGATGGCCTGTGTTCCGGTTGCCGGAGCTGAGCTTTGAATTTGTTTCGGTCCTATAGCCCGTTGTTCAGCATATGAGGAGGCAGTAAGTAAATTTAAAAATAGAACGGGCATCAAGAAAAATAAAACACCTGCCTTAGCATTTATTTTTTTCATCTTTTCGCATCCTCCTTATCTTCAATTTTGATAATGTACTTATTGTTTACGCATAGTTGACTCATTTTTTACGGCATATTATTCAAAAGTGTCTGCAACTGGTTGGAATAATTTTTGCTTTTCGCATTTATATCATTTGAACGCTCAAGTGCCGTCTTAAATTTTTTTATAAAGTTTTCCTTGTTGCCGCTGCCTCCCTTATAAGAACCAATGCAATATTTATATAATTTATCCATACAGTGGTTGACCGTGTCAGTTCCGGCACAGCCGGCAGCCTGCTGGTCCTGAACCGAATAGCTTTTCGCCAGGCAATTCTTGATATGAGGCTTATAGTAACTGCGCAATTCATCATCAATACCTGCGGGTAAATAACCTGTGCCTACGGCACTTTGCAATTCATTTTTTGCTGCATACACGTTGTCAATAGTTAAAAGTAGCAATTGATATATATTAGGCATTGCATATTGACTTGCTATTAAAGTTTGTTGCAGAGGTTTTAATTCCTGTTTACCTGCAGCAACGGTTGGTTTGATTATTCCAATGTTGCCTGTTGATCTTTGTTCGGCATGGGAGATAGAAGAAATCAGGATAAAGCAAAGTGCAAACAAATATACCCCAATATAATGTTTTGAAGACATATTTTTTCTCCTTGTAGTTTTTTCCGACGAAGCGTTGCATCGGCATGAGTGTAACTATAGGAAGTCCGAACTTTTATGTCAAGGAAATATAGCCCACTTACAACGTTGATTCATTTTGTTTTCCGGTCAATAAAAGCAGGATGCCCGAAAGAGCAAAATACGCCGCAGCCGTCATGTAATGGGTGTGTGATGTAATCATCCATGGCAGATACAATTCGCCGGTCGGCATTATGGAATGGATTATGCCAAAGAGTGTGAGTATGGCGCAGACTGCGGCGCAAAGAGCTGCCAACCGCGCTTGGTGGTCAATCAAAAAAGCCAGCATACTTCCCCAGAGAAGCCCGGTGATGATAAATCCGTTGCTGAGCATCGTCAGTGTTTGATGCATGGTTTGCAAACGCACAGGAAGCTTATCCGGTGTGGTACCCATCGCTCCCATGAACTGGCCTAGAATTATCAGCACAAGAGAGGCGATAACGGGCAGGATACTCAAACTTACCGCCGGAGAATGTTTTGGTGGCGAATCATTGTACGCCTGCCGCATGATTTCAAAACCGATAAAGATGAAAATAGGCGCGATAACCGCCCGCGGTATGAGACTGACAAAAAGTGAAAGCAGTCCAATCACGGAGCAGATGCCTATCAGCAATCCGGTCAGCAATGTGTACCACCAGGTTGCGCCCATTTTTTTGTATGCCGGATGGCCGATATAGGGCGTAGTTTGTGCCACTCCGCCGAAGAATGCCGCGATCAATGATGAAAATGCCTCCGTGAGCAGAATGTCTCTGGTGCGGTAGTCATCACCGGCCAGACGGGCACTTTCCGTATTGTTGATACCGCCGATGATCGTCAGAATGCCGAAGGGAATAGCGATGGTCAGATACTGGATGCTGTGCGGCAGCGTTTTGATAAAATCAATGGAAAATGCAGGCATTGAAAAAGTCATTTGCAGTGTTGGTGCGGTAAACTCCGGCAGGTATCCACCATAGCCCAGTACAAAATGAATGCCCGTGCCAAGAACTACAGCCGCCAAAACCCCGGGCAGCTTTCCCGGCAGTTGCATCTTGCTCATGAGTGCTGTAAAGATTAACCCCAGCGCCACCATGCCGACAATGGCCTCGTTAAATAGTTCGATCATTGGCAGAAATCCGAGTAGCAAAAGCCCGATTCCGGCCAGTGGACCCAAAAGTCCCGCGGTGGGAATGATGCGCTGAACCCATCCGCCGAAAAAAGAAGTGATTATTTTAACCGTGCCGATCATAAAAAGAGTGGCCATGCCGATGTGCCAGGTGAGTTGCGCATCATGTGTGGCGACATAAGCCGGGCCCATGACGGCGTAGGCAATGCCGATTGTTGAAGGAGTGTCAATTCCCAGAGGCATCGCCGTCACATCGGTACGCCCTGTTTTTTTTCTCAAACGAAGCGCAAGCCAAGTGTAAACAAGATCGCCTATGCAAATTCCTACGGCTGTGCCGGGAATCATGCGTGTCAGGATAATATCTGCCGGATAGTTGAAAGTGAAGACAAGGATAGCGCTGAAAAATATCAGTGTCCCGACATTGTCGAGAAAAAGGGCAAGAAAAGCGGTTGTCTCTCCCCAGAATCTGTACTGACCAGTGGTGTTTTCAGTTGTCATTCTTTCTCCTCAAAAGCTCGTCCTTATGCCGTAACAATATAAACAAAAACGTGCAGTTTGACAATTCGTTTTCTTAAGATGTAATTCCCGCGAAGCTTGTCCTCGACCTGATCGGGGAGCGTAAATCCATTCCTCTGTCTCATGCCGGACTTGATCCGGCATCCAGTTTTACGGTTCTTTTAAAAAATATTGACAAATAATGATGAAAGATGCTTCTATTAGTGAAATTATTTTCATATTCTCAGATTCAAGTTATTAGTGAAGCTCCAATTCCAAAGCAAATAACCTAAATACCCTTAGGGGCACAATGGGGTTACGATAGGCACATCGAAATTGGTTAATTAAATTCCGACTCTGTCGGGACGAAGCGGAGAGGATAGCTCCACACAGATAAATTTAATGATTATCCCCGTGGCATCTACAAAAAAGTTGTTGAGTGGAATGGACATTCTTATGGGAAAAGGAGACGTTTCTATTTTAGCTCTGTCTGGTGACTTCCACGTTTGTCTAAAGCTTTATATATCCGGAATTCTTTCCTCCAAAAAAGGCAAAGGAGATTTCTGATGGAATTGGACATTAAACTGGATTGTGCGGATGTTAATTGGCAGTTTGTAGCCGAAACACTGAAACGCGTGGGCATGGCTTATGCGGAACCTGCCGCGCACAAAAAAGCATTTGAGAATAGTCAGGTTTCCGTGTTTATCTATCGGGAAGATCAATTGATCGGTTTCGGACGGGCGATTTCCGACGGTGTTTTTCAAGCGGCGATCTATGATGTCGCGGTCATTCCTGAATATCAGGCCCAGGGCATCGGGGCACTCATCATAAAGACGATTATGGATAAGCTTTCTAGTTGTAATTTTATTTTATATGCATCACCGGGAAAGGAAGAATTTTATCAGACATTGGGATTCAGGAAAATGAAAACGGGCATGGCGCTTTTCCTGAAAGCCCAACAGATGAAAGACAGGGGATTCACCGAGTAAACGACATATGTTAAAAGGCAAAAAAGACGGAAAATGATTGTAAATCTTAATCGCTATTGAAAGGAGGTTTTTAAAAATGGCAAAGAAATCACTTCCTCTTTCCAAAGTATACAGCCTGCTGGAGTCGGGGCCGGTTGTCATGGTCACGACTGCATGGGCTAGCAAGATGAATGTCATGCCGATGTCCTGGCACACGATGATGGAGTTTGAACCGCCGCTGATTGGCTTCGTCATGAGTGATCAAAATTATTCCTTCGGACCGCTTACGGCGATCAAAGAATGTGTGATTAACATTCCTACTGTTAACATAGCTGAAAAAGTCGTTGGCTGCGGCAATATATCCGGAGCTAAGCTAGACAAGTTCAAAATATTTAATCTCACACCCAAGCCTGCCGCAAAGGTCAAAGCGCCGCTCATTGATGAATGTTACGCGAATTTTGAATGTCGGGTAGTGGACACAAGCATGGTCAAGAAATACTGTTTCTTTGTCGTTGAAGTTGTTAAGGCCTGGATTGATCCCGCCGTGAAAGAACCTCTAACGATTCATCATCAAGGGAAAGAGGACTTCATGGTTGCCGGAAAAACCATCAAAATAAAATCAAAGATGAAGTAGCTCCAATCTGTATTATAATTGCACCAGGCGAAATGTTTGGAGGTATTTAATGAATAAGCCTGTAGAAAAAAGGGAAGGGTATTGGGGATGGAGAGGCTCTTTTTGCCTATTAAAAGATTTGAATTGCGCACTGGCTTCTCAGGAAGTTTTACAGGATATGATAGACAAGCGAGAAGACCGTGTGCTGAAAGCCGTCACAGGACTGGAAGGTGGTGTCGTGGCAAGCGGTTCGACCTGCGGAGTAGTAACAGGCGGTGCTTTGGGGCTTGCGCTTATGTATGATGATGACCTGCAGAAAAAAGGCATTACAGCAGAGGTGGGAGTAATGTCTTTGGTCGGGGAATACATCAAATGGTTTGAAGATAATTATGGTTCGTCATTGTGTAGAGAAAGAAGCGGTATCAATTTTTATACCACAGGAGGACAATTACGCTACCTTTTACCAGGTGATAGAGTAGGAAAGTGTTTGTGGCATATCGGGGGTGCAATGAAACACTTGTGTGCTTACCAAAAGAAAGAATTGCCTGAATTGAGTATGGAAAAGGAACAAATACAAAATGAGCCGATACATTGCGCGCAGGCTGTCTTGAAGGGGATAAAAAATCGCACCGGTATAGGTGATCCTCTTCTGGAGCGGCTGTCTTTTATTTTTGATGGTGGTTTGGGATATAAAGGAGGCGTTTGTGGTGCTCTTGTCGGAGCAATTGCAGGCCTAAATCTTGTATTGGGTATGAATATTCGTGATTCAAATTATTTTAAAACAATCAAAGCATTTGTTGTTGGTCATGTTAATCTGCTCATAGATAAACCTTTTGGTTTCCCCGAACCATTTTGTGTAGGTAAAAAAATCGTTCAAAAATTTGTAGAAAAAGCAGGGGCGATAGAATGTAGTTTCATTACGGATAAGAAATTTCCCGGCTGGACTGATTTTCAAAAGCATATATCATCTTCTGACAAATGCGCTGGGTTGATCGAACTTGCCACAACGGAAGCATCTAATGCTATCAAAAGTTTGATATAAATAATTCTCAGAAGAAACAGGATCATCAACCTATGGG
Organism: Deltaproteobacteria bacterium HGW-Deltaproteobacteria-2; assembly: GCA_002840505.1. NCBI lineage: Bacteria > Deltaproteobacteria > Deltaproteobacteria bacterium HGW-Deltaproteobacteria-2. The sequence continues at coordinate 497,762 of PHBC01000003.1, read as the reverse complement.
AAATATATTTTCTTCATTGCCGGATAAATTAGAGCATGAGTCTTTCGAAGAATTGCTTCGCCATAAAAATATAAAAATCGAAAGAATTTTTTCTAAGGGCCATACTTCGCCGGAGACGGGTTGGTATGATCAAAAGGAAAACGAGTGGGTGATTGTTTTGGAAGGCTCCGGGTCAATTCTTTTCGAAAATGGTAACGAAGTTAATCTTAAAAAAGGTGATTATCTAAATATTTCTGCGCACACCAGACACAAAGTTGCCTGGACAGACCCGGAAAATATTACAATTTGGCTGGCAATTCACTATTGGTAATTGTTCACTGGCATAAATGACCTGATAAATTATTCGACGGGAATCTGCCAAGCTTTGGCGTTAGATGTTTTAAATACGGAGGTGAAGTAATGATAATGAGCAAAGAAGAAGCTAAAGAATTCGCTTCAAAGTGGTTACCCGCGTGGACGGGGAATAATCCTGAAAAATTGGCAGAATTTTATTCTGATGATTGCTTTTATCTTGACCCGGCAATCCCATCCGGTGTTAACGGAAAAACAGAGCTCCTTTCGTATTTCAAAAAATTACTTTCTCAAAATCCTGATTGGGTGTGGACTCAGATTGAACCGATTCCCATGGAGGGCGGGTTTCTAAATAAATGGTTAGCAAAAATACCTGTCGGTCAAAAAGTAATCGAATGTATAGGAGTTTGCTTTGTACAGTTCAACAGTCAAAGAAAAATAAAACGCAACGAAGTATATTTTGACCGAAGCGAGCTGATTTCAGAAATATATAAGTACAATAAATCAAAATAATTGCGTGTAAAAAGCAACTCCAGTCAATAACCGCCACTTTTTTACTTTACAATTTTGAAAAACTCTTTGGCTCGCGGATCGGCAGCGGTGCGCAGGAGTTCAAACAAAACCATTTCTGTTGATGTTATTTTTGCTCCGGCGTTTTTCATCGCGTCTATTCCGATTTGACGGTTTTCCGGTGTGCGCGAGGAAACCGCGTCGGCAACCAGATGAACGGTATAGCCGTTGGAAATTAAATCAAGAGCGGTTTGATAGACACACACGTGGCATTCAATTCCAATCAGGATTACATGCCGTCGTTTTAATACTTCCAGATTATTTTTAAAATTATTTTCATCCCAGCAACTGAAAGATTCTTTGGCTATCGGGTTAACGCCCTCAAGTTCCGCGGCTATCTGAGGTAAAGTTTTCCCTAATTTCTGCGGGATTTGTTCGGTGACGATAACCGGCAGGTTCAGAATTTTAAATCCCTTGATAAGTTTAACGGTATTGGCAAAAAGATTTTCCTTGTCGCACATAACCTGGGCCAGGCTGCCCTGAATGTCCACTATAACAAAAACCGCATCAGTGCTATTGATCATGTCGATTTTCTCCTTATAAATCCTGTTGGAATAATGAGCGTAAATTTTTGCGGAGTATTATTTCCTGAAAAAACGGGCATTCGTCAAGTATTTTTTACAAGCTTTGCTAAATTGTATAAAACCAGTAATTATGTCATTCTGGTGCAGAGACTGTGTCGCAATTGTATGTATTGATTGTGCGTAATAAGTAATGTCCCCCGCTGGCGGGGGCAGGGGGTGGAAGTTTTTGAAACATACGTAATTTGGCCAGTTACGCATTACGTGAATATTATCCACCTCCGTCCCGATGATTCATCGGGACACCTCCGCCAGCGGAGGACATTAAATTGTTATATTTATTATTGCGACATAGTTTCTTCGCCAGACAATTGGTTTTAACCGGACAAAATAGTACCCCGCAGCGCATGTGATTTCATCGGCCAAGTCTGAATTTAGGCAGAGTTACTTCCGGTGTTATGTCATCCCAGGCAATTGTCACATCCATGCCGCATTTGATGTCCTGAGGATTGCAATCGATGATGTTCGTCAGGAGGTGTGGTCCTTCGTCCAGTTCCACAATGGCAACCACATATGGGAGATCGTTCGCAAACCCGACGTGATACGCGATGTGATATACGGCATACGTATAAATGGTTCCATGACCGCCGGCAATGATCCATTGGATTTCCCTCTTATAACATTTCGGGCATATGATGGAGGGTGGCCATAGTACATGGCCGCATGTTTGACACTTCTGAAATCTGAGCTCATGGTTTTTGCATCCGTCCCAGAATGGCTTTACATCGGGATTTAATTTAGGCAGGGGTTTGTTGTATGCCATGATTATAACCTCCTGAGAATGCAGCACGAGTGTGATTGCAGTATCCCGCCGTTGTCGCTGCATAAGATAATTTCCGGGCTCTTGGTCTTCGTCTGCGGGCCGAGCTGGCGTTGCCCGCATCTGCCCATAATCTGCATTGCCGCTTCGCTCAAGGGTGTAAGGCCCATGTAGTATGCTTCGGACAGGAGTCCGCCCGAAGTGTTCACCGGCATTCTGCCACCGGTCTCGATAGTGCCGCCCTTAAACCAGTCCTCGCCTTCGCCCGGGGCGAAGAAGCCGTAGTCCTGTAACGTGATCTCCACCGTGTAGGTGAAGCAGTCGTATATCTCACACGCATCCACATCGTTGATTGTAATGCCAGCCATTTTGAAGGCGTCCTCGGATGCTTTCTTTGCTCCGGTTGGACCGGTCATTGATGTGGAATACTTGATGTCCGTCGAAGGATGGTGTCCGCCAAGTCCCATGATGACCGCGGGAGGGTGTTTGAGATCGCGGGCGCGTTCGAGGGAAGTCAATACAATGGCTCTGCCTCCGTCGTTGAGGAGACAGTTATCCGGCAGGCGAAACGGTTCCACGAACCACTTGTAGTTTAAGTAATCTTCAAAGGTAAGCGGTTTGCCATACATTATAGCCTCCGGGTTCAGGCACGCCCATTTCCTTTGACCAACGGCGATATGCTTCCATGTCTCAGGGCCCGTCTTATATTCATGCATTGCTCTTTGGGCCGCCAGGGCGTACCCGCCTGTTGCTCCGAAATGGCCAAACGCTGCATCATCTCCGGTAAATTCGTTGAGCATCGTCAGCATCGAGTCGCTGGATCGGGCATTGTGGCCGAATGATATTATCACGTAATTGCACAGGCCTGACGCCAGTGCGCTTAGAGCGTTCTGTAAATGACTTCGCGAGCAGTTTGCATCCTGGTAAAGATATTTCGGCTCTATTCCCAGATGCTGGGCTACCACGAAGGGAGTAAGATCATTTTCATCCGATGACGCGGGGAAATGCCGGTAACATATCAATCCGTCAATATCGTTCTTTTTCAAGCCGGCATCTTCGATTGCGTTTACGCATGCCTCCAGGTGGAAGCTCAAAGAGGTTCTCCCCGGAATCTTGCCCTGCGGGGTATAGCCCACGCCAACGATCGCATATTTATCCTTTAGGCTCATAGTGCGTTCCTTCTTTTTTCCTCTAGTATGATTTAATACCTGCGTACAGTTTAAAAACGGTATCTCATTTTATCCTAACAGCATTGCGTGATCAATTTTAATGCATTTTGCCTGGATGACCATCAAACCTGCCTTCCGTGCTTTTAGTGCCGCCTGGTCGTGGAAAAGGCCGAGTTGCATCCATACGGCACCCGCTTTGATTTGTATCGCCTCTTCTATAATTTCCGGAATGAATTCAGTCTTGCGGAAGATGTCAACAATGTCGATTTTGTCTTTTATTGACAGAAGGTCGGGATACGATTTCTGTCCCAGTATCTCCGCGCAGGATGGATTTACGGGAATGATCCGATATCCTTTTTCCATCAGATACAGGGCAACGCTATGGCTGTCGCGGGTTGGCCTATCGGAAAGTCCAACAATGGCGATCGTTCGGGCGTTTTTGAGTAGTAGAGCGATTTCTTCATCACGTGGATTAGCTTCGGGAATAAAACAGTTATTGTTTTCAGTAATCGGTTTTTCTGCCATAAAAAAACTACACTATAAAAGTTATTTCTTTTCTTAGCCGGATTAATGAATGCCCAGTAATAAACCGCCATCAATCAAAATTTCGGATCCAGTTGTATAACTGGAAGCATCCGATGCCAGAAAAAGAGCAGCACCGGCGATTTCATCGGGATTGCCGAGACGGCCGGAAGGCAGTGCTTTCTCCACAGCTTCCTTTACTTTTTGAGCTTCTTCCGGTGGCAGATGTCCCCAGTGGGAATTCATCATCTTGGTGCTGATTGGTCCGGGAGATATAGTATTTACCTGAATGTTGTAACGTAAAAGTTCGCTGGCAAATGCTTTTGTCAGCATTCTTATGCCGGCTTTGGAAATAGAATAGATACTCAATCCCGGCTCAGGATTATGGCCATCCACGGAAGCGACATTAATTATCTTGCCACCGCCCTGCTTGACCATGATATTGGCTGCGGCCTGACTGATGAAATAAGCGCCTTTCAAATTGATGTCCATCAGTTTATCCCAGAGGCGGTCGTCACATTCGAGGACGGAACCCATGGCGGGACTGGCGCCGGCATTGTTGACCAGAATATCAATCCTGCCGTACTGTGCCATTACGGCATCAATCATTTTTTTAATTTCTTCTGTTTTACCTAGATGAGCCGGGAGCGCAAAAGCCTCGCCGCCGAAAGCTTTGATTTCGTCCGCCGTTGCTTCCAGATCCTGCGCCTTGCGGCTGGTAACGACCACTTTGGCTCCGGCCTTCGCGAAAGCAAATGCTATCGCCTGACCTATGCCGCGGCCGCCCCCGGTAATTACCGCCACTTTTCCTTTTAATGAGAATTGGGCTATATCGAACATAATTTTATTCTCCTTAGAAATTTTGGAGTTTTGAGTAATGTAAAATGTGTCATTCCGAAATCCCGATTTATCGGGATGAGGAATCTTAATTTAACAAAGATCAAGATTTCTCGTCGTTCCAAAACGTCGGAACTTCTCGAAATGACATTTAAAACAAATTTTTAAATGTATATTAATTTCATGCTAATATTTAATTATAATATTTGCCAGAAAATTTTGCTTTCTGAGGTTCATTTTTTACAGAAAACTTCACGGTCTCCGCCGCTCATGCCGGCTAAGTATTTTACAAGTTTTTTACGGGATTCGATATCGTATTGTGTGGTAATTGCTATTTGTTCCATAACCGGTGAGCCGCCTCCATGATAATTGCCGACGTTTGTAATACCTCCGGTTGCCGAGCAGAGTCCGTCTCCCAGAAATCTCCAGAAGTTGGCCTGGTCTTCCGCCGACATCTTGGGGTTACGCTTTGTATATTTGAGTAAAAGCTCTCCTGTCTCCGGATTTCTGAAATCTTTTTCGTGGGGGAAAGTAGCGACAACACCGCCCGCGATATCACAAATTATTTCTGCTTCGCGATATACTGCCTCGCCCGAGAGACAGCGGCCGACATTGCAGTAAATTGAATGAGGAATATAGGAGCCGGGGCCGAATGGAACAAAACCCATTCCCGGAATGTACAACTCAGGTTTGCCCAGATCGGATGCCGTGTAACCTGCGGCATAACCCAGTTCTATGGTCATAATGATCTCCGCCAGCTTTTCCCGGACATGGGACTCTTTATGAATATTATTGACCTCGGCGGCAAGAGCTGCCGCTCCCAGGATAACATCGCCTATGGCCGGTTTGCAGCCAGAGTAAGAATGACGGTGGAATAGAGCGAAGAGAAGCGCACATGCCCCACCCATCAGATTTTCACCAGCGAGGAAGACTCTTTCCCAGGGCACAAAACAATTATCGAAAATCAGATAGGAATCTGTATAGCCTGGTACGAAACCGCGTTTGTAATGTTCCCGAGGCCGGTAGTTATGTATTGTCACGACCTGCTTCATTCCATCCCAGTCTCCCGGAACAGCGAAGGCCACCGCGTAGTCTTTATCTTCAGGCCGTAGTGCTCTGGTAGGCAGTACCAGAACCTCATCGGCTACGGAAGCTTCCGAAATATGTAATTTACAGCCTTCAACTATTATACCATCCTTACGCCTTTCTTTAATTCGTAAATATGCCGATTGGTTGGGTTGCTCTGCGGGGCGCAGCATCCGGTCACCCTTGGTATCCGTCTGGGCACAGCATCCGACAAGGTCTTCTTTCTGGAAGCGGGTCAGCCATTTCTTGAAATTTTCATGGTATTGAGTAGCCCCTTTATTGGCCTTGTCTGCTTCATAAGAGACATTATAAATGGCATTAGTAGCGTCTATCCCCATGCAACGTTGGATACAGCCGCCTACTTTCTGACACAGCATTCTGGTCATATCCTGTTTGTTATGCAGATCCTTTGTACTTTGATGGATGTGATTGAAACGATTAATGCGTTCGCCAGTCAGGTGAGAAATTGCCGTGCAAAGTTCCTGATTTTCAGGCTTGGCCGCTTCATCGTATGTGACGCCGATAGTATTAAGACAATCCATTTGTAGCTCGTCCGTCCGGTCGATCAATTGGCCGTCATAATAAATGTTGCGTTTCATTTTTTTCAAACCGTTAATGTAATCTTCTTTTGTTCTCATAGCGGTACCTCTTTTGAATAATGGTTATTTGTTCTTATCCTTTGAGGAAGTTCCTCCTTCTTTCTTTTGAATGAGTTTCCCCAGCGCGTTGACATCCTCCAGTTTCAGATACAGAGTTGTGCCGGGAATTTCTTTTTTAGCTCTGATGCCGTCAAAAACAATTTCGATAAAAGGATCGAGCATATCGACAATGCTCGTTTTTCCCTTAGGCCTGCCCTGCATGTGCCAGTGAATGAATAAGTGTTCTACGGTTCCCATCAGCATGGAACGTATTAAATAAGGATTGGCGTCTTTTTTAAAGGTGCCGTCTGTGATTCCTGCTCTGATACAGTCCAGGAGACCATGTGACGAACGGCGTATCGCCGCATGGGCCGGTGTCTGCCGGAATCGTTTGTTGGACATAAGCTGAAGCAACACTAAAGCGGAATAATCGGGATTGGATTGATATAATTCAATATAGAAAAGCATAATAGCTCTTATCTTTCCTTCAATTCCTTTTATGTAGGGGATGACTTTTGATGATGCTTCGAAAGTGTCATTGGATATTTTTTCGGGAATGGCAAAAAGAAGATCTTCTTTCGTGCCGAAATATTCATAGATTGTGGCTTCAGAAACTCCTGCCTCTTTGCTTATTTCAGTTATCGTCGCGTTCTGAAAACCTTTCTCGGCAAATATGCGCAGAGCGGCATCCATTATGCGGTCTTTTCTGGTCTTCGGTCGGTGCTTATCCGTCATTATAATATCCTCCATCTAGATAGTTATAAGATACATTATCATAGTCACACTGTCAATAATTATTTTATTTCATAGTCAGACTATGAAATAAAATAATATTACAAGGTAAAACATGGCTAGAATGGCTGATAAAAATGGTGATAAATTGAAAAATAATTAAGAGGATTATATAATTACAAGGTTGTAGAACGAAATTATCTTGAAAACGGGTTTTAAGATCACCTGTAAATTATCTTTCCTGAAAGAAACAGATCGTCAACCTTGGCAAATAAGTTTTCTTTCAATACATAATAAACAAAAATCCCTCTTTCGAGGGATTGATTATTTTTCTCCGTATAAGTTTTTACTATTTATAAGAAGCCTTTACATGCTTTCATTCTTAGTAAATTTAAATGGTGTATAAAACTGAAGGAGACAATATGAAGAAAACTTTAATCTCAGTACTTATTGCAATATTTTTAATGATTCCCCTTGCATCGTTTGCTAAAACCGCTATGTCTGATAGCGAGTTGGGCACCATATCAGGTGAGACCGGTATTTCAATTGACTTCAGTAGTTTCATCCTTGGTTCAACATCAATAGGCACAAACTACTGGGGTGTTCGAACAACAAGCTCTCCAATTAATGATCTAGCCCCAAAAAAATTGACTTTTTGGGGAAGAACCCCTTTTTTCTTAAACAAAATTATTTTAAGTTCTCATGGAGGCAGTATTCAGGCACCGGCCAATACTGGCTTAAATTCATCGCATTTGGGTGTATCGTATATTGGTGGTTCGTCAATGGTAATTTATGCCCATTAGGACATAAAATTATTTATTTTTATTTTACTGGCGACAATAGCAGCTAGTTTTTCTTCCGGTGCGCTATCCATATTAACGGAATTCCCGGCGATGGTAATCCATTTCCGGGCGAGATTTTTAAATTCTGGTTTATCCGTGCATGCGGTCAGGCAACCGCAGACAAGAATACCTAAGTCCCAATTATTGGAGGATTGATCTTTTGAAAAACTGTATTCCGGTGGCAGCAGCTTTTCTATCTCCCGCACCAGTTTTGCTCTGTCTATAATGGGATTGCACCCGCCGCAATATTTTATACCGATATCAATTTGCATTCATTCGTCTACCTTTGTTGGCTGCGTCACCGGCTCCTCAACGTATAAATAATACGCATACGTCGCCTCTTCCTTGCCGCCGCGGTATACTTTTGACTGCAAATCGATATAACCATGTTAATATACCACGTCACATGAATTATTCTTTTATTCCGGCGATTTCTTTAGCCAGCTTCTTTTTATATTCGAGATTCCCCTGACGGGAAATCATTATACGCTGTGCCTGAGGTGAACCGGCGCCATGCATGGATTCTGTGCGGTAACCGACTGCGGCTGTGCCCAGGGTGATATTTTCCACCAGTCTTAGAATACGGCAACGGTTCTCAGTGGATACCGAAGCGATTCCTTTAAAATATTTTTCGACTATTTTACCGATTTCCGGATGACGCAAATCTTTTTCCGAAGCCATCGTGACCATTAATCCGCCGGCGATATCTTCCGCTAGCCTTGCAATCTCATAGGGAAATCTGGTTACGTTTTGTTTGCAGACGTTGGCCAGCAGCAAATCAATCAGGTAAGTGCCGGAAGCTGTTTTGTGTCCTTGCGCGGAACAGGCAATACCGCAGGAGAAAAGCGTTTCGTTCAGGTGTATCATCTCAATCAATTTATCTTTGATGTGAGAGGCTTTGGACGCGCCGTTGTATTCAGCGGCCAGCGCCGCGGCACCGATGAGCACGTCACCCACGCCTACTTTGCAGCCACCATAGCTCTGACGGTGATAACCGGCAAAGCGTTCGACTAATGCGCCGCTAAAATCATATTCTCCACACATAAACACATTTTCCCAGGGGACAAACAGATTATCGAAAACCATGAGTGCTTCGTGACCACCGAACTGATAGTTGCCTACGTCTATTTCTCCGCCTTCGAGTTTTCGCGTGTCGCAGGACTGCCTGCCGTAAATGTAAGAAATGCCTTCCGCGTCGGCAGGCGCGGCGAAAGAAATGGCGTAATCAGCGTCATCTTTGGTCATGGCGACAGTCGGCATAACTAAAATCCAGTGCGAATTAATGGCTCCCGTCTGATGCGCTTTGGCGCCCCGCACAACAATGCCGTCTTTTCTTTTTTCCACAACACGCGTGTAAAGGTCCGGGTCCGCCTGTTTGCTCGGTGGCAGGCCGCGGTCTCCTTTGGGGTCGGTCATGGCGCCATCCACAGTAAAATCATTTTCCTGCATCATTTTCAGAAATTTGATAAATCGCTCATGATAATGAGTGCCTAGTTTCTTATCCATTTCAAAAGTTACGCTGTCCACGGCATTGATTGCGTCCATTCCGACGCACCTTTGAAAGCAGGAAGCTGTTTTTTGTCCCAGTAATCGTTGCATTTTTACTTTTTTGATCAGGTCTTCAGTGCTTTGGTGCAGATGACAAAAACGGTTTATCTTTTTTCCTGTTAGATGAGATTTCGCCGTCATCAGATCTTCGTGCTGGGGATCCTGAGCTAAAGCGTAGGTCATTTTTACGGAATTCATAGATGGTCTGATTATCGGATGATCCACCGGATTTTTCACCAATTCACCCAGCAGATATACTTTTAGATTCATTTTACGCAGACTTTCTTCATATTGGTTGGCTGTTTTTAACGTCATTGCTTTGTGCCTCCTTCAATATTTGAATGATCAAGATTTTCAGTATCGCAATTGTATTTCCAAGTTGTTCAGCATCAATTAATAATAAATAACCAGTATTTTTAATAGTATACCATAAATATTAGTCGCTATTATTTCCTTGACATACAAAGATGGACTTTTTATACTCCGCACTCAACGGGACAGTATTATATCAGATAAATAACAATTCAGGGGGGGAAACTATGGCGGTAATGAAAGAAAAACGCAAATTCAATTTTGTGTTATTGGCGGTACTGATGGTCGTTATTGTTGCTGGAATTTTCTACCAATTTTTCTTGAAAATTTAAGCTAGCGACGCGGAGAAACGACAGAAACAATTTTTATGTGTCCTAGTGTCGGGCAAGTTCTAGTTTGCTTATAGCCTCAGCTCTGATATTGAACGGCGAGAATTTGGCAACTGATAAAATTGTTGTGGTGGATTTTAGGTTGCTTGTTGCCAGTGGTTCGATGGAGTCAAGGATAGTGTGCGGAACAGGTTTCCGGTGCCATAATGTCGTAAGGTTTCCTTACAGGACAATGTGTAGTAGTGTGCCCGCGATAAAAGGCTTATTTGCTGTGAAATGTATAATCACATCCGCCTGTTCCAGCTCATATCAGGATCCTGATGGCATGATTTTGCGTATCTTTAAAATTACATTGTGAATGTAATGCATACACTAGCTTGACATCTTCTTTAGTTATTCTTTATAAGGAAGGATCGTTGATAAATACATTGTTAAAAGTGAAAGGAAGAAAACTATATGGCTATCATGACATGGATTAAAGATGAAACTGTAGCAATTATTACTATGAGCAATGGTGAAAACAGGCAAAATCTTGAATTTGCCCAAACCCTAAAAGCTATGCTGGATGAGATAATTGCTGATAAATCAATAACGGCATTGATTATTACGTCTAATGACGAGAAGAATTTCTCTCAGGGAGTAGATGTTAACTGGATTATGGAAAAAATGCAGAAAAATGACCATCAACCAGTTAGAGATTTTATCAATGAGATGGACATTGTTTTTAAAACGCTTGTTCTTTATCCTGTACCGGTAATTGCGGCGATTAACGGCCATGCCTTCGGCAATGGTTCGATATTATCCTGTGCCTGTGATTTTCGCTTCATGCGGTCGGACCGCGGATTCTTTTGCTTTCCGGAAGTAAATATAGGCATTCCATTCAGATGGGGCATGAACGCTTTTATGAAGAAAGCCATTCCTTTGCATATATTATCACAAATGGAATTTACAGGAAATCGTTACACCGCGCCGGAATTGGAAAAGCTCAATATTATTGTAAAAGCGTGCGCCAGCCAGGAAGATCTAATGGCGCAGGCCATAGCTTATGCCAGGACACTTCAGAAAAAGCGGGGAATTCTCGGCAAAATAAAAGAAAGACTGTATAGCGATATTGTAAAAGTATTAGACGATGATCATATGCCGCCATCGACGAATATCGATGTTCTGGTTGTTGCTGATTGATATAATAACAAACAATTATTAAAAAATTTATCAGGTGGAAAAATGAAAACAGCCATTACCGAAATGTTCGGAATTAAATATCCCATTATATGCGGTGCGATGATGTGGCTTTGCAAACCAAAGCTTTGTGCCGCCATATCTAATGCCGGTGGCATGGGAAACCTGACTGCCGGGAACTATTCAACTGAGGAAGAATTCCGTGATGCCATTAAATTGACAAGGAAGCTTACGGACAAACCATTTATGGTAAATGTAACAATTCTGCCATCGGTTCATATCACACCCGAGCATCACAAAATGTTCCTGCGTGTTTGTGTTGAGGAAAGGGTTGCCGGGCTGGAAATATCCGGCACACCGCTGGACAAAGTAGTGGGGAGAGAATACGTAGACGTCATGAAAAAGGCGGGAATCAAGCTTTTCCATAAGGTGGGAGCAGTGCGTCATGCCGTGCACGCCGAGAAAGTTGGTTACGACGGAATTTATGCCGCAGGGATCGAAGAAGGCGGTCATCCGTTAAATGACGATGTCACAACAATGATACTGACACCGCGTATTGCCGAAACAGTGAAAATTCCTGTTGTCACTGTAGGGGGTATTGCTGATGGTCGTACTTTGGCCGCGGCACTTGCTCTTGGGGCTCAGGGAGTTATGATGGCGACCCGCTTTGTTGCCACGCAGGAATGTGAAGTGCACGATAACATCAAGCGGGAACTAGTCCGGCGGCAGGAATATGAAACGGCTCTTATCTGCAAAACGATTGGTTTGCAGGGCAGGGCTATAAAAAATAAGCTTGTTGAAGAAGTTTTGGCTGTGGAGGAAAAGGGCGGCGGTTTGGAAAAACTTATTCCGCTAATTGCCGGAGAGAAAATAAAAGAAGCATGGGAATACGGCAAGGTCGATACCGCGCCCATGATGATGGGACAATCGGTGGGGTTGGTAAAGGATATCCCCACGTGTAAAGACCTTATCGAAGGAATCGTGGCAAAGGCCAAGACTGATATTGAATACGTAACGAATATGTTTAAAGAATAAATATAATAAATAGTTACAAAACTAACGGTAATTAATCATCCAATCATTAAAAAAAAAGAATGGCTGCCTGAGCCATTCTTTTTTTGCTTAAAAACCTTACGTCAAAACAAAACGCCAAAGATATACTTTATTGCTCAGAGCTTTTTGTCATTGACAAAAAAAACGTAATTTCTTATAGTTAAACTGGAATAAACAATATTGTATATCAAAGAATTTTTCTTGACCGATCTGCAACGTCTCTTTTAGTGAGGCAACTGCACCCAAATGATGAAATTACCTGCAAGATATGGGATTGTAACGGAAAAGAGATTTGCCGGGAAACAACAATCGGCAAATTCTTAAAGCTAGTCTGCAATAAAGATGCGGGGAGATCATGAATATTAAACAATCAGATCCAATGAGCGGCAGGCCAGCCGAAGCTGGGACAGACTCTGTGATCTCGAACGCTGACCAGATTCATAATGAATCCGGTGCTTTTTCCATGGATATGGAAAAAGCGCGAACGGGTGATGTGCAATCAAACCTCTGTTTAGAATTAGCTGCTTTTCGATCTCTTCTCGAAAAACTCGCCGGCGTTCCTCAAGGAAATTCCGCGTGGACATGGGACCACGAAACAAAATCATTTCTTATTCAGGCACCGAATCCTGTCATTGAGCAATACATTGGTATTTTAACCCGTGAGATGGGTGAAGCTCTTTGCTTACGTGTGAAAAAAGCCAAGGTTGTCGTCGATCTGTGGCCGTGGAAAATTAATAAGGATAAAGCGAGCTTAAGAATAGGGTTCAATGAAGGCTACGATCCGTCAGAACTGCGTGGGTATACGGGTTTGGAAAGTCTCGTAAATCTTCACTTCGTATCTTATCCCAATGATTCACGAGAAGAGCAGGAAGCGCTGACCAGGTTCAAGTCAATGTGTGCCAGGATCGATGCTGTTTTCGAAAAAAAGTGCGAGTGGATGTGGGAGACGTACTGGAGAATGAAAGGTCTGGCCTTTGCAATAGTTCGAAAATTTACTTGGGAAAACAAGTCCTCTATTGTTGAGAAAGAGATCGAACAATTCAATAACTCTCCTGAGGCCCGGAAAGCAAAATTGAAGGTCGATCTTCGTACTTACACTCATGGAACTTCTGTAAACGTTAGGATAGCACTGGAAGGTTTGTCGAATGAACCACGGCTCTACCCGCAAATCCTGGCCGTATTTGATGCTCATTTTTCGGGCTAAAGCGATTAACAACAGACAACTGTTGATTTGAGAGCGCAGGACGAAGAGAGAATAGTAATTCTTTAGATGGAAAGAGTTGCCTGCTTCTGGTACAAGCATTTCCCCACGCACATATGTAGAAGGATATATTTATAAAGTGTATGATTTTATTGTAGTCGGCGCCGGTTTTTTTGGAGCTATTTTTGCCTACGAAATGAAGAAAGCCGGCAAAAAAGTTTTAATAATCGAAAAACGTGATCATATCGGCGGCAATTGTTATTCTTATGATTGTCCTAAAAATAACATCAACGTCCACAAATACGGGCCTCATATTTTTCACACATCTTCTGAAAATATTTGGAAATATATAAATTCTTTTGCCGATTTTAATAATTACCGGCATCGTGTGCTCACAACCGCAGGCGGAAAAGTTTATTCCCTGCCGATCAATCTGGCAACCATCAATAAGTTTTATAACCTATCTTTAACACCGGATGAAGCCGGAGAGTTTTTAAAATCCAAAACACCTGCGATTTCTTACCCCAAAAATCTGGAGGAAAAGGCGATAAGTCTTATCGGCAGAGAGCTTTACGAGACGTTTATAAAGGGTTATACAATAAAGCAATGGGACTGTGATCCGAAAGATCTTCCCGCTGAAGTTATCACAAGGCTTCCGGTAAGAACCACTTACAATGACATTTATTACGATGATGATTATCAAGGAATGCCCAGCGGCGGCTACACGCCGATTTTTGAAAAATTGTTGAAGGATATACCGGTGGAACTGAAAACAGACTTTCTGGAAAAAAGAGATTACTGGAAGTCCATCGCCAGGACTCTTGTTTACACTGGTCCCATAGACCGTTATTTCAATTACAATTATGGAGAACTGCGGTGGAGGTCCTGCCAATTTGAAATCGAAGAAATGCAGTTGGACGATTATCAGGGTGTCAGCATTATGAACTATGCCGATCGGGAAGTGCCCTATACACGCATTCTAGAACCAAAACATTTTTATCGCGAAAATGCCCATCTGTCGAGAGGCACGGTTGTCATTAGAGAGTATCCTTGCGATGATCCGAATGAACCATATTATCCGGTAAGACTGAAAGCTGATCAGGAAATGCTGGCCAAATATCAAAAGGCGCAAAGCCGTGAGAGTGATGTTATATTCGGTGGCCGGTTAGCTGAGTATAAATACTATAATATGGATCAGGTCATCTCCGGAGCTTTGGAGCAGGTAAAGATGTTACTTAAAAGAGCTCTGTAAAATAAAGCCGAAATGAGGAGACGGATTGCTTACAATAATCTGCTCTCCCGAGGACTTTTTAATAACATATCCGTCGAATATTTTTTTCTTGCCTCCTTGCAAATTACCATACACCTTGACTTTCTCACCAACAGAAATTTTCAGTTTGATATTTTCCGGCAACTCCGCCCTGACGTAGATTGATCCGGAATCATCGGTTAGATCAAATCCGCCATCATCAAGCCGGGTTATATTCCCTTCGATTATACTTACGGGCGGCAATGCCAGGTTTTTTACGGGAGTGATTTTAACGCACCCGTTACATAAAACAACAAATGCCAAAAAGGCATTTAATATAAAATATTTTTTCACGTCGTTCCTCCACATTGAATTGCCTTAAATCTTTACAGCGTTGATGCAGATAACGTTTGATTCCCGTTTGATTGTTTGCGCTTCTTTGATTTCGAAACCAGCCAGCCTTACTATTTCTGCGAGTTCCTCGGACCGATAACTCTTGTTTTCTTTGGGAGGTATTCCCAGTTTGCTCACATAACGCATTCCCTTGGCCAGCTTCGCCATCAAGGACATACCGGCCAGCGTGTAGTCAACCGCAAGCATTCTGCCGCCTTGTTTCAAGACCCGATGACATTCCCGTAATATCGTCAAGGGCCCTCGCACGATATGCAGAACATTTCCCATAAACACAGCATCAAAAGCGGAATCTCCATAGGCGATTTGATAACCGTCCGCCGGCTTGACTTCGGCGTTGGGATAGCTTTGCAAGCACAGTTTTGCCTTTGCCAGCATTTCCGGCGACATATCCGTAGCCGTCAAGTGCCGGGCGCTTTCAGCAATTACGGTAGAGAAAATTCCCGTGCCGCAGCCGAGTTCCAGAACAATATCTTCTGTACGAAGCTGATTTTTTAACCAGCACTCAGCGGCATTGCGTGTATTTTCCCCGACGATGCAAATATTGGCTGCGTCAAAGCTGTCAGCTTTTTTACTCCAGTACTGATATTCCCTTGCGTCTTTGGTCATTGTTATTACTCCTGCTGCTCTTTTTTTCAGCAGTGAAATAGAACACTCTGGCTCATGCTGATTTTGGGGAAGTCTTTAATGGAGAATCCAACTTCCTTTGCCATCTCGACTGCGCGCGAAAAATTTTTATTTGATACATGAATTACAGGTTCGATCAGAAGAAAAAGCCCTTCTGGTTTTGTCAGGTCGTGAATTTCTGAGAAAAATCTTTTCTGGTCGGGAACCTCATGCGCCATCCAGAAAGCCAGGATGAAATCAGCCTTTTCATGAAAACAAAGTGAATCCGGAGTTGTCAGATGTGTTTTGATGATTGCGGAGACGCCATGTTTCTGAGCGCGTGCGTCAAGTGCGGAAAGCATCCTCTGCTGAATATCAACAGCGATGATGCGACCTGATGGTCCAACGAGTTTAGCCAACGGTATGCTGAAATAGCCCATGCCGGGCCCGATATCAATTGCAGTATCTCCCTGGTGAACGTAGGGGCTGAGAATTTTAATCGGATCATGAAAAATTCTGCGCAACGGGTTATCGAATGTAAAGCATAACCACCAGGGACAAACATGTTTTTTGTTGAGCAGTTTTTTTATCATTGTTTCTCAAAAAATAATTCTGATTCACTGTCTAATTATTTAACCCAATGCTGTATTAAAATCAAACGTTTGTTATTAGTTAGTTGCGTAAAAAAGCAGTTATAATTTTATCCTTTTTTACGAGAAATATTTCTTTGACATACAAAAACCTTCTCCATATAATTATACCAATTCTAAATCAAAGCGCTATTTTTGTTGGCGTCGTCGTCGGCTTTCTCAACCTATGTACAATACGCCTCGTCGCCTTCTCCTGGCAGCCTCAATATCATCTTTGATTTAGAAATGGTATTCCATCATATAAACTCGGTATATGGAGAAACATTAATGTCACCGGAATCCATATCGCAAACGTTGATTCGACTAAGGGCGTTCTTTACTGCAGGAAAAACAAGAGATGTCGAATTTCGTATCGCCCAACTGAAAAAGCTCAAAGAAGGTATACGCAAGTATGAAGCGGAAATCATGGCCGCTCTTTATGACGACATGCGCAAACCGCCTTTTGAAGCCTATGCCAGTGAAATCGGAATTCTCTACACGGAAATTGATCATGTAATAAATCACCTTTGGTCTTGGTCGCGTCCCCAACACGTAGCGACACCCATCATTCATTTTTTGTCACGAAGCCACATTTATCATGACCCATACGGCGTTGTTTTGATTATCAGTCCGTGGAATTATCCCTTCCTGTTGACCATTACGCCTTTAATAGGCGCCATAGCCGCGGGCAATTGCGTACTGGTCAAACCTTCCGAGTTTTCATCTTCCACATCGGCAACTACTGAAAAGATGATAGCCGAATTGTTCGATCCCGATTATGTGACAGTTTTTCAGGGAGAAGCTGAGGCGACAAAAAATCTGTTGGAGGAAAAATTCGACTATATCTTCTTTACCGGAAGTACGGCCGTCGGAAGGATTATCATGACCGCGGCAGCCCGCTACCTTACACCGGTAACATTAGAACTGGGAGGAAAAAGCCCCGCTATTGTTGATGAGGATGCCAATCTTAATTATGGGATAAAAAGAATTGCCTGGGGAAAATTTTTCAATGCCGGTCAGACATGTATTGCACCGGATTACGCTCTGATACACCGGAAAATAAAAGATGCCTTTATCGAGAAGATGATAGAAACGCTTCACACGTTTTATGGTGAAAATCCAATGATGAGTCCGGATTATGCCCGAATCATCAACGAGCGGCATTTTAACCGACTTGTCCAACTTATGAAAAGCGGATGGATTCTCTATGGCGGCAAAACCCTGAGAAAAGATCTTTATATAGCTCCGACAATCATTGATCAGGTTTCTCCAAACGATCCCGTGATGCAGGAAGAAATCTTCGGTCCTATCCTTCCCCTGATTGAATACAGCGATATTGACGAGGCCATTGCTTTTGTGAATCAGCGGTCGCGTCCTTTGGCGCTTTATTGTTTTTCTGAGAATAAGAAAATTCAAGACAAGGTTCTTCGCGAAACATCTTCCGGAGGCGGTTGTATCAATGACACCATATCCCACATCGGGAGTCAGGAACTTCCCTTCGGCGGTATCGGGGAAAGCGGCATGGGCGGCTATCACGGCAAGGCAAGTTTCGATACTTTCACCCATCAGCGCGGCATTCTGGTTCGTTCAAATTTGTTGGATATATCATTGCGTTATCCGCCTTACCGTGACAGGGTTTCGCTGTTACAATTATTATTCAGGATTATCAGATAGGGATTATGTGAATAAATAAAAAGATAAAAAATATTTATAGAGGTGCTCTATGACGGAAAAAACAATTATTCAGTTGGGAAAGATGGTTAAAAGTTTCACACTGCAGGATCAATTCGGTCAGAACTTTATCCTGTCTAAGATGAGAGGTCATCGCGTCTTGTTATCTTTTCATCCACTCGCTTGGACGCCTGTTTGTGCTTTGCAGATGCAGTCTCTGGAAAAGAACAAAAAGATATTCGATAAGCTCAACACAATCGCCGTGGGTTTGAGTGTGGATAGTGTTCCCTGCAAGGCGGCATGGGCCAAATCAATAAAGATCAGACAGACGAAACTTTTATCGGACTTTTGGCCGCACGGAAATGTGGCCAAAAGCCTCGGTCTTTTCAGAGAACAAGACGGTATTTCACAACGGGCAAACGTCATTCTCGATGAGGGGGGAAAGGTTTGTTTTGTAAAAGTATATCCCATCGCCCAGCTGCCGGATATTAATGAAATTATCGTTTTTCTCAAAAATGCTTAATCCCATGTGGAAATATGATACCCTGCAGCTTGCTTCGGGGTATCATATTCGTGATTGACATATACGCTTCTTCTTCATATACTCCGCCGCGAAAAATAAGTAATGCCATTTCGATTGGAAATGGCCGCCTGTTCGGCGTCACTTCCCGGTAGGGTAATAAGTTTTATTTCTATTGCGCGCCCTTTGGTTGCGCGTTCGGTCAAAGGATAACGAGCCGACGATCCCGATACATCGGGACCAACAAAGTTAGCCAAAGACCGGAAGCGCATCCCGTAAGGGGAGCGCATAATTAACAAATATTACCTTACCGGTAATTACCGCCTGCAAGGTGGTAATTACAAGCGAATTGGCATATTCGCAGATCATGTTCTAGCCTAAACAATAAGGCATCCAGATCTATAAAGGGTGCCGTATGAAGATAATCTGTGCTTTTGAAAAACCAGCTTTATATTTTGATAATCCTGTTTCAGTTATAGTTTGTTCTTCTTTTGAAGACGTTCCGAGGTCTTTTGAAAAGATCGAGGAAGCGCTTGCGCAGGGCTTATATATAGCCGGCTTTTTTTCCTACGAACTGGGCTACGCGTTTGAAGATAAATTTTCATCTTACCCGCTTAACGGGTTTCCTCTTATCTATGTAGGCTGTTACACAAAATCTCAACAGTATAAGAATCAACTTGTCGCTGATAGTCATTCAAGTAAAAAAGAAAATTTGCGATTTAACATTTCCAAAGAGAAATATTTTGAGCATATTGATATTATTCGTTCATATTTACAGTCGGGCGATGTGTACCAGATTACTTATTGTCTGAAGATTCTTTTTGATTTTAAAGGCAATGCATACGATTTATATCAAAAACTGTTTGATGTGCAGCCCGTGCCCTATACCGCCTTTATCGAAACTGATCAATATAGTATCGCGTCACTCTCTCCGGAATTATTTTTATACAAAAAAGGAAGTTCCATTTTGTCAAAACCCATGAAAGGGACATGGCAAAGAGGCGACACGAGTCTTAGTGACATCATAGCCAGACATCAATTTTATCACGATGAAAAAAACCGGGCCGAAAACGTAATGATTACTGATTTGCTGCGTAATGATTTAGGGCGTATCGGGACAAATATTCACGTGCCGCGCTTATACGAAATAACTCCGTATAAAACACTATTTCAAATGACCTCAACAGTTGCCGCTGATATCGAACCGGATATATCAATATACAATTTATTTAAAAGCCTGTTCCCGTCAGGGTCAGTAACCGGCGCGCCTAAAATAAGGGCTATGGAAATCATTCATGAACTTGAACGCGAGCCACGAAACATATACACCGGTGCCATCGGCTATATTAAACCCAACAAAGATTTATTTATTAATATTCCGATACGTACGGCCTTGATAGATCGCATAAATGGGAAGGGAGAAATGGGCATCGGTGGCGGTATTGTGTGGGATTCAACGGCCGAAGGAGAGTGGGCAGAAGGAATTTTAAAAGCACGATTTTTTACCGATAGCATTTAAAAAATTAGTTAGCTGTATTGTTTTGTATTAAACGCGAAGGTGCCATGTGTTGCGAGAGGGGAAACAATATTGGATGATTCTTTTTAATCAAAATTAATGAGTTTAGGAGTGGACATCATTTTATCATAGTATTTACAAAACGAAATCCATTCTTGCCGGCGTTTTTGACTTTATACATGGCTTCATCAGCCAGTTTGATAAGTTTGTCCATATCTTCGCTATGATCGGGGAAGAGCGCGATTCCAATACTTGTACTTACAACCGCCTTTTGCCCTTCGATAATAATAGGCTGAGATACCAACTGAAGCACCTTTTCTGCAACTTGCACGACATTATCAGGAGTGTTGATTTCTGTTGCGATGATCAAAAATTCATCTCCTCCGACGCGAGCTACCGTGTCAGTATCGCGCACGCAGGAAAGCATGCGTTGGGCGACTTGCTTGAGCACGTAATCCCCGGCGTCGTGACCGAGGGTGTCATTGACGGTTTTGAAACCGTCTAGATCAATAAACATCACTGCCGCTGATTTCTTATGTCGGCGAGCGATGTTAATGGCTGAGGATAATCTATCCATAGCCAATCTCAAAGTGGGCAGATTAGTCAGCAAATCGTGGGTTGCCAGATATTTTATCTGCTCTTCGGCCTGCTTGCGCTCGGTAATATCTAGTATTGCCCCGATTAACCCACTGATGGCCCCTTGATTATCAGTTAAAACAGCCTTATTGAAGATGACGTCCCTTGTCTCCCCAAAAGTGTTTTTTACCTGCGCTTCGTAATGCTGTTCACCTCCGCTCTTGAAGAGCTCATTATCTTTGTCATAATAAATTTTCGCAAGTTCCGGCGGGCTGATATCAAATACAGTTTTACCGATGAGTGTTTCCTTCGTTGCACCGAAGAATGTTTCATAAGCTTTGTTGAATCCCGTGTATTGTCCTGTCCTATTCTTATAGAAGACAGGAATGGGTATCGAATTGAGCAGTGTGTTTAAAAAACTCTCGCTTTGCCGCAGTGCCTCCTCAGTATTTCTACGCTCGGTAATGTCGCGGGAAACTCCCAAAATGCCAATAGGTTTCATGTATGCGTCACGAATAAAAGTTATGGAACTTTCCACCCAGATCGTTTTGCCGTCTTTGTGGTAATGTTCAGTCTGAAATGTGCGGATACGATTCGGATCAGCATCCGGGTCCTTATCTGTTTGGAGTTCTTCTGCAAGCACTTTAGTCGCTGCTATAAGCGATTCGGGAGTAAAAAACTGATCAATCTTCAACGCTGTCAACTCTTCAACTGTATAGCCGAGTATCTTTGTTACTGCGGGACTTGAATAGATAAAGTGCAGTGACAAGTCCATTGTCCAAATGTGATCTGCTGTGTGATCCGCGATAAAATGGTACCGCTCCTCGCTTTTACGAAGCGCGTCTTCCGCCTGTTTGCGTTCGGTAATGTCGTGAATAATACCGACAGCGTGCCATTCCCCTTTGATATTTACCGCCGACAAAGACAGTGCCACATCTATTTCGCAGCCGTCTTTCCGGCGCGCGGCCAGTTCAAGAGTTTTTCCGATGGCATTCCCCTGTCCCGTTTGCTGGAATTCAGGAAAGGCCGCCAGATGAGCAGGATGAAATCGCTCCGGGGCGATCAATTCATGAAGGTTCTTTCCAATGGCTTCCTCTTGCGTGTAACCCAGAATGCGCTCCGCGGAAGGATTCCAGTAAGATATATTTCCATTGTTGTCCATCATGGTGATCGCGTCATGAGCTGAATTAGTAATGGCGCTGATACGTTCTTCGCTTTCGCGCAACTTCTCTTCCGCCATTTTGATATCGACGGACTTCCAAATGGTATCCATCAGCAGGGTGAGTTGAAGCACATCCGCTTCGTCATAATTTTTGGACTTATTGGCTACGCCCACAACGGCGACAATGGTATCGTCCTTGAATACAGGCACGGTCATGAACTTGTGGAGAGGAGTATGGCCTTCAGGATATCCTTTCTTGAGCGGATGATCTGCCTGAAAATCGTTTAAAATAAGTGGTTTCCTCTGGCGTACAACCTCGCCCCAAATGCCGGTTTTTTCCAGTTCATAACAAGTTTGCTGATTGGCTATCGTGCATTCCTTCATAACGTCTTTCGACCAGGTATTCAGGATAAACTGCCGGCTATCTTCATGGTAAAAGTAGATATAGCCAATTTTGCTCTGAGTGATTTTGATAGCTTCATCAAGCGCGTAGTCGAGGAATTCTTGCGTTGTCTTGGACCGGTGCTGCATGATTTCCAGAAGACTCATTAGTCTTGTTTCGTTAAGGCGAATTTGCTCCTCGGCCATTTTACGCTCTATGACACGGCCAAGCCGCTCGGCGATGGCTATGAGCAATTGTCGCTCATCTTTTAAAAATGGTCCTTTATCGTTTAGAGGTCGCTCCTCCAGATAGCACACCTCAATCTGTCCGGCCTGTTTGCCGTCCACTATGATTTTTTGTGTAAGCATCCACTGTGTTTTCTGGAAGCGTTGAGTCTGAAAGGCCTGTTCCTCCAGTGTGATACGAGCCTCTGTTATTTCCGGAAACTGCATGGCAGGAGGTAGGAGCATAACTGCTTTCTTCATTATTTCGTCTATTGAAATATCCGGTTCCTCTATGATTGCAGAGATGCCGTAAAGACAGTTCAATTCCTTAAACCGCTCTTTCAATGCCCAATCCGCCTGCTTTCGTTTAGTGATATCGTCAATGCTGGACAGAAGACATGGTTCGTGAGTAAATTTAATTGGCCGGGAGGAAAATAAGCCTGTTAGGATTTCTCCATTTTTCTTTCTAAACAGGAACTCCTTGCTGGTTACCGGCATTTCTTTACGAAGAATGGACACCACTTCCTCTCTATCTTTTTCATCCACCCAAAGCTTCATCATTATTGACGACGTTGCCATTGCTTCCTCTCTTGAATAACCTGTCAAGTTGGCAAAAGCATCATTAATTTCGATGAATTTACCGTCTTCCATGCGTGTAATGGCAATGGCATAGGGTGATGTCTGGAAAGCCTTTGCGAATTTTTCTTCACTCTGACGCAGTTCCTCTTCTGCTTGCATACGTTGAGAGAGTTCGCTCTGCAGCAACATCGACAGCCTGCGGCCGACCAGGATAAACAAAGCAAATGTTAACGCGATGAATAATATCTGGTACATGAAAATCGCAGATAAGTTAAAAAGTCCGGATACAAATATATTGTTTGTCTTAGGTATGGTTAGATTTACTGCGATTTGAACTGCGCTGACGAGACAAAATAACGCAAAAACAATGCCTGCCGGTCTCGTAGCCGGCCGTAGACCACGATCTACTCCTCGCAGCATAAGCCAGGAACACTGTGAGAAAATATATATTGCAGCAATCGATTGAGTAACAATACGCAACGCAATATCAGGGTCAACATATGTGAAATACAAGTATGCAAGCGTAAAGGCGGTTAGCATCACATAGTTGTGATGCTGACGGCTTTCCCTGCCTGCATAGCGGCCAAGTCCTATGTAAAGGACGACAGTGCCTCCGATAATGAACAGGTTGGCCAGAACGATTGAAAATAAATCCGGCATAATTCCGCGAAACGTAATGAAAAGAAGCGCGATAAATTGTAGAATGTAGTCGACAAGCCATAGAGTAATTTCCGGAGACCTCTTCTTGTTTTGCCACCAAAGCGATGTCATTACGATAACGCACAGGAGGATGAATATGACAGATCCGGTAAAAAACATTCTGATGCTAATAGCAGTCATTGCACAGCCTCCATGGCGAAAAGGATTCGGTATTTGTTAAGGGAATGATAATTCTTGTTATGATGAGAAACAAAGAAATCGTTAAATTAAATAGCTTGTAACAATGACAAATTTCCATAGCATTTCCTCGAATGTCAATGCTTGTTAAGGATGGTTAGTATCGCCACTTTTCGATAATGCTATTTGTTTCGCTTTATACTTTACTTGCGGCGCGAGCCGCCAAGAATTGATCCAAGAACACCGCGTACTATAGACGTACCTATGGTTCGAGCCATACTTTTTGCGGCGGCCTGCACCATTCCTTCTCTCTGACCTCCGCGGGGGCCGGTGCTCCCGAAAATGATTTTGCCCAAACCACCGCCGATGCCGCCTAAAATTCCACCCTCATCTTTAGCGGGTGCAGCGGATTCTTCGACTTTAACTGCCGGCTTATTTTCCTGTGCGGCTTCCTGTGCGCCGCCGCGTAATTTCTCATAAGCGGATTCGCGATCAAGAGTTTTTTCGTAATGTCCGTAAATAGTAGAAGCTTTGATAGCGGTCAAACGTTCATCATTGGTCATTGCACCCATGCGCGAGAAAGGAACAATGACAAAGGAGCGTTCTACAACCGAGGGACGCCCCTTTTCATCAAGAAAAGAAATCAACGCTTCACCGACACCAAGTTCGGTAATTGCCTGCATGGCGTCAAAGGCCGGGTTTTGGCGCATCGTTGACGCAGCCGTTTTAACTGCCTGCTGATCACGCGGCGTGAATGCACGCAATGCATGTTGAACACGGTTGCCCAGTTGAGCAAGGACCGTGTCGGGTATATCCAGAGGATTCTGGGTGACAAAATAAACTCCCACGCCTTTGGAACGAATCAGGCGCACAACCTGTTCAATTTTTTCCAGGAGAGCTTTTGGAGCGTCGGTGAAAAGAAGATGCGCTTCGTCAAAGAAGAACACAAGCTTGGGCTTTTCCACATCGCCAATTTCAGGCAATTGTTCAAAAAGTTCAGCCAGCATCCAGAGCAGGAAAGTGGAATAGAGTTTAGGATTATTATAGAGTTCGTCAGCGGCAAGGATGTTCATGACGCCTCGTCCTTCGCTGTCCGTCTGTATCAAATCCGCTATGTCCAGCATCGGCTCGCCGAAGAATTTGTCGCCACCCTGCTCTTCGATAGTCAGAAGACCGCGCTGTATCGCGCCGATGGAAGCGGTGGAAATATTACCGTATTCTGTCTTGAATTTTTTGGCGTTATCTCCCACAAATTGAATCATCGCCCGCAGGTCCTTCAAGTCAATCAACAAAAGTTTGTTATCATCAGCTATTTTAAAGACAATTTGTAAAACGCCGGATTGAGTATCATTCAAGTTTAGCAGGCGCGCCAGAAGCAGGGGGCCCATATCGGAAACCGTTGCCCGCACCGGATGGCCTGATTTGCCGTACACGTCCCAGAATACTGTTGTGTTGGATCGGGGCTTGAATTCCTTGACGCCTATTCCTTCCAGACGTTTGAGCAGTTTTTCCGATGAAACGCCCTCTGCACCTATGCCGGAGAGGTCTCCCTTAACGTCAGCCATAAAAACAGGTACTCCGATTGACGCAAAGGATTCCGCCATCTTTTGCAAAGTAACGGTTTTTCCTGTTCCGGTAGCTCCTGTGATAAGTCCATGGCGATTGGCCATTTGCGGCAATAAAGCAATTTCCTTACCCTGAGACATGGCGATAACAAGCGGTGCGGTCATATTTGCTCCTTATTTGTGGCAATTCTCATGTGGTTGCTTTTTAAGAAAGTATAGGAAGAACGATGCTATATGTCAATAACGAAATAAATTCTGCATCTGCAAGTTTAAAAAGTTGACACGCAAAAGTCTTCTCCTTATACTTTCATTATAAAATATAAATAAGGAGATATGATAATGATTACGCTGATTGCGACTTTAAAAATTAAAGAAGGAAAAATGGAAGAGGCGATTAATGCTCTGAAAGAAATCGTTCCCAAAATTAAAGCGAACGAACCGGGATGTCTGGAATATATACCCCATACTGTTCGTGGCGATGACAAGGCCATTATTTTTTATGAGAAATATATTGATAAAGATGCCCTGAAACTGCATTCTGCAAATTTGATGAAAAATATTGAAAAGATTATACCATTGTTGGAGCCGGGCATGGATATCAAAACCTGTTACGAGATTATAAAATAATCTTGTTCCCATTATAAATGAAGTTTTCGCCATAATGGCGAAAACTTTCATCAATGTAGAGTTCTATTTGCTTTCCCTGCGGGAATGCGCTTTCGATGAAAGCATTGAGTGTGTGTTGGCGTTGACGTCGGACGTTTGAGCGTGAAGAAAAAGCCGGAGGAAGAATGGACGTAGTAAGAAGTATGTGGGCACTCAAAGGAGTAAATATACTCAAGATGTCCAAAACCATAGCCGGGCTTTTGTATTTCCGTCTGACATGGACCAGACGTGACTTGGATTATGTGCCGGCAGGTCTGGTGCCCAAGTTTATCAGCGCCCGCGAGGCGGCCGGAATGATTCCCGATGGGGCAACACTTACTATTGGCGGTTTTACATCTATCGGCCGCGCCTCTATCTTTTACTGGGCATTGAGAGACGCCTTTGAACGCACAGGTCATCCCTGCAATTTGACAGTGATCGGTACATGCCCGCAGGGCGGCCGCGGCAAGGTGCCCGGTACAATCGAGGAACTTTGCGCACCGGGAATTATCACACGTTATATTGTTGGACATGGTGAAACCGCCAAGGCGCTCTTGCAACTGGCCGACGAGGGTAAACTCGAGCTTCATACCATGTCGCAGGGAATTATGGCGTTTTTGATCGAAGCCCAGACAAAGGGTATTGGTTCCATTGAAACCAGTATAGGACGGGGCACTTTTCTTGATCCGGCCATAGGCCGCGGTTCGGCCGTATCTTCCGGGGCACGAAATAATTTTATCAGAATTAAGGGCGAAAAATTGGAATGTTATCTGCCCGTAATAGATAGAGCGCTCTTTCTTGCGCCTTATGCCGATAGTGAAGGTAATATCTACTTTACCGACGCGGCCCTGATTTTGGACTACAAAGATGCAGCGGCAGCGGCGCGACAAAATAGCGGTAAGGTAATCGTATCAGTATCCAAAGTTATTCCCAAGGACATCTCTCGAATCGCTATTAAGGCAGATGATGTTGATGCAATCGTAGTCAACCCGCGTAACGAACAGGCCGGAGGTTTTCTCCAGGCAAAATGCCAGCCTTATTTTTCGGCCTGCTCATCTGACGTGGACGACGAAGCAGTTAAGCTTATGAAGTCCATCAACACCTTTATAGAAGTTACTCCCTATCGCGGTAAGGTTGCCGATATTATTGCGCGCTTATGCGCCGATACTTTTGTCAAGAACACCAAATCCGGGGCTATTGTGAACATAGGCATAGGCATCGGCGAGGAAGTCGCCCGCATGCTTTATGAATTCGGATTATACAAGAAAATTATTTTTACTACCGAAGGCGGAGCTTACGGCGGTCTCCCGGCTGCAGGCGTCTATTTTGGCGCGGCCATCAGCCCGCAACGCCTCTTGAATACTGCGGAAATGTTTCATCTTTATGAAGGGAAACTGGAAACCAGCGTGCTCGGATTTCTGCAGGTGGATTCATCAGGAAATGTCAATGTATCTCATAGGGGTCCCAAGATGATAAATTTCGTTGGGCCGGGAGGGTTCACGGATATTGTCGAATATGCCAAGACAATCATCTTTGTGGGAAACTGGATGGATAAAGCAAAATATGAATTGAAAAACGGCTGTGTAAGACTTAAGAAATCGGGCAAGCTTAAATTCATTGACAAGGTGGACCAGATTACTTTCAATGCCCAAAGGGCGCTGAAAGCTGGTAAACTTGTATTTTACGTAACCACGGTTGGCGTCTTCAAACTAACTCAAGAAGGCCTTGAGTTAATCCGACTTATGCCAGGCATCGATATACAAAAGGATATAGTAAATGCCGGCGGGGCGCGTTTCATTATCCCGGATCATATTGTGCCCAACGTGGCGCCAGAGATCGTAAGCGGTAAAGGTTTTTCTCTAAAATTTGAAAATTCTTAAATTCTGCTTATAAGTAAAGACATGTTTAATTATTTGAAATCTTTTAAAGCAGTTTCATGATCGCGAAGCGGCTTTAAGGAAATCTCAGTTCCACCTTCGCCGTTAACGCCATAATCAAACGGATTATCAAGGTCCCTAATTAAGAAAACCATATAGGCAATCAGGAAAGTAACAAGTAATGTGAAAAAGAGAGACGCATAAAATGGTTCAATTTTAGTAAATATCAGACCAAGTGCGGTCAGGAACCCCATCGCTTCCACAATTGCGTAAGCTGAACTGATAAAATCGGTGTCTCTGACAGTGTCAATTCTCATGATCATTTTTCTGATGTTATTTTGTTCACTCTTCATTTTTACTATGTAGGGGGCTGGAACACCTTCTTTATCAAGTTCAACAAAAAAATCATTCATAGCGCTGATTTTATGCAACATGGATTTAGTTCTTTCCTTTCTATAGAACCAATCCACCAAAGAATTAATAAATGACTTTTGAAATTCCATAAATTGATGAGCAGGGGTGGAATTCTTGCCTTTATATATAGTGTATGCGTCATCAAATAATGATTTCAAGGATGCCGTTAGTTCACTGGGAATTTTCTCGCTTTCTTTGTAATCGGAAAGTACGCCCGTAATAAGAAATCCGATCAGGAATATTGTACCCGCTACCAAACTGGTAAAAAGGGCATTTAATTCCATAATCTCAAATCCGAATTTATGAGAAAAAAACTTTAATATGGCTACCAAAATAATCACGGGCATTATTTTGAAGGCTACTGACCACTTATGCCAGATTATTTTTGTGGATTTATTAATTATATTTTGTGTTTTCATGAATATTAAAACTTTTTACTTGCTACAGAACAAGACCTTTCCTTCCTTCTCACGGCGCGAACATATAAGGAATAACTGTGTGTGTCAATGCGATATTTTGCGATCAACTTTCATTGATTTCTTTTCTATGTTTTATCTTCAAGCAAATCGATATGCTCTTTCCGCGTGAAGATTTTTAAAATTTCGAACCAGGTGATACTCACGATCCCGGCGATGATGGCCAGACAGAAATCTATGGCGTGCATGGGGGCGAAGTGGAAAATTTCCTGCAGAAAGGGTACAAAAATCACAAGCCCCAGGAAGATGAGCGCTCCTCCCATGACCCAGACAAGCGCGGGATTGGGTGCCTTGAAGGAAGCAAAGATGATTCGTGACCAACTGCGGTTGGTCAGGATGAGACAAAGATTGGAGATGATTAAAGTAACAAAGGCGATGGCGCGAGCCTCATCCATGGATTGTCCCAGATAGAGTGCGGCCTTAAAGACCAGGGCTACCACGAGGAGGGCCACGAGCCCCTGGGCTGCGCTAATAACTAGAGAACGTTTACCGAACAGGCGCTCTTTGGGATCCCGGGGATTGCGCTGCATGATTCCTGCTTCTTCAGCCTCAGCCTCGAACACCACGGAACAGGCGGGGTCTATGATAAGTTCCAGAAACACGATATGGACGGGTAATAGAACCATCTCTTTCCATCCCAGAAAGACCGGCAGCAGGGACATTCCCGCAATCGGGATATGGACGCTGACAATGTAGGCCATGGCTTTTTTCAGATTGTCGAATATCTTGCGACCCATTCTCACGGCGCTGACGATGGAAGAGAAATCATCATTGAGCAGAACGAGATCTGATGCTTCGCGGGCGACATCCGTGCCGCGTTCACCCATGGCGACGCCGATATGAGCGGATTTTAGAGCCGGCGCGTCATTCACGCCGTCGCCAGTCATCGCTACTATTTGGCCGCCAGCCTTAAGAGCGTTCACTAAAATAAGTTTTTGTTCCGGTACCACGCGGGCGAAAACATTAACCTCTTTGACTCTTTGTTGAAGGGCAAGAGCATTCATCTGTTCCAATTCTTTGCCGGTGATGACCTTCTCCGGATTCTTAAGCCCGATTTGTTTAGCAATAGTTTGGGCGGTAATCGGGTAGTCGCCTGTGATCATCACGACCTTGATGCCTGCTGAATAACACATGCGGATGGCATCCGGCACGGTCGGACGGATGGGATCTTCCAGACCGATAAGACCGATGAATTGAAAGGTGAAATCATGCTGGATTGCAGGCAGGGGATTTTCTTCATGGAAGTAGGACTTGGCCACGCCCAGCACCCGCAGTCCTTCTCCGGCCATCTGTTCAATTTTTACGGCCAGTGATTTACGGCTGTTATCATCGAGGTGGCATAAGTCGGCAATGGCTTCCGGCGCTCCCTTGGCCGATATGACGAAGTCCTTTCCATCCGGCGATTTCCAAACATGCGACAGGGCCAGGAGCTCCGGGGAAAGCGAATATTCATGCACCAGACTCCAGTTGGCATGGATGTGCTTAGTCTGAGCGAGTTTATCCAACCCCAGTTTCAACAAGGCCTTTTCCATGGGATCAAAGGGATCTTTCTTACTGGCCAGAATGCCGAATTCGACCAATTCATGAAAGGTTTCGGGCAAGGGAATAGGGTATTCTTTCCGGATGATATAGAATTCATCGCAGGCCATGAGCATACGAATATCCATGATATTCTGTGTCAGGGTACCGGTCTTGTCAGTACAAAGCACAGTCGCCGCTCCCAGAGTTTCCACAGCGGCCATCTTGCGAGTTAACACCTGCTTAAGCGAGATTCGCCAGGCGCCAAGTGCCAGGAAGATTGTCAGCACAACGGGAAATTCCTCGGGCAGCATAGCCATGGCCAGAGTGATACCGGCCAGAATGCCGTCCATCCAACTGCTGCGCGTCAGCCCATAGATAAGAACCACAAGGCCAAAGAGTATCAGTGCGATGAGGAAGACCGCCTTGACGATACGTCCTGTCTCCTTCTGGAGCAGCGTGTCTTCCGGGACTACAGTTTGCAGTGCCTTGCCGATAGCGCCGATCTCGGTATGGATTCCGGTGGCCTTGACGTAAGCGATGGCCTGGCCTTGCACCACCAGAGTTCCTGAATAGACAAAAGGGATGTCCTCGCCGCCCGGCTTGCCCATTGTCAGGTTCGCCGGATCTTGTGCCGCCGCGGTCTTTCTTACGGAAATCGACTCACCGGTCAGCAACGATTCATCTACTAAGAGATTGCGGACCCAGACGATAACTCCATCAGCGGGAATACGGTCACCTTCGGCCAGGCACACCATGTCGCCGCTCACGACCTCGCGGCCGGGAATACGGATGTGTTGTCCGTTACGGATAACAAGAGCGCGGGGACTGGAGAGGTCGCGCAGGGCGTCGAGAGCCTTCTCGGTTTTGCCTTCCTGGTAGATGGTGATTCCCATCATGATGAACACAAAACCAAGCAGTAATAGGGCATCCTTAGGTTCACCGAGGAAGAGGTAGATGCTGCCGCACGCCACGAGCAGCAGGAACATTGGTTCTTTCACCACCTCGAAGGCGATGGCCAGAATGTTGCGCCTCTTGGAGGAGGGGAGCTCGTTGTAGCCCTCGCTCTTCAGTTTTTCCAAGACCTCTGCACTGGACAGTCCTTTGATTTGTTTAGCTTGTTCTTCAGTTAGCGCCATATGTATTTTATTCAAACCTTAATGCATCGATGGGATTGAGCAGGGATGCTTTGTAGGCCGGATAGAAGCCGAAAAAGATACCCACCAGACCGGAAAAACTAAACGAAAGCAGAATGGACAGAGGCGAGACAATTGATGGATATTCAAATACGGTAGACAGAATGACGGATCCGCCGCTGCCGATTATAATTCCTGTAATCCCTCCTATCATGGAAAGGGTCAGCGCCTCAATAATAAACTGAATCCGGATATCCCAGGTCTTTGCTCCGACGGCCATGCGGATGCCGATTTCCCGGGTTCTTTCCGTAACGGAAACAAGCATGATGTTCATGATGCCGATACCGCCGACCAGCAGCGATACCGAGGCTATTGCCCCCAGAAGCAGTGTCAGGGCATTGGTTGTCTGTTCCGCCATCTCCAGTATCTGGGTGAGGTTTCTGACCGTAAAATCATCTTCCTTGTTTGGGCCGATGCGATGTCTCTGGCGCAGAAGATCATTCACTTGTCTTTCCGCTATAGGAAGGTCCTCCTCGCTTCTGGCCTTGACCATGATGGTGCGCACCATACCCGGAATAGTTGTTCCGAAGATTTTTTTCTGCGCAGTGGTCAGAGGGATTAAAATGGTATCATCCTGATCCTGACCTCCAAGTGACTGTCCCTTGGATTCCAGAACGCCGATGACCGTGAAGGGAATCTTCTTGATTCTGATTATCTGGCCGAGAGGGTCAATACTGCCGAAGAGATTATCAACTACGGTTTGTCCCAGAAGGCAGACTTTCGTAGCGTTGCGGATATCCTGATCTGTCATGTTTCGTCCCGCTGTGAGACCTAAATCCTTCACTTGCAGAAAGCCCGGGGTTGTTCCCTGAATGCTGGTAGACCAGTTCTGATTTCCGTACACCACCTGAGCAGCGCCATGATGTTCGGGAGCCACAGCGGAAACGGCGGAACATTCTCTGGCGATGGCGTCAGCATCGTCCTTTGTCAAGGTGGACTGACTGCCTCCGCCCATCCTGATGCCTCCCTGTGTGGAACTGCCGGGTACGACGATTATGAGATTGCTGCCGATGCTGGAAATCTGTCCGGAAATTTTCTCACTGATCCCTGTACCCACAGCCAGCATGATAATCACAGCGCTGACGCCGATGATGATTCCCAGCATAGTAAGGGATGAGCGCATCTTGTTGACCCACAAAGCCCTGAGGGCGATTCGGAGAGTGGAAAAAATGCTGATCATGCTTTTTTTACCTCCTCGTCGCTGATTACATGTCCATCAACAAACCGGATGATCCGTTTGCTGAAAGCGGCAATATCCGGTTCATGGGTGACGAGAATAATTGTTGTTCTGGAATCTCTGTTCAGTTTAACGAGAAGTTCCATAATCTCAATGCTTGTCTTCGTGTCGAGATTCCCTGTCGGCTCATCAGCCATCAAAATAGGGGCGTCGTTGACCAGCGCCCGGGCAATGGCCACCCGCTGCTGTTGACCACCGGAAAGCTGATTGGGATGGTGGTGTTCTCTCCCTTCCAACCCCAGCATTTTCAAGGCTGCCAGAGATTTATTTTTTCGCTCTTTAGGCGGCACATGATTATACAGAAGAGGAAGTTCTACATTTTCCAGAGCCGTTGTCCTGGAGAGCAGATTAAATCCCTGGAAGACGAAACCGATCTTTTGATTACGAATGGCCGCCAGTTCGTCGCGTGACAGACCGCTGATTTTCTGACCATCCAGTAAATACTCGCCCGCCGTTGGTTGATCAAGACAACCGACGATATTCATGAAGGTTGATTTGCCCGATCCGGAAGGTCCCATGATGGCGACAAATTCTCCCTTTTCAATTTTAACGGACACATCTTCCAGAGCATGAATGCCCTCATCGCCGACATCATAGAGCTTGGCAAGTTTATGTGTTTCGATAAGAGTCATCAGTGCATGAACCCCGGCGGACGTGAGCTGCTGCTGGTTTTTTTGTTATTAAGACTGTCCGTGATAATTTCCTGACCTGCTTTAAGTTCTCCGGTCATGATTTCCGTGTAAGTTCCATCACTGAGTCCAGTCGTCACTTTGACAGGTTTCGGTTTGTTGTTTTCCAGTATCCAGACTTTTGTCCCTTTCATTCCCTGTTTGTCTTGGGATTTTTCGCTTTTACCCTTTGCCTCTGCCGGTTTGAAGCGCAGGGCCGCATTGGAAATTCGCAAAACATCCTTTCTGGTCTCGATCGTGATGGATACATTGGCTGTCATTCCCGGTTTTAGCTTTAACTGGGAATTATCCACATGAACAACAACATCGTAAGTGACGACATTAGACACCGTGATGGGCGCATTGCGCACCACGGCGACCTTCCCTTTAAAGATCGTATCGGGGTAAGCATCCACTGTAAAGGAGACGTCCTGTCCGACCTGGACCTTGCCGATGTCTGCCTCGTCCACATTGGTGTCTATCTGCATCTTGGTCAGGTCCTGAGCGATACTGAAGAGGGTCGGCGTCTGAAAACTGGCGGCGACTGTCTGGCCGACATCCACGCTTCGGGAAATGACGGTTCCGTCAACGGGAGAAAGAATATTTGTATATTGCAGGTTCGTTTCTGCGATCCTTAGGGCCGCCTGCGCCTGTCCCACCTGTGCCTTGGTTACCTTCTGCTGGGCTTCTGCGGATTGAAAATTTGTCTCGGCTGTTTCCCAGTCGCTTCTGGCGATAAAATTCTGGTCAAAGAGTTCCTTGTTCCTCTGGAGGGTTCGCCGGGCATCAAGAGTGGCAACGGCCGCTTTTTCCATGGTTGCTTTGGCCGACCACAGATTGGCATTGGCCTGATCGACCTGAGCCTGAACATTAGCAGGATCGATCTGGGCCAGGAGCTGGCCTTTCTTCACAGGTGAATTG
Organism: Deltaproteobacteria bacterium HGW-Deltaproteobacteria-2; assembly: GCA_002840505.1. Classification (NCBI taxonomy): domain Bacteria; class Deltaproteobacteria; species Deltaproteobacteria bacterium HGW-Deltaproteobacteria-2. The sequence goes on along the minus strand of PHBC01000003.1, from coordinate 463,233 downwards.
TAATCGACCATAAGCCTCTTGATTGTTCCGGATACCTGTGTGCCCACGGAAACGGTCGTGACGGCGTTTACCGTACCTGTAGCTGTTACCAGAGCATTAATCTCGCCGCGGGAGACCTTTTCCGTTTTATAGGCCATGTCATTTCCGTTTCCCCGGAGGTAAAAGAAGAGTCCGATCGCAACAATCACTACAGCGATTATTGATAAAATGATAATTTTTTTCTTCATGGTTTTACTCCTATGGATTTTTCCAGGGCGGCTTGTGCCATTTTATAATTATAAAGAGCTGTATTCAAGTTAGCTCGTACGTTATTTAGGGTTATAGTGGCGTCCGCGACTTCAATGGGGCTGCCCACACCTGCCCGGTAGCGTCCTGATGCCAGATCATAGTTTTCTTTAGCCTGAAGCACTGTCATTTCGGCCATGGATATTTGTTGGGCCGTGTCCTGAAGATTAAGGTAGGACTGCTTTACATCAAGGATGATTGCCTGACGGATGGAATCTTCATTTGCTTTAAGAACTTCAAGATTAGCTCTGGCTTCATCAACCTGATATTTAGTCGAAAGCCCGGTAAAGATGGGGAAGCTAAGCGCGGCTCCCGCGTTCCAGCCGCTGCCAAGAGGGAAATCTGTTCCGGAATATCCGTAACCTGCGCTTCCAGACAACGTGGGATAATAGCCCTTTTGGGCCAGATCAATTGATTTCTCCGTAGCTTCCCGTTTGGCAATCACGGAACGAAGATCGGGGCGAGTGGAATAAGCTTTGCTCAAGACATCGTTTAATTGCAGATTACTTTTTTGAAAAGTCAGATTGTCCACAATATTAAAATCGGCGTTACCCGGAATGCCCATTACATCCTTCAATGTTATCCGGGCGGCGCGCACAGCATTTTCCGCCTTCAGGACATTAAGCCGGGCATTACCGAAATCAACTTCCGCTTTAGTCACATCGAATTTTGGCTTGGTGCCGATGCGGAAAAAAGCGTTGGCCTGATCCAGATGCTGTTGGAACTGCTGCATAGTATCGATAGCAACAACCAGATTCCGTTGGTTCTGTAGAAGATTATAGTAGGCATTTTTCACGTTCAGGACGACCATGGTCATGACGTCGTCGTAGTCAGCCCGGGAGGCATTGACATTCAAATTCTGAATCTTCACCTGGGTGGATGTTTTGCCGAAATCGAAAAGGGTCATTCCGACGTTGACATCGGTTGAATATTTATCATAAGAGTCCAGATTGCTGCCGGGCGGGGAAGTCGGGCCGATCCGCTGATAGCTCGTGGACAAGTTGATCTGGGGGTAGTAGTTGGCCTTAGCCTGCCCGACTTTGCTTTCATTTGCCTTAATAGTGCCCGCGGAAGCCTTGAGGCTCGGATGTTTTCCCAGAGCAATTGATATACATTGCTCGAGGTTATATGTCGTGTTTTTTGCAGCAGGCTCGATAGCTTTAGCTATCAAAGGCAGAAGAAATGTAAAAATTATAATAAGGATTATCTTTTTTTGCATGTTTTCACCTGTAAGTTCTTTTTGTTTTTTTCTTTTAAAAGTCCGTGCAAAGAAAAAAGAGTAATATGTTCAGTCAATTCGTCAATTTGTTTAGGACCGAAAAATTCACCAGGATAAAGTCTGCTAATCACGGGGTGTGAATGGCGGAAATAAAGGCATTGACCAACTATACTCATGGAATACAGCCGCACAATCCTTTCTTTAGATTTCTTCTCCAAAATAGCAGCTATAATTTCGGTGAGCAGTTGAAAGGAAGGACGAATTGTTTCCTCCACCAGAATATCGAACGCCCATGTTGGTTGGGTGAATTCTCTCGCCAAAAGTCTGCCGAACCAGGCGGGATGGCCGTCATCCATAATTCGCGTAAGAAATGACCTGATATATGCACGCAGTTTTTCTTCGGGTTTTTGTGCTTCTTTTATGCCAAGATTGTGCGGATGAGTTTGAAAAGCAATTTCCTGATAATGTTTCAATACGGCAAGATAAAGACCCTTTTTGTCGCCAAAGTGGTAATTGATAGCGGCAATATTTGCTCCGGCTTCCCGGCAGATGTCCCGAACCGTCGCCTTGGAATATCCATCTTCGGCAAATATCTTGCCTGCCGCCTCCATGATGGCGGCGCGTGTTTTTGAATGTGTTTTCTTGTTTTCCATAAATATATTCAAACATCTGTTTTAAACAACTGTATGAATAATTTCACTCGTTGTCAAGTATTTTTTAGCTCAGATATTTCCCATGCTTTATTCCCAGAATTATTTTGACACAAAATACCAATTATCATATATCTTTACACGCTTGGCGCGGCGCGAATATTCCATAACGAATTTCGAACATTCCGGGAAAGATCCTCTGACAATTTAATTCGGAGACTAATGAAGTGAGCCTTAGAAAAATTCTGCGGTACAGCTTTACTCTGGCAGTGATGATCGCTGCGGTATATTTTTTCTATCTGCAATACAAGGCTAACGCGGATTTGATAAGCACGTATGATTTCAGTATTAATCCTTATTATATTTTTGTGTCAATTATTATCGGAAGTATCGCTTTATTGTCAGGGCCTTTCGTGTGGAGGATTTACGTAAATAATTATCTGAACGAAAAACTGAATTATTCTGAAAGTTACGCTCTTTACTGCACTTCAGCGATGTTTAAGTACATTCCCGGGAAAATTTGGACTTACGCGGCGCAAATAACATTAATGTCATCGAAAAGGATTTCTAACGTAGCTCTCATTTACATCAATATGGTAAGTTTCATTTGTCTGGCGTTTGTGTCAGCCATGTTTGCATCTTATTATTATCTTTTCTGTGTGCGGGTTACAACGTTGGGAATTTCCATTTTGACATTTATTTTATTGATTGTTCTGGATTTTGTTTTTATTGTGTGGAACAATTCTATAATAAATTTTCTGATAGTTCCCGTAAACCGTTTGTTTAGAGTTGAAATAAAACCATTGAAAACCAAGAAAATAATATTTGTGTATACCCAATTATTTTATTTTTTTTCTTATATTCTTTTGGGAGTGGCAATGTACTTTCTTGCCAGGGGACTCAACATGAAAATACCTTTGACCAGTATGATTGCTATTATGGCAACAATTTCCGTATCGGCGATGGCTGGTTATGTTGCTTTTTTCAGCATGGGCGGACTTGGTGTCCGGGAGGGAACGATGTTTTTTATGCTGAGACAATTTTCCGGCATAGAAGCCGCGCTGATTCTGCCTATCGCGACACGTATATTGCTGACAGTCGTTGAACTTTTTATGGGAATTGTTGCACTGATTATAGGTTTAAGATATGGATATTTCTCCGAGCTGGCAAATGGTCGCCCAGAGGGGTCTATGATAATGAAAACGAAAGCAAATACAGATTTGTAAAGAGCAAAACAAAAATTGCAACTAAATGCCATTTTGCTTTCAAAGGATAACGCGGCGGCAAGGAGGAGGCTCCGCAGGCGTATTACTAATACGTCGAGGAAGCCGACAGACGCAGCCAACAAAGTTAGCCAAAGAAAGCAAATTGGTATAAGGATGTTACTATGGGATTAATACAATTATTAATTAAAGATCCGCTGTCTTTTGTAATATTGTCGGTTCTCCTGTTATATTCGGTAATATTTCATGAACTGGCTCACGGATGGGTTGCCTATAAAATGGGTGATCCAACGGCTAAATGGCTGGGAAGACTGACGCTTAATCCTATCAAGCATCTCGATCTTTTCGGAAGTTTGATGCTCCTGATTGTTGGATTCGGCTGGGCAAAACCAGTTCCGGTGAATCTGGGAAATATTCCCGGCGATAAAAGACGAAAAGGTCTTATTTTAGTGTCGGCGGCGGGCATTACGGCAAACATTATCTTCGCTTTTGTCGCGCTTTTTCTATTGAAGCTGATTTCTCCTGAACCTTCCGGGATGGCCGGGCAAGTCTTTCTTTTGCTGGCCCATATTAACATTATATTAGCAGCGTTTAATTTAATCCCGATTCCGCCGCTTGACGGTTCTAAAATACTTATGGGTTTTGCGCCGGAATCTGCAAACAAGGTACTGAATCAACTGGAACCTTTTGGATTTTTTATTGTTATCGGATTGCTCTTTTTAGGTGCGCTTAATCCGGTGATAAACTTGTTTCAAAATATCATAGTCATGTTTATATCTTTGATTCTACGCGCAATCGGCGCCGGGTAAAATATTGATAGATGAAATTATAATCATTAACAAAAAGGAGATATTGTTATGATGACATTCACAGAGTTATTAAAAAAAAGAAGATCTATTCGTGATTTTCAGGACAAAGAAGTGCCTTTGAAGATGGTGGAGGAAATCCTGCAGGAATCTACTCTGGCGCCTTCAGCCAGTAACGGCCAGCCCTGCCGGTTTTCTATCGTCAATTGTAAAAATACTATTAAAGCTCTCTCCGATGAAAGCAAAGCAAACCTCCTCGACGATTTTGCTCAAAATAAAGCATCTTTTAATCCTGCCTATGCGGATGTGCTGAAAGATAAAAATTTCAATGTTTTTTATAATGCGCCATGTCTGATTTACGTTATCGGTTCGACAAGCGTAGGTTCGCTTGATGTTGACTGCGCGCTGGCGGCGAGTTATATCATGTTTTCCGCGGTATCAAGAGGATTAGGAACCTGTTGGATTGCGTTGGGTTCACAAATCCGCGATCCTAAAACAAAAGCTTTATTGGGAATTCCCGATGGCTGCTGTATTGTAGCGCCGATTATTATCGGCTATCCTGAGAATATACCAGCAGCGTCCGAACGACACGCTCCACAGATTCTCAGAGTAATCAGTTAAAATAAAAATGTCCCTTCACCTCTGTCATTCTTGTGCGAGCATGGGCGAGACAAGAGAATCCAGGAAACAAGTGAACTGAATTGCCCGAATGAGATGAGCAATGACATAACTTGTAGTATTAAAGAATTTCGGTAAGATTTTTTAGCCCGGCAACGGGATTTGTCCTGAAGTGAAAACGAATTATTCTTCGTCCCGCGTCTTTCAGTGCCTGCCAATCGCCCTGAGACTGAGCGGCTTGGAGCGTGCCAAAGGTGAGCGAAGATTTTTTATTGCCGATTTCATCGGGAATATCAACATCCCAGAAATTTTCTTGTGTCAACTGGATAAATAACCCATTTCCGGAATCGCCCTTGTGTAATTGTCCGGTTGAATGCAAATACCTTGGTCCATAACCTTTTGTTACAGCGAGTCCATATTTGATAAAAATCGTTTCACGCAGAGTGCATAGCGCTTCATCCACTTCCGGCGACTGGTTTAAGTAAACCTGCAAACAAAAATAATCACCGTTATCCGCTTCAGAAAGAAAATTATTGAACTTATCGGCCAAAGTAAGAGCTTGTGGCCCTCCATAAACAACACATTCCGGAGTTGTTAAAGAAGATAACTCATAAGGAAGTTCTTTATGCTCGCGATAAACTGCAATCATGCGGCGGATATGCGCCTTTGTTATTTCCACGTCCGGTTGATCGAAAGGATTGATACCTAAAAAGTGTCCGGCTACGGCTGTAGCCATTTCCCAAAGAAACATTTGGCTGCCCAGATCGTAACGATTATTGGAAGTGATAGTAATTACAGGATGTCCGGCTTCAACAAGGCCGTTGATTTTTGTCGAATTATCAACGGCTGCATTTTGAAAAAAAACAAATAAGCGATCATTACCGTAAACACACGGGTCTACCAACGGTTCATCAAGAACAGGCAGGATTCCTTTTCCTTCCTTGCCCGTACTCTCTGCGATAAGTTGTTCCAGCCAGTTGCCAAAAGGAGCCCACTGCGGCGACATAATAAAGGTGATTTTATTTCGTCCTTGCCGCGCCAATGTGCCCAGAGTCGCGCCTAATACGGCTCCGGTGGCGGCAAACTCACCAGAAAAGTTTTCAGTTTTTTCCAGTTGTTGAGCGTCTATTGCTGATAGCAGAAGTATTTCCACATCAACGCCGATAAGTGCTGCGGGAACTATTCCCGTTATGGAAAGAGCTGAATAACGTCCCCCGATATTCGAATCGCTTGAAAATACATGCTGAATAGAAAGCTTTTTGCTCAATTCCTCCAGGGCACTACCTTTATCGGTAAGAAAGATAAAGTGATTACTGGCAGAATCTCCTATTTTTTCGAGGGCTAAGTTATAGAAGAAATGAAAGAGGGATGCAACTTCCATCGTTTTTCCCGATTTTGAGGAAACAAGAAAAATAGTCTTCTCAAAATTCAGGCGTTGAGTAAAACGAGATATTGAAATCGGATCTGTTGTATCAATAACATGTAACTTAGGATAACCATCCTCACTGCCGAATATTTGATTGAATACTTCAGCAGCCAAAATCGATCCACCCATTCCCAGTAAAACAACGTCATTAATGCTGCCATTGATGAATGGTTCAAGAGTTTGGCGAATATAGGTTATCTTTTCTAATGTTTCCGATGGTGCGTCAAGCCAGTCCAATCGGTTGACAATTTCATCAGGAGATGATTTCCAGACGGTATAGTCTTTTGCCCAGATGCGGCCGATAGTATTGTCGCGGCGCATTTGATCCAATGCGCTCATGATTGAATCTTGATATATTCCCAGAGAAAAAGAAATATATTCATTATTCATTTGTTTTTCTCCCTTTAGACGCGAAGGAACAATTCTTTTGCTGCTGCCACAATTTTTTCAACAGTGAAACCGAATTTTTCATAGAGCACCGGTCCCGGAGCACTGGCGCCGAATGTTTCCATGCCGATGATCATACCTTGCAGCCCCACGTAATGTTCCCATCCCAGCTTGATTCCGGTCTCCACGGCAATCCGAGAAGTTATCGCCGGCGGCAAAACGCTGTCACGATATTCTTGCGTTTGACGATCGAATATTTCCCAGCTGGGGAGCGAGACAACTCTTACCTTTGTTCCATTTTCAGTGAGTTTACGGGCAGCCGTTAGCGTTAAGGAAACTTCCGAACCGGTAGATATTAAAATCAATTCGGGATTAGGCGCCGATTCCCACAGAATATAACCGCCGCGTCTCACACCTGATGCGGCACCGCAGACACTTCGATCAAGCACCGGTAGATTTTGACGGCTGAAGATTAGCGTTGTCGGGCCGCTGGTGTTAGATATAGCAATTTTCCAAGCCTCTAAAGTTTCATTGGCATCGGCCGGACGGATAACGGTCATATTCGGCACTTGACGCAAATTCATAATTTGTTCCACCGGCTGATGCGTGGGGCCGTCTTCTCCCAAGCCGATGCTATCATGCGTGAATACAAAAATAGCGCGCAAGCCCATCAGCGCGGCCAGGCGCATAGGTGGGCGCATGTAATCGGCAAAGGTCAAAAAAGTGGCCGTATAGGGAATAAGGCCGCCATGTAAAGCCATGCCTACGGTAATCGATCCCATTGCGTGTTCTCTTATCCCGAAATGAATGTTGCGACCTGTATAATCCCACGAACCTCCCACCATGCCGTGCAAACCTTCTTTGGGAAGTAGAGGACTTTGAAAGTCGCCCATTCCTTTAAGCCAGGTAAAAGTAGAAGGGTTAAGGTCAGCCGAGCCGCCCATAAGTTCGGGTACTTTTGAGGCGATGGCCTGCATTACAATTTCTCCTGCCTTGCGTGTCGCCACGTCTTTTGATCCGTTGGGGAATTCGCTTAATGTCGATTCCCAATTATCCGGCAGGTCGCCTTTTGTTGATCGTTCAAATTCCGCGGCAAGAGCAGTTTCTTTTTGCCGGTAAGTATTTAAAGTGTCCTGCCATTGCTTCTCGCATTTTTTACCGCGTGAAATAGCCTTGCGGAAATATTTCTGAACATCTTCGGGAACATAAAAAGTCGAATCCGTAGTCCAGCATAGAGCTTCTTTTGTTTTTTGCAGTTCATCGGCTCCCAGCGGAGAACCGTGTGCGTCACATTTCCCCTGTTTGCAGGGTGCGCCGAAACCTATTGTCGATTGAACACAAATTAATGAAGGTTTTTCAATTTCACGTTTGGCTTTTTTGATGGCTCGGTCAATAGCGGCAACATCGTTTCCATCGGCAACTTTCTGCACCTGCCAGCCGTAAGCTTTAAAACGCTGTTCGGTATTTTCCGTAGAGGAAAGAGAAGCTGCGCCGGCAAGAGTTACCTTGTTGTCGTCATAAAGAACGATAAGTTTTCCCAAGCGCAGGTGACCGGCCAGAGCACAGGCCTCAGCGGCAACACCTTCCATTATATCGCCGTCACTAGCCATGACATAAGTAAAATGATCAACCAATTTTTCATCTTCGCGGTTGAAGCGTGCCGCCAGATGCGTCTCGGCAATAGCCATGCCTACGGCGTTGGCCAAACCCTGTCCCAAGGGCCCTGTGGTTACTTCCACACCGGGAGCATGCTTGTATTCGGGATGACCCGGTGTACGGCTTCCCCATTGACGGAAATTTTTAATATCGTCAAGAGTAAGATCATAACCGGTGAGATGCAAAAGGGCGTATAAAAGCATTGATGCATGACCGGCGGAAAGAACAAAGCGATCGCGATCAGGCCACTGAGGATTCTTGGGATTGTGTTTCAAATGTCTTGTCCATAAGGTAAAAGCAGCGGCGGCAGCTCCCATCGGCATGCCGGGATGGCCGGATTTGGCTTTTTCAATCGCGTCAGCAGCCAGAAAACGTATAGTATCAATGCATTTATTTTCCAATTCGTTTTTATCGGACATATAGTCTCCTTAAAAATATTTGTACCATTCCTATTTTTTCGGCTAACTTTATTGGCTTAGCCTGTCCCGGCGCAGGCCGGGGTCGGTATCCTCAACGTATCGATATATACGTCTGCGGAGCCTCCTCCTCGCCGCCTCGTTATCCTTTGAAATCGAAATGGTATAAGAATATGGGAAGTGTATTAACATATTTAAAAGGTTTTTAAAACTTTTCTTGAAAAATATTTCAAATTTCATTTATGAAAAAAATATTATAAAATAAATACAGGAAGATAATATATTATAAACAACGGTTTAGTTAGACTTTCATGCACAAACAGGCACAGATGCTATAATCCTTTCACGGTGAATATAACGAAAGAAAGAGGAATGATAAACAGGATTATTGAAAACGAAGCCGAACTCACTGCTGTTTTAAAAGAATGCCAGAGGGTTTTCGTTCTTTTCTATGCTTCGTGGTGCCCTCACTCACGCAGATTTCTGCCAATCTTCGATAAGTATGCCCTTGATAACGATCCGCAATTTTGCCGAATGATGACCGATCAAGTGAGGGAATGTGAAGATACATACGACATTGAAGTAGTGCCGACGGTAATCTTTTTTGAAAAGGGACGGGCGATCAAGCGTATTGAAGGTGTTTTGGGCAGCGGGCTCACCGAAGGACAGCTCGACAACCTTATAAAATCGTGTGATCTTACCGACGGCGAAGCTGGAAAACCGGGGAAGATAAAGTCATGACCAACGGCAAAGTCCAGATATTCACGTCATTGAATTATTGGTGATTTTCGTGCTAATATTCTTTTCAAATTTAGTCATTGTAGAAAATAACAAGATTATTCCTGAAAAATAAATCAGGACGTTGCGGTGATCTTGAAAGGAGGCCTCAATGAATACATACCAAATAACCGTTATAGTCGGGAGTCTTCGTAAGGATTCATTCAATCGCAAACTGGCTGATGCCATTATAAGGTTGGCGCCCCAGGAGTTCTTTTTCCAGCACGCGCAAATCAATGATCTGCCGCTTTACAATCAGGAAGACGACGCGAATCAGGCCGAGCCGGTCAAGCGGCTAAAGACCCAAATCAAAAGCGCTCAGGGACTTTTGTTTGTCACTCCGGAATACAATCGTTCAATACCTGGTGTGCTTAAAAACGCCATCGACCATGCCTCGCGTCCTTATGGCCTGAACTCTTTGGCCGGAAAACCTGCCGGTATTCTAGGTGTTTCAAGCGGCGCTACTGGAACCGCCATGGCGCAGCAGCATTTACGCAATATTCTCTCCGCATTGAACGCCCCAACACTTTGTCAGCCTGAAGCTTTTATCCAGATGAAAGACGGATTGTTTGACGAGACCGGTAACATCGGGGTAGACAGTAAAAAATTCATGCAGAGCTGGATGGACAAATATGTCGCGTGGGTGAGGAAGCACGCGGTTTAATACCGAATCCTATTCCTAAATCAAGGATGATATCGAGGATGCTAGCTGGAGGCAAAGAGGCGTATTATAAATACGTTGAGGAAGCCAACAATCCCAGCCTGTGCCGGGGCAGGCTATGCCAACAAAAATAGCGCTTTGATTTAGGAATGGGATAGCTCGTCATCAAGCCAGTTCAGATATTCCTTGCTCCCTTTAATAATCGGCACGGCGATGATTTCCGGTGTTTCGTAAGAGTGCAGTTTTTTGATGGAGGATTTAATTTTTTTAAATAAGTCTTCCCGTGTTTTAATCAGTAAAAGCCACTCTCTGGAGGTTTCCATTTTTCCCTTCCAGTGATAAATACTTTCAATGGGGCCGGAGATCTGCACGCATGCGGCCAGTTTTTGTTCGACTAAATATCGGGCAATTTTTTGTGCCTGTTCTTTGGTTTCGGTTGTTGTAGATATTTGAATGTAAGATTTCATTTTTCACCCTCACCCGACCTCTCCCCTCAAGGGAGAGGAGTTCATGCAGCGCAATCCCGATGGAATCGGGACATATGAGTTTTTTTCAAGGTCGTGTGCATTCGTACATCATAATCGCGGCCGCCTGCGGCAAGCTCAGGGAATCGGCTTTACCGATTCCGGGAATGCTCCATTTTTCATCGGCTAGTCTTAAAATGGTTTCCGGCAAACCGTGGCTTTCGTTGCCCAAAAGCAGAGCTGCCTTTTTATGGACCGGATGAGGCGGTAAACCGTCGCGTACATCAGAGCCAATGAGAAAAAAGCGTTTTTTAATTTCCGGCAATGTGGCAGACAAATCAATATCGGGGATAATTGTCAGATGGAAAATACTGCCCATGGAAGCGCGCACGACTTTAGGATTGGTGTAGTCCACCGAGTTAGCACTTAAAATTATTCCATCAAAGCCGAACCATCGCGCGCTGCGCATGAGCGCTCCGAGATTGAGGGGATTGTTGATTTCATGCAAAATCAAAATATTGCCGGAAGTTTTAGGCAGCCATGAAGAAAAATTTTGTGCCTGTTTCATACCGACTACAGCCATAATTCCTTCCGGTTCTCTGTCCTGTCCAATTTTTTGCCATTGGGAACGTGTGAGTTGATAAATGAGAATATCTTCGGCGGCTGGCAGTGCGAGCTTCTCCCGGTATTGTATTTTTTCGGGCATAACCAGTATTGCTTTTATTTGCCAGTCGCTAGTCAGCAGCTCTTCGACAACCTTGACGCCTTCGGCCAGGAAGATTCCTTCCTCTTGCCGCACCTTGGTGTCGTCAAGCCTTGCCCATTTTTTCAACTGCGCTTGAGAAGCGTTTAAATATTCTGTTTGCATAATATTACTTCTCTATAGTTATCTGAGGAATATCTTCATACTTTGTATCCGGCCATATTATGGACGCTACAACCGAAATAACAAGAATAGAGGATATTACAATCAGAGAAGCTCCGACCGGTACGTGAAAAAAATCTTCAATAAGCATTTTAACGCCGACAAAACTCAGGATTGCCGCCAGACCGTAATGCAGTAGATGAAACAATTTCATCAAACCGGAAATAGCAAAGAACAAAGAGCGCAGGCCAAGAATGGCGAAGACATTGGAAGTATAAACAATAAAAGGATCTTTGGAAATGGCCAGAACCGCCGGGATGGAATCAACAGCGAACAGGATATCGGTGGTTTCCAGCGCCAGAAGCACGGCCAGCATGGGAGTTGCAAAACGCCTGCCGTTTTTAATGATAAAAAACTTGGCTTCCTGAAATTCTTTTGTCACAGGAATGAAAAAACGCAGCATTTTGATGGCGATATTTTTATCGGGATGAACTTCGGTTTCTTTGTTCAAGGCCATTTTGATGCCGGTAAAAATAAGGAAAACACCAAAAATATACATTACCCAACTAAAGGTATTGATGAGCGCGACGCCCGCGAAGATAAAAATCGCGCGGGTAATCAGCGCCAGCAATATTCCCCAGAACAGAGCCTTGTGTTCATAAGAGTGCGGCACGTTGAAAAACCTGAATATCAGCATGAAGACGAAAAGATTATCGATGCTCAAAGAGTATTCAATGATATAAGCGGTAAAAAACTCCATCGCTTTGGAGTGGCCTTCATCGTGGAAAAAGAAAATGCCCGCGCAAAACAAGAGCGCCAGGGTCACCCAGAAAGCCGTCCAAAGCAAGGATTCCTTCATTTTGATGACGTGAATCTTGCGGTTAAAAACACCGAGGTCTAAAGCGAGCATAGCAAAGATAAAAACACCAAAAAATATCCACCACAAAGTCATTATGCAAACTCCTGCTTATTTTGTTGAAACTGAGACGTGTCTGCGCCATATGATGATAATTATGCCCGCTATCATCATCAGCGAGCAAAGAACCTGTCCCATGCTCATGAAGCTTAAAACTAAACCAAGTTGATAATCGGGTTCACGGAAAAATTCGATAAAGAAACGCACAAAACCGTAGCCGCAAAGGTATATTCCCAGAAGTAGTCCGTCAAAACTTTTCTTTTTTCTAATAATCCACAGCAGAATAAAAAGAACAATTCCTTCGAAAAACGCTTCGTAAAGCTGGGAAGGATGGCGCAGGCTGTGTGTTGAATCTAAGGGGAAATACATTCCCCACGGTACAGCGGTTACGCGGCCATATAATTCGCCATTGATGAAATTGCCGAGTCGGCCGAAAGTGTAACCCAGCGGTATGGCCGGGCAGAAAAGATCAACGAAATTCCAGATATCAATCTTACTTTTGCGGCAGAATAATATAGTGGCAATAACGATGCCAATAAGTCCTCCATGATAAGACATGCCGCTGAGTCCGACAAATTTAATTCCGTTGGAAAAATCGAAGGGTAAAATTATTTCTAGCGGATGTTGCAGATAATAACCGAAGTTGTAGAATAAGGCATAACCGAACCGTCCTCCTAAAATCAAAGCAAGCATTACCCAAACGAGATAGTCCTGCACCGTTTCCGCCGTATATTCGTAATTTTCACTTTTAAGACGATAGATGGTTAGAAAATAGACGATGACAAAAGCAACAAGATACATCAAACTGTAGTAGCGCAGTTGAAATGATCCTATGCTGAAAAGAGATGGGCTTATCTGCGAAGGTAATTGCTGCCAGGCATTGATGAAAGATTCCATGATTATATTTTCTCTGTTTTAACTTTAGTATGATTCGCCTTTGAGTTCTTCGACGTATAACTCGGCGCTGTAAATGGCATTGGCTCCGTCGCCCGCAGCTGTTACCACCTGCCGGAACTGTTTGGCGCGGCAATCACCGGCAGCAAATATTCCTGCCGCTGATGTGCGCATGTTTTCATCTGATATAATGTAGCCGCCCGCATCCAGTTTTAAGATATTTCGGAAAATGTCCGTATGAGGAATTCGGCCGACAAATATAAAAACTCCTTCCGCTTCAAATTCGTTAATTTTGCCTGATTCAACATCGGCTACTTTTACGCCGGTAACAAATTCCTGCCCGGTAACTTCAGCGAGTTTTGATTTCCAGATAAATTCAATTTTTTTTTCCGCGAACGCTCTTTTCTGCAGAATTGCCGCCGCGCGCAGACGGTCGCGACGATGAATCACGGTAACTTTTCTGGCAAAATGAGTCAGAAACAAAGCTTCCTGAATAGCCGTATCGCCGCCGCCCACAACAACAACATCCTTGTTTCTATAAAACGGCCCATCACAGGTGGCGCAGTAAGAAACGCCTTTGCCGGCGAATTCCTCTTCGCCGGGAACTCCCAACTTGTTCCATTGCGCACCGGTCGCGGCAATTACGCTTAAAGTACTGTACGATTTATTTTGCACTACAATATCCCAGATAAATGGTGTACCGGCGTTTTTTTTAATTGACGAGACATCATTGGCTTGAATTTCCAGTCCGAAATTGAGAGCCTGTTTTTTAAATAACTGCATCAGATCGAAACCGTTGATGCCGTCTGGAATTCCCGGATAGTTTTCAATTGTATCGGTAATTGTTATCTGGCTGACCGTTGCCGCTCCTTCCACGAGCAATGTTTTCAGCCCGCTTCTGGCGGCATAAATTCCTGCGGTATAGCCGGCCGGTCCGCCGCCAATAATAATCGTATCGTAATCATATTCAGGCAACTTTGCTTTGCTCACTGATAAACCTCCTCTTGAATAATACACTTATACTCTAATCAATATAAATGGAATTTGTAAAGTCTAAAATAAGACCTTTGGGGCTGTTGACCGGGAGCGTATTCACGTAGGGAGGCGCAATTATAACTAGTCACCTTCCTTGTCGGAAAAAGCCGTAGGCTTTACAATGCTCTCATCTGTCCCGATAAAAGCGGGATCGCTGCAAACCGCACCGCTCAACGTATGTAAATATACGCCTCGCGGTTCGGTTTCTTGCGTGCCTGCATCTGAACATCCCGTATCAAGTACGGGACAAGCTTTTGAATAGCCCCAAAACTTGGGATTTTTCAGCGAGTCTCATTAAAAAGTTTATTATTCGATTTAATTATGGTAAGAGTTTTTCGTCAAAAGGAACATTTATGGATAAACTTAAAGGTTCGCAAAGAAAATATTTACGCTCGCAGGCACATCATTTAAAGCCGCTGGTGATAGTCGGGACAAAAGGCGTAACAGGCCATTTAATCGGTTCAGTTGACCTTGCCCTGAAAGATCACGAACTCATCAAAGTAAAATTCGGCGAGTTCAAGGAAACCAAAAAAGAAATCTCCGAAGAAATAGCCCAATCCACCAAAAGTGAACTTATCGGACTCATTGGCAATATCGCAATCTTTTACCGTCAACACCCGGACCCGGAAAAAAGAAAAATTAAAATACCATAATCTTAATTACATAGTCTTCTTTATATCCGTCTAATCCGGTTGGTCAATTTTATGCACAGCGAGATATCGTTCTACGGCTTGTTCAATCGTTGGAAAGAAATTATCAACGCCAAGCCTGTTGAAAAGGCCGTAACGCTTGAGCATGTCTTTTACCGGACCTTTCATTTCCGCGAAAACCAAATCCATTCCCGCCTGATGCAGAGAGTTGTCCAGTTCAGCCAGCATGTCCGCTGCCGTGGTGTCTACATCGGTAATCGGTTCAGCCGTCACGACAACCCACTTGGTTGGTGTCGGAGCGTCGGCTACAGCGCGCAGTATATTTTCAAGGAAAGTCTCCGCGTTGGCGAAAAACAGCGGCGCATTCCATCGGAAAAGTACCAATCCGGGAATAAGTCTGGCCTCTGGATGGCGGGAAATGTCATGATAACTGTTCAGTCCCTCCACATGGCCGAGCACGGCATCATAAGGATGCCATGCTCGCCAGATGAAAGCGACTAATGCCAGACCTATGGCAATAAAGATACCCTTGATGATGCCCAGAGAAATTACACCCAGAAAACACGCCATGGAGAAAACGAATTCTTCCCGTCGCAATTTATATAAACGCGCAACGACATGAAATTCAAAAAGATAGATACAGGCGCAGATGACTACGGCGCCCAGCACTGCCTGAGGAAGATTTTTGAGCAGATTCGGAGTGAAAATCAATAGAAGGGCGATGCATAATGCACCGACCAAACCGGTGATTTGTGTTTTAGCTCCTGCCGATTCGGCTACCGGTGTGCGTGAGGCGCTGCTGGTGACAGGAAATCCCTGAAAAAATCCTGCGGCCGCATTAGCGGCGCCCAGAGCGATGATTTCCTGATTGCTATCAACTTTGTGACCGGTACGCATGGCGAAGGTTCGGGAGAGAGTGCTCATATCGGCGAACGAAACCAGAGCGATGGCCACCGCGGCGGCAAACAAAGCCTTGAATTCCTCAAAAGAAACCAGGGGAATTTGAAATTGAGGCAGTCCCTGTGGCAATGGCCCGACCACGGCAATTCCGGAACTTACGGATAAATTAAGCCAGGAAGAGATAATTGTTGCGCCTGCTACTGCGATTAGTACACCCGGAATCTTTGAGAACCAGCTCTTGCAACCAAGAATGATGATCAAGCATGAAAATCCGATAATAAAGGATGTCCAGTTTATTTGTCCATTCACAATGCCTTGTATCAGACCGTTTGTTTCCAGTAAAAAATTATTGCCGCTGACTGAAAAACCGAGAACCTTCGGCAACTGACCGATTAAAACTGTGAGCGCGATTCCGTTCAGATAACCTATGCGGATCGGTTTGGAAAGAAGGTCGGTAATGAAACCGAATTTAACGAGACCGGCTAAAATACACAAAGCGCCGGCAAGCACTGCCAGCATTCCGGCGAGAGCGATGGCCTTATCGGGATTGCCCGCGGCAAGGGGCAATATTGCCGCAGCGATGAGGCCGGCCAAAGCCGAGTCCGGTCCCAAAACCAGAATTTTGCTGGGTCCGAAAAGAGCATAAGCGATAAGGGGTATTATTGTGGCATAAAGACCATAAATAGCTGGCAAACCCGAAACTGATGCGTAAGCCATACCTACCGGTACTAGAATAGCGGTTAGCACCAGACCGGCAATTATATCATGGATGACCCAGTCACTTTTGTAATTACTCAGTGTTTCGATAAGAGGAATCCATTTGGATAGACCACGGGGACGAGACTGATGAACAAAAAGTTTAGCAGCGGGATTTTTTTCTTCCAAAAATATACCTCATTAAATGAATAGTTATTTATTCATAATCATAAAAATCTTTTTTGTTGATTGTTTGTTTAACTGATGTGTTTTTAAAAATAAAGCAATTTTAATATGGAGTTAATTGCGTTCATAAATACGCTTTACATGGCAGACACTTCAGGAAATTCGAAACCTTAGTGTCAATTCTAATTTGATCTATTTTTTGATTATAGCCATCACGTTTATTTGGTATGAGAAAGACGTTCCTTGTTGTCTAACAATGCGATAACATTATATTTATATATTATAATTTATCTTGCTTGACAAAAGTAAAAAAAACATTATTATATGAATGAAATTTCATGTTGCACGTTTTTCCTTTTGATTGTCCCTTCCAAACTGTACGTTTCTGCCTATTTCAAATTGCTTATGCGTTTGGTTGTATAAAGCTTATTACTTTTAAGTGATGTATGAAAAAGAATGTTGACGTCTTATTAACAGAGGAGAAAAAAAGGAGAAAAAAATGAAAAAAATAATCACAGGAATCATAATTTTGTTTTTTGTTGTAACCGTGGCGCTCATTCCATTAAATGGCAAGGCAGAAATGAAAGTTATGACCGATAATGAAATGCAAATGGTTTCAGGTCAGGTATCTTTAGCCGGCCTTGTTGGAACGGGTGATGGCATTTTTAGATCTACGATGTTAAAAATAGGGTTTAGTCCTGCAGTAGTTACGACAGTTGGAAGTAGCATAGCATCATTAGCAATGCCTCTGGCAATGCCTCTGATTAACAGTGACCTGGGGACAGCTTCTCAACCAACTGTTCAATTATTATTGAACTTTCAAGTTCCCCAAGATGTAATAAAAGCTTTGTGTACAATTAATTAAGTAAATCAATATATTTTTGTAAATTCCCCGTCCTCATGGTTTTAAAAGGCCAAACCATGAGGACGTAAGTATATGTATTTATATTGATTAATGCCCCGCCAGAATGGAATTTTTCTACATATTGAAAAACGTATACATTTTTACTTGACAAAAATAAAAAGAGTATTATTATAAATTTAAACCTGTATTTCAAGCGGTACGTTTCTCCTTCTGATTGTTGACCATGTCATCCTGTACGTTTCTGTTCGTTTTAACCCCATGCTTTAGATGATTTTATTGGTTATCCTTTGAAGTTACATAAGGAAGAAATTGTTGGTTTCTTAAAAAATAAAGGAGAATGGAAAATGAAGAAAGCAATTACAGGAATCATGGTTTTATTTTTTGTTTTGGCTATAACGATTGTTCCGTTAACTGCAAAAGCTGAGATGCAGGCAATGACCGAAAATGAAATGGAAATGGTCACAGGTCAGATAACCGGTGCTCAACTTATTAGTGGTTTAATCACTGGAGTTCAAAGTAGTTTAAACTACTGGGGCGTTAGCGATGCTCAATTTACAACCTTTTTGACCCAGGTAGGTACGTCTAAGTTGTTTACTTCTGTAATAAACAGCCCACTGGTGAAAGCTATTACGCCATGTATGACCAAATTGTTAAATTATAACTTTTTTTAAGAAAGTACATAAGCGTTTATTTTCAAACGTCCGCCCTCATGGTTCAAAACTCACCATGAGGGCGGTTTTTTTTGATGCAATCTTCTTAAGGGGAAAATAAATTCTATTTTTCCGTCAAAAACCAATGTACAATAACATAGTCTGTTGATATTTCATTAATGCTTAAAAAAAGAAGATTAAGATCCGGCTGATTCAGCCTTAGGGAGATAAAGGCTGGTCTTCAATATCGACTTCGAAAGTGTTGAGAAAAATGCTTATCATCATGTAGCATCCCACGGCAATAGAAAGTTCTACCATTTCTTCATAAGAAAAGTGTTTGCTCAGTGCAGTGAAAGTTTCATCACTGGTTTTGTGATTTTGAACCATCTCTTCGGTAAAACGAAGCACCAGGCGTTCAACCTCTGAAAAAACAGGTGATTTTGAACCTATGTTAAGTGCTTCAATCTTCTCCTCCGGCATGCCTACCCATCGGGAGACTTTAAGATGTTGATGCACTTCGTATTCCGAATGACAAAGAATGCCGGCCCGAACTATGGCCATCTCTCTCAGTATCGGGTTGACTTTGCCGTTTATGAGCACCGACGCGGGCAAAGTAATGAATTTACGGGCAATCGGATATGTGGCATGGGTAATGATCTTGAAAATGTTCATTTGAGGTTCTTTTCCCAGCAATGCCAGTTTATTGGGATCCGCTTGAGCATCTTGCGCTGTAAAATATGGTATGCGTGCCAAGACAACCTCCTCTTTTTGAGCATAGAATGCATTGCCTATAATATAAGGTGACGTTTTTTATCAAGTCTTTTTGTATCCGGAATATCAAACTGCTACATTGATTGCGCCTGTTCTTTCGCGTTATAGGGATCATGGTCGATAATTTCAGTCCGGTAATTTCTATTAAATGAGGTCGTTCTTCTCTCTAAAGAGCTTCTCTGCAAGAGTTTTGATGAAGGCATGCTTATTTTATAGAGAGAGATAATCATAACTTATTGTTAGTAGCCGCATAAGAGATTGACATTGATCCAAATTTTGTTTAATTTTAAAATAAAAGCAATCAATTTACGATAAGGCACTTATGTCAGATGAATTTTCCAGGTATGAAACCAATAGAAGAGTGAAACAAATTTTAGTAAGCCGCAATGTTGATATGACGAAAATCAACTATTCTTGTGTCAATAAAACAATACATTTCTATGGCAGTTTGAGTAAATTATCTCAGGAAGACTTGAGTCTTCCTAACATTGAAGCTTTGGTATCGGAATTAATGAACCTGCCCCATGTTAGCAATATTCAGTTTGATTTGGACAATTGGTTCATTTCTGCTGAACCAGGTGATGTAAGTATTACAAGAGTTGGCGGAAAATCAATAGATAAACACCAGGGGAAAAAAGACCAGTCGGAATAATAGAATTCTTTCCTTTAAAAGTGGTGCTATCTTCTGGTCAGTTGCCGGTATTTGATGCGGTGGGGTTGGCTGGCGGCGCTGCCGAGTCTTCTTTTGCGGTCTTCCTCATATTCAGAATAATTGCCGTCGAAGAAAAGTACCTTGCTTTCACCTTCAAATGCCAGGATATGCGTACATATTCTATCCAGAAACCAGCGGTCGTGGCTGATGACGACGACACAACCGGCAAAACTCTCCAGCGCATCTTCCAACGCACGGAGCGTGTTGACATCCAGGTCATTGGTCGGTTCATCAAGTAAAAGCACATTGGCTCCTTCCTTGAGCATGCGTGCCAGATGAACGCGGTTGCGTTCGCCGCCGGAAAGAGTGCCTACTTTCTTTTGCTGGTCTGTTCCGGAAAAATTAAATCGCGAGACATAAGCGCGTGAATTAATCTGTCGACTTCCTATGGGAATAATATCCTGTCCGTCGGAAATCATTTCCCAGATGTTTTTATTGGAATCGAGTGTGTCGCGGCTCTGGTCAACATAAGCAAGTTTTACTGTCTCACCGATGCGTATGTCGCCGGAATCTGGTTTTTCCTGTCCGGTGATCATGCGAAACAGCGTGGTCTTGCCCGCGCCGTTGGGACCAATTACGCCTATGATACCGCCGGGTGGCAAAGTGAAACTCATACCATCTACCAAGAGCTTTTCACCATAACCTTTGTTTACATCTTTGGTTTCAATCACCAGATCGCCCAGACGGGGTCCCGGCGCGATAAATATTTCCCGCGTGCCGGATTCTTTATCCATATTTTTTCCCAACAGTTCCTCGTAAGCATTAATGCGCGCCTTGGATTTGGCGTGCCGGCCTTTGGGCGACATGCGAATCCATTCGAGCTCGCGCTCCAGAGTTTTTATTCGGTCGCTTTCCGCCTTTTCTTCATTTTTCAGGCGGTTTTGTTTTTGCTCCAGCCATGAAGAATAATTGCCCTGCCAGGGAATGCCCTGTCCGCGGTCGAGCTCCAGAATCCAGCCGGCGACGTTATCGAGGAAATAGCGGTCGTGAGTGACGGCGATGATGGTGCCTTCATATTTCTGCAGATGATGTTCGAGCCAAGCAACGGATTCGGCATCCAGATGGTTGGTTGGTTCATCCAGAAGCAGAATGTCCGGCTTTTGCAGAAGCAGACGGCACAGCGCCACGCGGCGTCTTTCGCCACCGGAGAGAACTTTTATCGACGTATCGCCGGGCGGACAGCGCAAAGCGTCCATGGCCATTTCCAGACGCGAATCGATATCCCAGGCGTCAAGTGCGTCGAGTTTTTCCTGCACGGCGCCTTGCCTTTCACAGAGTTTTGCCATCTCATCATCCGACATCGGCTCGGCAAACTTCTCGTTTATTTCATTGTATTCATGGATTAAATCCATGGTGCTTTGCACACCCTGTTCCACAATTTGCCGTACGGTTTTGGCTTCATCCAAACGAGGCTCCTGTTCCAGATAGCCAACCGTGTAACCGGGAGAAAGAATAGTCTTCCCTAGAAAATCTGTATCCACACCGGAGAGAATTTTCAGAAGAGAACTTTTCCCGGAGCCGTTTAACCCGATAACGCCGATTTTCGCGCCGTAAAAATAAGACAGATATATGTCTTTAAGTACCGGTTTTTTTTCGTATATTTTACTTACCCCGATCATGGAGTAAATTACCTTGTTTCCTTCATTGGCCATAAAAAATTTTCTCCGTAAAGCAGACGTTAAATATAAGGGAATATTCCCTGAATGATTAAATTAAAATTATTCTTGATGCTGCTTTTGCTGGAGAGGATGCCCATGTGTCCGGGAAGAATAAGTTCCAGATCAAGTTTAGAAAAAGCAAGGATGCTTTTCTTTAATAGAGCGCCGTTGCCTCCGGGAAAATCGGTTCGCCCGACGCTTTGGTCAAAAATCACATCACCGCAGAACAATGCTTTTTGCCCTGGCCAGTAAAGACCGATGGATCCGGGTGAATGGCCGGGGGCAAGAATTATTTTAAATATTTGGTCTCCCAAAGCTACGTCGCCTTCTTCCAGCGGGAAATTTACATTCATCTTGGGAACGTTGATTCCGAAAAGGCTGTATAACTCGCCGCCATCTCCTTTTAAAAATTCAATTTCTTTTGTATGCAGCCCGACCTTAACTTTTTCCTGATCAAAAATTTCAGAACCCTGAAAATGATCAGGATGAGAATGGGTGTTGATGACGTAGCGGATCTCTTCTTTTTTAATACCATCGGCGGACATTTTATTCAGCAGATCAGGCACGTATCCGGTTAATCCGGGATCAATTAACGCCTGTACATTGCCGCCGATATAGAAACTGTTGCAGTTATTTTCAAAAGGATTGGTCCATTCATAAATATAAATATCGTTTTTTAATATCATGGTTAATTCCCTTCTTTCGATTTAGCCGGAACGAAAATCCAAAGTAAGATGTATAATAATATGCCTGTGCCGAAACATATGATAAGTGTTGCAAACAGCAGACGCCAAGCCCAGGATGGAATTGGAGAGCTTTCACCAAGGCCACCGCAAACACCGCCGATCCATTTGTCAGAATCTGATTTTGTTAAGGTTTGCAGCCAGTTTTTCTCTGTCATCAATTTTTCTCCATCATAATTTTGTAGCTTAATTTTTAATCAATCTTATCTTTAAATTATAACATTTTATTTTTTAGAGGGGAAAAGGTCATTAATTGGCAAATCTGATGTCCGGTGGCTCACGCCGATGATGTTTCCTTGTTTATTCACGAGAATTAATGTCGGAACTCCGGTAATGTTGTAGTTATTGGCAACACTGCCGTCTGAGTCAAGTAGAACAAGATAAGGGAATGAATTTTCTTTAGCAAAACGAGCCACTCTTTTAGTCGATTCGTTTATATCAATATAAAGAAATTTTAATCCGTGCCGTGCATATTTTTCATAAAGGGCTTTATAGTAAGGCATTTCACTGCGGCAGGCCGGGCACCAGGTGGTTCCGAAAAACATTACGACCGGATTTCCCTTTTGACTGCTTAATTTAAACATTTTTCCCTGAATATCATATAATGAAAAATCAGGTGCCGGAATGGAAAAGACACTGGGCCTGTATTGTCCAAATGACAGAGAAAATGGAATACAAATCAATAAAATCGTGAAAAATAACAGTATTATTTTTTTATTCATCAGAGCCTCGTTTTTCTATATTGATAAAACGCCCGCAGTATACAGGAAATATTCAGCCGCGCCAATTAATATCAATCCAAAAACAAATTTTATTTTTGTCATCCAAACTCCGGATTTGGGCAATGTGGCAATAATCCCGGCAAAAGTACCGACGATAATCAGCAATGTACCCATACCAAAGGCGAACACAAAAAGAAGAGTTATTCCCAGCATAACATTCGTCTTTACAGCAACGTATCCCAGTAAAACAGCCAATACAGGAGTAGTGCAGGGACCGATAACTACACCGGATAAGATGCCTACCAAAAAACTGCTTAAAAATCCTTTTTTATTACTGTTGGCCGATATCTTGATAAGCTTTTGCGGAAGGGGCAGGGAGATACTGAAAACATCCAACATGGATAGTCCCATGATAAGGCATAAATTACCCATGATGAAATACGTCCATGGAGTTGTTTGCATTTGTCCGAAGAGTTTGCCCGATAAAGCGGCTACGCCGCCCAGAATGGAGTAGGTGAAAGCGAGTCCACCAACATAAAACAACGAAAGAAAAAATCCACGGAGCTTGGATGAAGAACTTTGCGCTCCAATAAAGCCGACGGTCACAGGAATCAAGGGATAAGTGCAGGGAGTAAAGCTGATTACAAGTCCGCCCAAGTAAGCGGCTAAAAACGCTAAAAATAGCGAACCCTGCAGATATAAAGATAAATTATTAATCAGATTTTCAATCATTGTTCTTTTTCTTTGTTTTGATTTTATACCAATTCGCTTGTAAGTTCCCACCTTGCAGGTGGTAATTACCGGCAAGGTAAAAACCTTCTTTATTATGCGCTCCCCTTACGGGATACGCTCCCGGTATTTGGTTAACTTTGTCGGCTGCGTCGTTATCCTTTGAATTGAGATGGTATTACTTACTGACAAGATAGAGAAATTGCTTTAAGGCGTCAAGTAAAAAGCTTTCTCCAAAATATAGTGTGTTTATTTTATTATCTATATCAAATTATTATCTATATCAAACAGTATAACGAATGGCATACATTTTTTCAGCAGTAGATTCATGTTGACATTCGGATTTAATATGGCAGAATTCCGGGTACTGCCTAGAAACATGATACATTAAAGATAAAAAAGTTAGCATGAAAATTTACATGAGAGGTGTTGTTAGCACGACCGGATAAAAATCAGAGATTGTCCTAAGAAGTTTGAAAAACAAATAAGGAGCAGGTTTTCATATGAAAAGGATAGTTCTCCGTACCAAATTGTGTGACATGCTGGGCATCGAGTATCCCATCATCAGTGCGGGCATGGGCCCCACATTGATTGGTGAACCGAATGGGGCGCCAGTAGAACTTGTCGTGGCTGTATCTGAGGCCGGAGGTTTGGGAGTTCTTGGCGGAGCAGGCTTCAATATCGATGAACTGCAACAGGCCATTCGGGAAATCAAAGCCCAAACCGACAAACCCTTTGGTGTTGACCTGCTGCTTCCTCAAAATGTTATAAAAACAGATGGCTCGCATGAGTCTATTCCGCTCATGACTTTACTCGAAGGCCTTCCCCCACCATATCTTGATTGGTTCTATAAAATAAAAGCGGAAATGGATTTGCCGGAAATTGATCTCATGGTAAAAATGGACACGACTGTAGTGCAACCCCAAGAAGCAATTCGGATCTGCATCGAGGAAAGAGTGCCGCTCTTTTGTGCCGGTCTGGGCAACCCGGGGGGTATGGTGAATGAAGCTCATGCCCATGGGATGAAAGTTCTGGGAATCACAGGCAATGTGAAAAATGCGAAACGTATGGCCGTATCGGGTCTCGATCTTATCGTGGCTCAGGGTCATGAGGCAGGCGGTCATACAGGAAGAATCGGTACGATGGCCTTGCTTCCCCAGGTAATTGATAGCGTAACACCGATTCCGGTATTAGCGGCTGGAGGTATCGGTGACGGACGTGGATTGGCGGCTGCTCTGGCCATGGGTTGTATCGGAGTCTGGGTAGGGACACGTTTTCTCGCTACAAATGAAGGCGGTGCCATGGATCTTTGCAAGCAACGTATTCTTGATGCTACTGATGAAGATACGCGCGTCAGCAAGCTTTATACCGGCAAAACATCTAGGGCCAATTATACCAAAATCCATGATCTTTGGGATAAATCTGGTCTTGAAGCAATGCCCTTTCCCATCCAGGTCCTTTTGGCCTCGGCACTGCTGGGATCCTTCGTGAAAGGCAATAAAGAGGACTATATCGGTGGATTCGCCGGACAGATTTCTGGCCTGATTCATAAGATTGTCCCCGCCCGTCAGGTGGTTGAGGATATGGTGGCTGAAACTGCAGAAATTTTGATGGAGAAGTTACCGCAGACCGTTACAATAAAATGATAAAATGTACCGGATGAGAATTGAAGTTGGCTGAAAGATCATTTGCTCATTAAATTTATAACTAAAGGGAAAGGATGACGAAAATATGACGAACGAATATCAGGAATACTTCAAAGAAGAACATGATATGCTGCGCAATTCAATCAGATCTCTTGTTAAAAAGGGAATATTGCCGGAAATTGAAAAATGGGAAGAAGCGGGAGAATTCCCTCGGGAATTATACAAGATCGCCGGGGATATGGGCTTTCTGGGAATAGGATATCCTGAGGAAGTAGGCGGAACGCCCGGCGATATTTTTCTTAAAATCGTCGTGGTTGAGGAACTGATGCGTAGCGGATCAGCCGGTCTGGTTGCCGGTCTCGGATCTCTGGACATTGCCATACCGCCGATCGTGCGCAGAGGCACACCCTTCCAGAAGGAACGTTTCGTAAAACCTGTTCTTAGAGGCGAGAAAATTGCCGCTCTGGCTGTTACTGAGCCGGGCGGAGGGTCGGATGTTGCCAGCCTTAGGACAAGAGCTGTGCGTGACGGTGATTTTTACGTAGTCAATGGAAGTAAAACTTTTATAACAAGCGGTGCACGAGCCGACCAGATCACCTGTGCTGTGAGAACCGGCGGTGAGGGTGCGCACGGAATCAGCTTTCTGATTATTGAATCTAATACCCCGGGATATTCGACAGGCCATCCCTTAAAAAAAACCGGGTGGTGGGCATCGGACACGGCGGAAATATTTTTTGATAACTGCAGGGTACCGGTGGAAAACCTGATCGGAGCAGAAAACAAAGGATTCTCCATCATCATGGAAAATTTCCAAAAGGAAAGACTCATGCTTTGCATCATGGCCAACATGACGGCGCAGATTGCCCTGGAAGAATCCATAAGATACTCCGGTGAACGAACGGCATTCGGTCTGCCGCTAAGAGGCTTCCAGGTGACAAGACATAAACTGGCGGACATGGCCACACTGGTGGAAGCAAGCCGTGAATTCACATACCGGGTTGCCGCCAAGATGAATGCTGGTGTAAATCAGCTAAAAGAGGTTTCCATGGCCAAGATATTCGCCTGCAATGTCAGCGACAAGGTCACCTATGATGCAGTTCAGATATTCGGAGGATACGGCTTCATGCGAGACTACCTGGTTGAACGCCTCTACCGCGACAACAGAATCCTTTCCATAGGCGGCGGGACCACTGAGATCATGAAAGAAATTGTTTCTGGCTTAATCATGTGATCTCATCTGTTTTCAATAACTCATCTATGCCGCTAAAGGATTTAGTATTAAGCGTGTTGCCATGCTACTTCCTGAAGTAGTTGTTTAGAATGATAACCTTGTCCTATTCTTAAGGAGGCATTTGGACATGACGATGATACGTCCTGTGATTGTCGGTGTCGGCCAGATAACCCATCGTTTTGGAGATAACGAAAACGCATTGCACCCCCTGCAACTGGCGAAAATGGCCGTTGAGAAAAGCCTTGACGACGCACAATGCTCCGAAATTCTTCGCCACGTTGATTTATTGTCTGTTATCAACATGTTTTCCTGGACGTATGAAAATCCGTCTGGCCTGCTTTGTGAAATGCTCTCCATTAAGCCGAAAGTGGCTGAATACACTGCTATAGGAGGAAATACTCCGCAATGGCTGGTGAACAGGGCCGCTAAAAAAATTGTGGCGGGTGAAATAGAAATAGCCTTGATTTGCGGAGCGGAAGCCATGTATACGGTTGCTGCCGCAGCGAAAAAAAATACTATTCTGGACTGGCCTTATTCTAAGAACAATCCAACCATGGTGGGCGATAACCGTTCTGCATCGAATTCCGACGAAGTTAAGCATTATGCAGAAGTGCCCATCACTGTATATCCTCTTTTCGAGAACGCTTTGAGATCTGAACGTAATCTCAGTATTGCAGATCATAATAAATTCCTAGCCGAATTCTGTGCCGGATTTTCTAAAATTGCGGCAAAAAATCCGCTTGCCTGGTTTAGAGAAGAGAAAAGTGCTCAGGAGATAGAAATTGTAACTCCGGTTAATCGCATGATCGGTTTTCCTTACACAAAATTTATGAATCCGATAATGGATGTAAACCAAGCCGCTGCTATAATTATTACCAGCAGTAAAGTTGCTAAGCGGCTATCAATACCGAAAAATAAATGGATTTATCTGCATGCCGGATATGATGCTACTGACAAATGGTTCGTATCAGACAGGGCAAACTATACTTCCAGTCCGGCAATCAAGGAGATAGTCGGCGCGGCGCTTGAGTCAACCGGAATTAATATCAGTGAAATAGATTTCTTTGACCTCTATAGTTGCTTCCCCTGCGCGGCGGTTATAGCGGCAAAATCAATAGGATTGAATCTTAACAAACTGCCACCTTTGACGATAACGGGAGGACTGGCGTACTTTGGCGGTCCTGGCAACAATTATTCATTACATGCCATTGCTCATGCCGTGGAGAGGTTGCGAAAAAATCCTGAAGAATTAGGTCTCATCACCGCTCTGGGATGGTACATTACAAAACACTCTGTTGGAATATACGGCGGAATGGAACCAAAGAATTTACTTTGCTTTGATCAATCTGAAAATATACAACGCAAAATCGACAGCATGCATAGTCCTGAACTGGCAGAAAAACCAGGCGGTCCGGCGATGGTTGAAACTTATACAGTAATGCATGATCGCCATGGGGAACCCCTTAATTCCATAATCATAGCAAGATTAGAGGACGGCAGAAGGTGTTGGGCGCATACGGAAAAAGACCCGTCCCTTTTTCAACTCATGGAAACAGAGGAATTTGTCGGAAGAAAAGGATTGGTTACCTCGCGTGATAACGCACCAAATTTGTTCCGCTTTTATTAAGTTGTCCGCTAACAATCCTTATTTATTTTCCTATATCCCGGCTTTGGCGGCTCTTCGGGCGGCCCGGCAAAGATTTGTGCAATTGACACCCATTTGCTCGCAACATCTCCTTTATATACTATACCGGTATCGATAATATTACGCCGCTGTGATACCAATAGACAAAAATCTTCTGCAGTGCCGCAGATAATGTTTTCAGCGTCCTCGGGGCCCCATGTCCAAAGATCTCCTGACGGACCGGTCAGCTCAACTCTTACCGGTTCATTCGGAACTTCCAGTTGACGAACAGTAAAACTCCATTTGAAAGTGGCTACTCCGAGATGGGATATATGTTTAAGTCGGTTGGATGCCGGACGTGATATAGAAAAAGTATCAACTATATCCTGGCCGTGCGCCCATGTTTCCATCATTCGCGCGACCGCTGAAGACCGGGCGCTCATCGTGGGGCCGTACCATGGCAATCTGGTCTTTGGATCTAAAGATTCATAGGCTAAAATAAGGTTTTTGCGCTCCTTACGCCACCATGAAAGCAAATCCGCAATGGATAGATTACCCCCAACTGAATTTACTCTTTCGTGTAGTTCGTCATAGTTTGTAATGCCGGAGAGCATATTTGCTGTATGTTTTTCGAACGCCTCAGCATCAGTTGCCGAAAGCATGGCGGCATTATCATAATAGACCAAGTGACTGATTGTATCTTTTGCGGTCCAATCAAAAAACGGCGTTTTAATATACCAGTCCTTCTCATCGAGGCCTGAAACAATAGTATCAAGGGCTTCATATTCTTCTTTAAGATCGCGGACTATTTCTTTCATTAACAAATTCCTTATATAGTTATTTTCACGTTAAAGACAAAAAACATTTAATTGTTTGCCGGATAGCTATATCAGTAAAAAATTAAATCTCCCTAATAAAAATTCCTGCCAAAGAGCTGCTTGCTCAGGCCAATGAGGTCCGACCATTTCAAAAGACCACCCTTATCGGGAGGAAATCCGGTACCCCAAATCATTCCGACATCAATCATCCGCGGATCTTCTACGATCTTTCTATTGAGCAAGTCATTAGCCATTATTACCATGCCGGTGATCAAACCCATTTCAATTTCCTTCTCTGATAATTCCGCGGGGTCTCTTTTCGATATGAGCGGCAGCACTTCCGGATCCGTGCTGCCGTCTTTCAGGAACATTCCCTTCCCGGATTTTTTCAGGCCGAGACGCCCCGACTCCACTATATTTTTAAGGGTTTCCTGCGTAATCCCCATCGAGGCAAATGCTTTATAGAGAACATCGATGCCCACTTCATCGATAAGCCTGAGCGGTCCTACAGGCATTCCGAATTGCACAATAGCTTTATCGATTTTCTCGATGGAATTTCCTTTTTCGAGATATTCAATGGAATT
This sequence comes from Deltaproteobacteria bacterium HGW-Deltaproteobacteria-2, assembly GCA_002840505.1. Taxonomy (NCBI): domain Bacteria; class Deltaproteobacteria; species Deltaproteobacteria bacterium HGW-Deltaproteobacteria-2. The sequence goes on along the minus strand of PHBC01000003.1, from coordinate 433,750 downwards.
GTAGAGATAAGGAAAGAGCAAGGCATTCACGACAAAACCGGGATTATCCCTGCAAACAATCGGACGTTTACGAATAGAGGCGGCAAAGTTCAGAAGATTATCAATCGTATCCTGACTGGTCATTTTACCCCGGATTATTTCCACGAGTTCCATGATCCAGACAGGCGAAAAGAAGTGAGTGCCCCCGAAACGTTCAGGAAAAGTTACAAACTTGGCCATAGCAGCAACAGGAATAGAAGATGTATTGCTGGCAAGGATGCAATCATCCCGCACGACTTTACAGAGTGATTCATAGGCCTCTTTCTTCACATTAATACTTTCGAAGACCGCTTCGATAACAATATCCACTTCATTGAATTCTGCGATGTACTCTGAGGTTGTGGTGATGCGTTTCATAAGATCATCCACCGTAGATTTCAATCGCTTTTTTTCTGCCATTCCCTCCAGAATCTTCCGCACGAAAGCAAGTCCCCGCTCATGAGCATCAGGGAAGTCTTTGACAAGCACGGGCATTTGCGTGTTGCGCAGAATATCGATGATAATGCCCCGGCCCATAGTTCCGAATCCCAGGATGGCTGCCTTTTTCAAAGGTTTTGGTGTGAAACCTTCAGTCATCATATTCCTGGGCTTGTCCGTCATTGTCTTGATGAAGAAGGTATTAATGCTGCCTTTGGCCTCATTGGAAAGGGCAGCTTGAGCAAAATATTTCTTTTCCAATTCCAGGGCCTCGCTGAGTGGAAGGTTGAGACCCTCTTCCATTGCCCGGATACAAAACATAGGCCCGGGGATTTCTCTCCCCTTTGTGACTTTTAAAACGTTTTGGCGGGCCATCTCAGCCACCGCTTTGACCTGGGAGAAATCATGTACCGGTCGTTCCAGTTTGGCTTTTCCGGCAGCGATCTCCCGAAGAAAAGACTTTGCTTCTGTAAGCAAGTCTTTATCTTGCGGTATTATCCGGTCAATGATGCCCGCTTCCAGTGCTTTGGGAGCGGGGAGGAGGGTGCCCTTTAATATCAATTCTATGGCGTTGTATCCAATAAGCCGGGGTAGACGCTGGCTTCCTCCAGCGCCGGGGAAAATACCGACCTTGCATTCCGGCAAACCGATAACTGTATTTTTAGCATCCGTGGCAATCCTGGCAGTGCAGACGAGGGCAAACTCCAGTCCGCCTCCCGCACAAACACCGTTTATAGCCGCCACTGTCGGAACTTTAAAGTCGCTGAGTTTGTTGAAGGCATCATGGAAATAATCCAATCCCTTTTTAACAGAAGCCGGATCGTTCATTTGTTCAATCATCTTCAGATTGGCGCCGGCAAAAAAATTATCCGGTTTACCGGAAATAAATATGTATCCGATGACATCTTTTTCTTTTTCCAGGACATTGAGAATTTCGCCAAAATTCATAATGGCCTCTTCTGTCCATGTATTCATCGCTTCATTGGGCACATTAAAGGTTACTATTCCTATGTTATCTGCTTTCTCTAAATTAAATATATTAGCCATCTTGATACCTCCATGTATTCAGCAATTTGATGGAACATTAAAAAATCAAGCGTGAATCGCATTCGCAAAAGGCTAACGGGCAAACTATTGCAGCAAAGTCAGCTAATGAAAGCATTGTTATGATTATTTTCTAATCCCCCTGATTATAAGCTTCATAGCACTATTGATCGTGGATCTACGATAATCGACTTTCCCTTTTTCCAGCCTGTTTTCCTGGAATTGGATGATACCCATGAAGGTATTCCAGAATACAATTGCCGTCATTTTGGGATTGAGTTTTTGAAAAAGGCCCTTATTGATCCCTTCGGAAACAATGATCTCTAATTGGTGAAGATTAGAGCGCATCAGGTGTTTGAGATGATCAAGCTTTTTGGGGGAAAGGAGATTAGAGAAAACGGAGGCTTCATAGCGCGATATGAGATGATAAGCATCAGGGTCTTTAACATAAAACTCATAAGTGGCATCGGTTACTTTTTTTATTTTGAGCTCAGGAGAAATATTTTTCATGCTGGCTATTTTGCTCAGCTTTTTGGAAAGCACATCCAAGGATGGTTCGACCATACTATAGTAAAGATCAATTTTGCTTTTAAAATAGAGATAGATAGTTCCCTTGGATATTTCGGCCAGTTTCGCTATGTCTTCAATAGTTGTGGCTTCGTAACCTTTCTTATAGAAAAGAGCGGCAGCACTATCCCGGATTTGCTTAATTCGTAATTCTTTTTCCTTTAGTTTTCTTTCGTTGATGCCCATTATCCTATAAAACATCCTTTATAACGATATGGAAACATAGAGAGAAAAACGCGTTCATTAAATGAACGTGTTCATTTTTAAACCCAAAAAATGAGATTGTCAATTGGTTTTTTAGTAAGATTTCATAGATTATTTATCTAGTTGAGATACGAAAAGCAAAGTCTTTGTGTTCATATAATGAACGGTCTGTTGGCACTTTTTTTATGAATTGATTTTAATAACTCGCATAAAATCATTTAAAAATAATGGTCCCCATGCTATAGGGATAACCTGTAAAATCCATACGACAATTCGTTTTTCAAAAACTTGTCAGGGATGGAAAATAAAACAATTGCTAACGATCATGATTGAATTTCTGAACACAGAGAGCACTCTGCAAATAGTGCTGAAGCATACTGAGTCAAACAGCGTCCGGAGAGTGATGGTCTTTCACTTTTTTTAATTAAGCAAAATCCTATTTTAGGATACTAAAGATTAATGGTCATTTCTAATGACTTATTAAATATTAAATAAAGACCGATAAACCACTTATAGATCGAAAGGGGGCTTTATGAAAAAAATCAGGGAATGCGTTCTAATTGACGGTGTAAGATCGGCAAACTGTCGCGCGCACGCGGAGAAAGGATGGTTCAGAAACATAATGCCGGATGTAATTCTCACAACAGTTTATTCTGCTTTATTTGATAAGGTTAAGAAGATCAGACCGGAAGACGTTGAAGCGGTTTATGTGGGTACCTCAAATCAGTCCGGTTGCCAAAATGAACTGGCGCGCTTTTCATGGCTGGCTGGTGGATTTCCGGAGAGTGTTCCACAGAATCATGTTAACATGCAATGCCCCTCAGGGATGGCAGCAACAGAACATGCCGCAAGAGCTATTTTAGCCGACGAGGGAGACATCTACATTGCCGCAGGTGTTGAAGACATGCAGCACGTTCCAATGGGTCACTCTATGGAATGGCCTAAAAGGTTGTTTGAAAAGTATAATATGAACGATCTTATGATGGGTGTAACAGCGGAAAAAGTAGCAGAAGTTTATAATATCAGCAGAACAGACATGGAAAACATGGCATACTGGAGTAATATGAAAGCCGCTCAGGCTACGAAGGAAGGAAAATTCAAAAGAGAGATAGTTCCCATAGAAGGAGAAAAAGAAGACGGCACAAAGTTTATGGTGGATACCGATCAATGGATAAGAGAAGATATAACCATGGAAAAAATGGCGACGATGCAGTCCCCATTTAAGCCCGGTGGTGTAGTAACGGCAGCAACATCTTCACCGCTGTCAACCGGTGCCGCGGCCATGTTGCTGATGGAGAGGAATCTTGCGGATAAACTAGGGCTCGGCTATCATTTAAAATATGTGGCCGGAGCCATGGCAGGCTGCGACCCTTATGTAATGGGTATAGGTCCGATACCGGCAGTAAAAAAAGCTCTGGCCAGAGCCGGACTTGACGTAAAGGACATCGGCATATGGGAAATCAATGAAGCTTTCTGCAGTCAGGTGTTGGCCATTGTGAGAGAGTTTAGAATTGAAGAAAATGCTCCTTTTAAGAACGTAAATATCTGGGGCGGAGCCACCGCTCTTGGTCACCCGCTGGGCGAATCGGGAGTCCGGCTTTCAGTAACATTGAACACCATTATGAAGACGGAAAGAAAAGACGCCAAATACGGTTGCGCCAGTCTTTGCGGCGGATGGGGTATCGGAAATGCTGTGATATGGGAGAATGTTCATAAATAGAGTCTGAATAAACTTGAATTCACAAGCGCGGCTTTAAATGTACTTTTCGAATAAAGATTACATTTGAAGCCACGCTTTTTAGTTTTTATCTGCAGTGTTTAAAAGAAAAATGGACAGATTTCACTAGACAACAAATTGAACTTTTAGAAGATTCTTTTCTATTCGTTAGAAAACCGTTAGAAGAGGGTAAAAAAAGAAGGTTTAGAAGCATGTACAGTAAACTCCTAAACCCTTGTTTTTTAAATGGTGCCGAAGCCGGGATTTGAACCCGGACAGGCGTACACCCACTAGACCCTGAACCTAGCGCGTCTACCAATTCCGCCACTTCGGCACGCAAAACGTGCACTATACCTATCATCATCTTATTGTCAAGATAAAATGAACTTGAATTTAATCCCCAAAATGCTATGTTAGCAAGCCAATTATCTTAATGGTTAGTAGAAAAAATGATTATATTTAAGGGAATAGAAAACATAACTGAAGATTTTCGCGGATCATTTGTGACTATCGGCAACTTTGACGGTGTACATCTGAGTCACCAATTCATTTGCCGTAAACTTGCTTCAGAGGCGAAAAAAGCAGTAACGAAATCGCTGGTTATTACTTTTGATCCGCATCCCAAGATGATTCTTCATCCTGGCATACGGCCATTTTATCTGATCACTACTTTGGAAGAAAAACTGAAATTGCTGGAAGATTGCGGAATTGACGGGACATTGGTAATACCTTTCTCCATGGATTATTCCCGAGTGACTGCTGAACAATTTGTCCGGGATTTTCTCGGGCAAAAGCTGGCTATTAAAAAAATTATTGTCGGCCATGATTACACTTTCGGTCAGGGCAAAAAAGGCAACAGCGATTATTTGATTTCCCGCGGGAATGAAATGGGATTTACTGTGGAAGTTGTTGATGCTGTTAAAGCGGGGAAGGATATTATCAGCAGCACGCTTGTAAGGAATTTGATTATCAAAGGCGACGTTAAAAAAGTGACCAATTTGCTTGGAAGATGTTATAATATTGCCGGTATTGTCGTTTCGGGAAAAGGGCGCGGTGTTGGGCTTGGTTTTCCTACGGCTAACATAGAGCCAGAGAAAGAATTGTTGCCGCAAGCGGGAATATATGCCGCCTTCGTCGATGCGGATGGAAAGCGTTATATGGCTGCTTTAAATATTGGTGAGAAACCAACCTTCGCTGATTATACTTCTACTTTTGAAGTTCATCTGCTTGATTTTTCCGGTGATCTCAGAGGCAAAAGATTAAATACGGAGTTTGCGGAGAAGATTAGGGACATTATCAAATTTGATAGTCCCGAAATGTTGAAGAAGCAGATTGCGGCGGATGTAGAAAAAGCAAGATCAATTTTGCTTAAGAATATTGAAAATAAATAACAAAGGAAATTTAGATGGAGGTTAGTAAAAAGATGTTAAGAATTGCTATTGTCGGTGCAACCGGGATAGTCGGTCAGCAGGCGATTGTCAGCTTGATCGGGCATCCCTGGTTTAAAATAACAAAGTTGGTAGCTTCGGAACGGTCGGCAGGGAAAAAATATATTGAAGCTCTTAAAGATGCCAATGGCTCTTCACGCTGGTGGTGTACTGAAGAATTGCCCGATGATATCGCTAAAATGGTTGTAGAAGAAGCAGCTTCTTTCGATGCCAGATCGGTGGATATCATTTTTTCCACAATGGATGCGGGTGCAGCCAAAGAACTGGAACCGAAGTATGCCAAAACTACACCGGTTATCAGTACAGCTTCGTCGTTTCGTTATGAAGATGACACACCGATTCTTGTCGGTGGAGTGAATATGGATCACGCGGCATTGCTCGCGGTGCAGCAGAAGAACCGCCGCTGGAAGGGATTTGTTTCTCCAAAACCGAATTGTACGATTGCCGGATTGGTGGTTTCTTTGAAACCGATACAGGAGCTTTTTGGCGTAAAGCAAGTAGTGATGACTTCGCTTCAGGCCATGTCCGGCGCGGGAAGAACTCCGGGCTTATCCGTTATGGACATGACGGAAAATGTTATTCCCTATATATCCGGCGAAGAGCCAAAAGTGGAAACTGAGCCGCAAAAAATTTTAGGAAAGTTTACCGGCAAAAATATTAAGCATGCGCCTTTTGGTATTACGGCGACATGTACCCGCGTACCTGTGCTTGACGGTCATATGGTGTGCGCTTTTGTGCAAACAGAAAAACCCTGTTCGCCGGAACAAGTGAAAAAGGCAATGATGAATTTCGGCAAGGATTTTATCGATCTTGACCTGCCCAGTTCACCGGCGCATCTGATTGATGTTACCGATGATCCTTTCCGTCCTCAGCCGAGAATGGACAGAGACAAGGGCGGTGGGATGACTGTTACTGTTGGACGCATCCGCAAAGATCCGATTATTGAAAACGGGATCAAATATGTTTGCCTTGCTCATAACACCAAGTTGGGAGCGGCCAAGGGTGCTCTGCAAACAGCGGAGTATCTGGTCAAGAATTATCTGAAACTGGTTAAATAATTTATCATGAGAACCCGGTCTTTATTTTCGAAGGCCGGGTTCTTTTTTAATTTACCTTGTTGCATTTGCTGTTAGAATGCAACATTTTCTCCCGCCTTTTAATTTCAATATTACTTGACAAAGCCAGCTGATCTTTACATAAAATAAGCTATGCTAAATAAGCTAAATATAAATCATAAAAAACAGAGCCTAATCATCTACATTGCTTTGATATTGGCAACGCTTGCTGTTTTCTGGCAGTTAAACCACTGTGACTTCATCAATATCGATGATGAAGTTTATGTTACAGAGAACCTTCATGTCCAGTCCGGAATCACGCTGGATGGAATTCGCTGGGCCTTCAGCACAACCTATGCTG
>PHBC01000003.1:199788-426720 GCA_002840505.1 Deltaproteobacteria bacterium HGW-Deltaproteobacteria-2 | reverse complement strand
AAAAAGAGAATATAGTATTATGGCAACTCAAAGAAAAAATCCCTTTCTTTGTTTTGTCGGCGGTTTTCACCATCATCACACTTTATGCTCAATATCCCGATAAATCGGGATTTGTAAGAGATTTCCCCTTTTCCTTGAGTTCCCGGATTGCCAACGCGCTTGTTTCTTTTGTGACTTATCTGGAGAAAATATTCTGGCCCCATGATCTGATTTTTTTCTATCCTTTTTCAAATCAACTTGCAGTCTGGCAGGTATGGGGCGCTACTTTGCTAATTATTGTTATCAGCATTTTCGTCGTAGCAATGGTCAAACGATCACCATATCTCCTTGTTGGATGGCTATGGTATGCAGTAACTCTTGCCCCGGTTATCGGTATCATTCATGTAGGGAAAGGAAAACACGCGATGGCCGACCGCTATACTTATTTACCTCTGATTGGTATCGGCATCGTGCTGGCCTGGGGCATTCCGCTTTTGCTTAAGCGCGAAGATATACGCAAAAAAGTTTTACTACCGGCAGGAATATTCGTTCTGGCTATCCTGACAATTTTAACCTGGCATCAATGTAGTTACTGGAAAAACAGTATTGAGCTTTTTAGTCATACTTTGCATATAACACCGGATTATACCGATGGCTACTACAACAGGGGAATTGCTTACGGCAAGGTCGGTCAGTATCAGCTGGCCATCCATGATTATAATCAGACCATCAGCCTGGACGCGAGTTATATCCAGGCATACAATAACCGGGGTATTACTTATGGTGAGCTCGGCCAGTATCAGCTGGCCGTCGAGGACTTCAATAAAGTTATCGACCTGAGTCCTAATCATATAAAAGCATACTACAACAGGGGGCTTGCTTATTTTCTTCAGGGCAACAAAGAACGGGGCTGCCGTGATGCACAAAAGGCATGTGAATTGGGAAACTGTAAATTATTAGAAAATGCTAATGGTAAAGGACTATGCCGTTGATTTTCATAAAACTGACTTGGACTATTTTAAGAAACATGTATATTATAAAATAACTTTTAAAAAACGACGCTCATAGAATGATCATGCAGAGAGAAATATTTTAATTTGTGGAGGTAGTGTAATGATGGCAGATATCCAGGCCGCAAAAATTCCGGTTATATTACTTTACAGCGTTGATCCGGACTGGACGAAGGAAGAAAAAGACGAAGTGATCCATCTTACCAATCAGCTCGGTCAGGCGCTGATCGATGTAGGGTATCCACTGATTTATGTCCCCATTGCGGATGATGATATTGCCAGTCATCTTGATTGTTTCAATCCCGCCGACCATATCATTTTTAACTGGTGTGAAGGACTTCCCGGAATAGAACATAGTGAGTGGCTGGTGGTAAAACGGCTGGAGATTCTTGGATTTACCTTTACCGGCGCGGATTCCGATTCGCTGGCCCTGGCGCATGATAAATACCGTGTAAAAGCCATCATGGATCAAGAACGCATTCCCACGCCGGCCTGGCGTGTCTTTCATTCACCAGAACCGGGCGACTGGAATATATTCCCGGCAATTGTTAAGCCGATAAATGAACATTGTTCCATGGGCATTACACAAGACTCCGTAGTATTTAATCCTATGGAATTGAAAAATCGCATATCATTCATTCTTGATAAATATTCCCAGCCGGCTTTGGTGGAGGATTTCATTGATGGGCGAGAATTTCATGTTGCCGTCTTGGGCAATGAAAACCTGACGGTGTTACCCGCCGCGGAAATGGATTTTTCTTTTTTCGGCAATATCCAGGACAGGTTGTGCACCTACGATGCCAAATTTATTCCCGGCTCCGAACATTATACAAAAATAGAAACTCTCCTGCCTGCTCCTCTGACCAATGATGAAAAGGAGAATATGGAGTCGGTCTGCAAAAAAGCGTATCATGCTTTAGGATGCCGGGACTATGCCCGTATGGATGTCCGACTACGGGATAACGTATTTTATGTATTGGATGTCAATCCCAATGCAGATATCAGCATTGACGCCAGTATGGCATGTGCCGCCGAAGCGGCCGGCATCAGCTACGGACAAATGGGTAGTCTCATCGTCCACATGGCTGCTCAGAGGCATCCGATATTTGGTAGGTTATTTAAATCGACCAGTGAACAAAAAAAGAAATGATAATAAACACATTTTCTTTCTTACCTTGTTATTAATAATTTAGATAATTGGTGGGCTTCTATGGCAGGAGGGATTCGTAAACTTCTAGATCGCTTGGTGAAAAGCAGCAGAAAATGACCTCTTCTAATTTCGACGATTTTTGAATCACTTCAGATGCTGTATCCACGGCAACTCGAGCTGCCAGTTCAAAGGGATATCCATAAACGCCGGTGCTGATGCTGGGGAAAGCAATCGTTTTAAATCCTTGTTTGTTAGCGATGGCTAAAGAATTCCGGTAACAGGACGCAAGCAACTCCGGCTCGCCGTTTTTACCGCCTCTCCAAACCGGTCCCACAGTATGAATGACAAATCGCGCCGGCAATTCATAGCCCTTTGTCAGTTTTGCCTCGCCGGTTTTGCATCCGCCAAGCAGGCGACATTCTTCAAGCAGTTTGGGCCCTGCGGCGCGATGGATTGCGCCGTCAACTCCGCCTCCGCCAAGAAGCGATGAGTTTGCCGCATTGACAATTGCATCAACAGAAAGGGTAACAATATTTGCCTGAATTGCCCGTAATCTGACCATTGATGTTCTCCAGTTGCTTTATTATTTCTTAAGTTTTGTATTTGTTGAGTTCGCTGATAACCCACGGGTCGATTTCTTCACCAATGAGTACATCGCGATAATCGTTCCTGGCCAGTGTTACCGTGGCTTTCAGCTTTTCCATTGATCCCCTGGAAATAATAATTACATCACGATTTACTCGTTCTTCTTCCCTGTGCCATGATTCCGTGCCGTACTCGGATAATATATCCAGAACTTCCGGAATCTGTTCCTCAGAGAAATATCTTTCAATCCAGTCTTCTATCATTTGCCCTGAAATGCTAAGTAAAGAAAAATAATAAATGCAATTAGCGCAATGCCCATAACCAAAGTTCGCGCAGATATAGCCGTTGGTTCGATCTTTGACGAATTTTCCATATTGCCTATGCTGGTGGTTCCGTAGTTGTTATGGCCTGTCGTTATACCGCTTATGTCACCTGCTGTAATAATGTTAGCCGGCGCAGACCCTGTTTCGGCCGCCTTTAACACTTTTTTGTATAGTTGGCGGACGTCCTGAGGCATTGCGTCAATGCTCTGATATTCTGTGCCGTTGAAGATAATTTTAGTCTGCGTCATTGAAAGGTTTACATGGCGGTCTGCGCCCGCCTGTGAAGCCATCGCCTTTTCAAAAGCGTTCCGGATATCAGGGGGCATTTCTTCGATGGAGTTGTATTCCTTGCCGTTAACTTTGAATGTACGCTTAACATTGACGTTTACATTCATAGCATTTTCCTCCTGTTAGCCTTCATCAAAAAGCAGGAATTGCAAAGTTATTTTCTATACAGTCAACGACGTTCTTATTTTCCCGAACTTATCTAAATCACTATAGATAATAAATAATACCTTGACAGATTTTTTGCAACAAATTACTTCCATTAAAAATATTACAAAGGATCTATTACTGGATTGCCTACCGAAGGCTGGAATATGTTATATATTTTGTATACTTAATATTGATTATGAACATATTGGACAGAAAATTTTATCGGTATGATACGCTTAAAGTTGCCCGCGCGCTTTTAGGGAAAAAATTGGTGCGTCAAATTGGCGACCTGCGGCTTTCCGGCATGGTTGTGGAGACCGAAGCTTACTGCGGCAGGGAAGACAGCGCCTGTCATGCTCATCGCGGCAAGACGCTGCGCAATGCGATGATGTTCGGTGAACCCGGTCATGCTTACATTTATTTTACTTACGGCATGCACTACATGCTCAATCTGGTGACTGAAGATGAAGGCAGTCCGTGCGCTGTGCTTATCCGCGCTGTTGTGCCGCTTGCCGGAATAGAAGAAATGGAAGACCGTAGGAAGAGAAAAGGCGCAGACTTAACCAATGGTCCCGCCAAGCTTTGCCAGGCTTTTTCAATAGACAAAGCTTTGAACGGTTGGGATCTAACGCGTGGTGAAGAATTGTGGGTGGAGGATTACAAAATAATTTCTACTAAATCAATCATCACTACTCCGCGCATAGGGATAGATTATTCAAAGAAGACAGACAGAGAGGCTCTCTGGCGATTTCTGATTAAAACTGAAGAAAAATAAAAACCATGAGTGTTATTTGAAATCTTATTTCTGATAAATTTCCGGAAATAATTTCCAACCGGCGAGAAAAAGAGAAGCGATAACCGGTCCCAGGATAAAACCGGAAAATCCCATAGCAGCTATTCCGCCGAGTGTAGAAAGAAATATTAAAAGAGAGTGCATCTGAGTGTCACGGCCCAGAAGAACCGGTCTTAGCAAATTATCCACACTGCTGATAACCAGCGATCCAAAGATAAGGATGGTGACGCCTTGCCAGATATTTCCCAGCAATAACATAATAATGCCCGCTGGCGCCCAGATTAATGCGCAACCGATAGCAGGAACAATGGAAAGAGCGAACATAAGAACACCCCAGACCAGCGCCCTTTCAATTCCGGTTATATAAAAAATCATTCCTCCTAAAAAACCCTGAATACCGCCTATGATAAAAGTGAATTTTAAAGACGCTTTGGCTGTTGTCAAAAATTGATTAATAAAATGTTCCAGATGTTTATTATCTACGGGAATGTTTTCGGTAATGGTTTTCACCAGCCGTTTTCCATCGCGCAGAAAGAAAAACAGACTGTAAAGCATAACCGCGAACTGGACAACAACAAGAATTGTGTTTTGCGTGAACTCTGATATGTGGCTAAAAACGTAACTGGTAAGAACTTTAAAAGCTTCCTGTGATTTATTAATCAGAAAAGTCTGATCCAAGTTCAAACTGGCAAATATCGGCTTTTTGCTCAAAGCTTTCAGTGCTTCGGAAAAAGTGCCTATCCAATTGCTGCTATAGGAATTAAAGGATTGATAGATATCAATTATTTCCATAATCAGCAGGTCGATGAGTAATCCAACAGGCAGAATTAAACAAAGAATAATACCCATCATCGTTATGCCGGCGCAAATATTGGGGTTTACAATCTTTTTATTAATAAATTTGTATAATGGAGCAAATACACTGGCGATAAGGACTGCCCAGAAAACAGCGAAGAAAAAAGGTTTCAAAATGTAAGCTAATAAACCAGTAATAAAAGCCAGCAATATGAGAAAAATAATGTTTTGAAAATTTGTCTGCTGTTTATCTTTCATATTGTATTCTCTTTAAAAAATACGATGATAATTGTAATAAAATATTCAAAAACAATATGTTACGAAATATTTTACTAATAATAAGCTACAGCAACTTGTAAGTCAATTTATAAATCTGAGCATCAGGCCATGATAAAATAAACAAATTTCCAGAATTTAATTGACATATTAGCAAGTATGGCTATGTTAAGCAAAAGGTGGATAGGAAAATGTCCATAGATAAAGGAGGATATATAATGTTTACAGTTTCGGAAAAGGCGTTGGAAGTAGTTAAAAATTTCATCAAAGAGAAAAAGACGGATCTTGCAGTAAGGATTACAATGTCCATAGGTTGATCCGGTCCCGCTTTGGGCATGGCTCTGGACGAGCCTAATAATGGCGATGAAGTATTTGAAGAAAAAGGAACAAAATTTGTCATTGAGAAAGATATTTTTAATCAGGCAAAGCCAATCAATGTTGATTTTATAAGTACGCCGCAGGGGGATGGATTTAAAATAAATTCCAGCCTATCGCCCGCTGAAGGAAGCGGCTGCGGCTCATCTTGCAGTTGCTAGAAGTTCAGGGAGAGGATTTTCTCTCCCTTTTTTTGTTGAAACTCCAATTCCGAAAGCGAATAACCTAAAGGTCACTATAGGTGTAGCGGAATTGGTAAGTTGAATCCCGATGCATCGGGACAAAGCGGAGGGTTTAATACCCACGTAGCTTGCTGTGAAATCTGTTTCCAAAGCTTGCTTTGGGGTTAATACCCGTGATTAATATCATGATGGAAACAAACAAAAAAACAAAAAAAATTGATTCACTCGGAAATCTGTTCCGGCAAGGAAAATATCGCGAAGCGATTATCCTTGGTGAAAAAATTCACAAAGCATATCCTGAAGAAGAATCTGCCTTATTGATGTTATCATGGGCATATTATGACAGCGGTGACACGGCGCAAGCCGTGAAATATTTGAATATACTATTGGAGCGAGAACTGCAGAGAAAGGTTTTTACAGGTTTTGCTTTTGATGAACTCGTACGCATCTATAAGCAGGATAAAAATTTTCACAAATTGGTGGAAATTTGCGAAAGGGCGGTGACTGCACAACCGGAAGATGTCGGACTTTTGGCTGAATTAGGCAATGCCTATCTCCAATCAGGCAAGGCTAAAAAGGCTTGTGAAATTTATGAAAAACTAATTACTATCGAAGACGATAACCCCGTTTTTTATTGCTATTGGGGCGAAGCTTTATTTGCTGCCGGGTTGATTCAGGAAAGTGAAAAGGCCTATATACAGGCAAGTAAAATTGACTCTGATCAGCCGGACCGTTATTATTTTAAAATTGCTGTTTTATTTCAGCAGTCGGAAAATCATCGGGAAGCTAAAAGATTATTAAACAAATGTGTTTCCGTAAATCCGGCTAACCCACTATATTATTGTTCATTAGGAGATAGTCTTGTTGGTTTGGGGCAAATACCGCAAGCCTTGAAGTCTTATAAAATGGCAGTGCGGTACGATAATACAAGAGCTGGAGCTTACTATAATCGTTTAGGCCATGTGCTCATGAAGGCAAACCACTTTTTAGAAGCAGTTGAGGCTTTTAACTCGGCCATAGCCCATGACGCTGCGCAGCCTTACTATTTAAGTTTGGCCGCAGCTTATAAAGGAATGGGGCTTGTCGATCAGGCTGATAAAATTCTTCGTGAAATAAGCAAAATCAGATAGGGTTAAATTTCTACGTATTTGTGGTAAAATTTCTTAAATACGTGGTAAAAATATTCATTTTCATCTGTTTCTTTTTTAATAATCATACCTATTTGGCCAATGTCTTCTTTGTTGATAATTAAGTTGACGCTTTTATTATATGTATACATGTAGTCCATAGTGGCAAAATTTGCGCTAACTAAAACAACAAAAATTTTCCGGCGAATAGCCATAGATAAACTTTCTAAATATTTAAGAATGTAATTAACTCCATCAGGGCCGGCATCAAAATTTTCATTAACTACAATAAGATTAAAAGTATGAAAGTTTAAGCTTTTTAAAGCTTCTTTAACTTTTAACGATTCAATGACGTTAAAGTCAATTGATTTCAATGCGTCGGTGATCTTTTCCCTGATGACAGGATCGTTTTCGCAAACCAAGGCAGTTTGATTTCCCATATCCTGGTAACCAAAAGGCCGTCCGGAATAATCCATTTCCTCTTCTGATGCCGGTGTCAATTTTTCTTCAATCATGTTAATTCCCTAATCAACATTTTGTGTGGGCCATGGAAATAATTTTAAAATTATTTCCATTGGTCCATTTTAGTTTTACCATATGAGTTGTCAACTTCAAGTGTTCCAATACTGGTTGTTTTTTCACCGCGGGCATTTTTTATCGCGTCTATTCCACGATGTACATTAGCCCTGTTTGTGGCATATGAGATAGCCGTACTTTCAGTAATCAAGCCTTTTTCAAAAAGATCTACAAGACAATTTTCAAAAGAGATCATGCCGAAAGGTCTACCTTGTTCAATAATATCTATATACGTTTTCCCATCCGATTCGCCATGCAGGATAATGTCTTTTACTCGCAGACTGGTACTCATTGCTTCAAAGATGGCAATACGGCCGCCTCCGACTTTGGGTAACAAACGCTGGCAAACGATCCAGCGGATAGAATCTGCCAGACGTACACGTACCTGGTTCTCTTCGTCTGTCGTAAACATTCCCAGGATACGATTGATTGTTTGACCGGCATCAACGGTGTGTAAAGTGCTCAGAACAAGATGGCCTGTTTCTGCAGCATTCAAGGCTATTTCCACTGATTCGCGATCGCGCATTTCACCGACGAGGATTACTTTGGGTGCCTGACGCAGAGCTGCGCGCAAGCCGTTAGCGAAAGAATCAAAATCCTTACCTAATTCGCGCTGGTTAATGGTTGCTTTCTTTTGAGAGTGTGTGTATTCCACCGGATCTTCCAGCGTGATGATATGAACGGCTCTATTTTCGTTGATTTCATTAATGACGGCGGCAAGAGATGTAGTTTTACCGGTACCCGTTGCGCCTGTTACCAAAACAATACCGTTTCTTTCGTTGGCAATTTTGTAATAAGCTTCGGGTAATTCCAGTTCGGCGCATGAAGGAATTTGTGATTCCAGTTTTCTCAAAACTATGGAATATTGACCAAGTTGTGAAAATATATTTACACGAAAACGGGCAACTCCGGGCAACTCATAAGACAGATCGCAGGAGCCTTCTTTAATTAGTGCTTCCATCAGCCGATGGTCCTGGTTAATCAGGTTTAAAGCAAAAATTTCTGTTTGAAACGGTGTAAGTTTTTCGAAATGCGGTCTTAAATCAACAGGGGCTAATTGGCCGGATACCTCTACTTGAAAAGGTTTACCCACGGTTAGATTGATATCGGAAACATCCACATTGGATTCCAGCATTTTTGTCAGTATATGGTCTATCTCCGGTTTTCTCATAAACTATCCTCACAATGATTTATGCTTCAGTAAAATCTGTTGGTGGATATTTCAAAAGCGGACGGAATCGGGCTTTATCGTTTGCTTTGATGTAAGCCTCATCAGCACTGATCCAACCGCGGCTTAAAAGATCCATAATCGCATCGTCTAAAAGTTGCATTCCATACTTTTTGCCCGTTTGCATCATGGAAGGAATTTGATAGGTTTTGGATTCGCGGATCAAGTTACGTACCGCAGGGGTGGCAATACAAATCTCCAGAGCAACACAGCGGCTTTTGATATCAGCTCTTTTAAATAGAACCTGTGAAACAACAGCGCGTAAACCATCGGCCAACGTGGAACGAATTTGCAGCTGTTCGGCTGCGGGGAAAACCTCTATTACTCGATCAACTGTTTTTGCGGCACTGGTTGTATGTACCGTGGAAAAAACCAGATGTCCGGTGGATGCGGCTTCTACAGCGAGCGAGATGGTCTCGAGATCGCGCATTTCACCCACCAGAATAATGTCCGGGTCTTCACGTAATGCTCCGCGTAGTGCGGCGGTGAAAGATTTAGTATGGAGTCCGACTTCCCGTTGATTCACGATACAATTTTGGCTTTTATGAACAAATTCAATAGGATCTTCAATCGTAATAATATGATCTTTACGCAGGCGGTTAGCTTCATCAATAATAGCCGCCAGTGTTGTGGACTTACCGGAACCTGTCGGGCCGGTGACCAACACAAGGCCCCGCGGGAGAGAAGCTAATTTTGATATCACTTCAGGAAGTCCAAGCTGTGTGCAAGTTGAAATTTTATCGGGTATTTCACGAAATACTGCACCTATGCCGTTTTTTTGCCGGAAGTAATTGACACGATAACGCGCGAGGCCAGGAACTTCATAAGCAAAGTCAACGTCACCGGTTTCTTCAAAATGTTTAATTTTATGTTCCGGTGTGATTTCGTAGAGAAGCACTCTCAACATATCATTAGTGAGGACATCATATTTAATTCGCTCAATATCGCCACGGATTCTAAGGGCGGGTTGCTGGCCGGAGACAAGATGAAGATCCGATGCACCCTGGTCATGCATAAGCTGAAAAAAAGCATCAATTTTCGCCATGTATTACTCTCCTCAGTAGGAATTAACTATCTTCTATCATTTTTTTCGGAAAAGAATTAAATAAAATAATCAATTGTTAATGTTATAATCACACATATTTTTGCAGCCTTTTATAATATAACATTATCCCTTAATATTGAAAAACCTTAATAATTTTGTTTACCCAAGAATTATATTAACAATTTCTTGACACTAAGACAAGCAATAATATATGCTCCCTCACGTTTTTCTAGCGG
This sequence comes from Deltaproteobacteria bacterium HGW-Deltaproteobacteria-2, assembly GCA_002840505.1. NCBI lineage: Bacteria > Deltaproteobacteria > Deltaproteobacteria bacterium HGW-Deltaproteobacteria-2. The sequence continues at coordinate 416,605 of PHBC01000003.1, read as the reverse complement.
TAATTCTTAAGGTTGGGGATGTAGCTCAGCTGGGAGAGCGCGACGTTCGCAATGTCGAGGCCAGGGGTTCGATCCCCCTCATCTCCACCAAAACCTAATCCGACACAATCCAAGAAAGTCCAAACAATTCAAAATCAGTTTATCGAGGGCGGGTGTGAAAGAATCCGCCTTTTTATTTGAAGCAATTCATAGCGGCTATTCCACTTGACATGATATAAAAAAAAGCGCATATTATCAAATAGATAAATTCATATGGCCATGATTAAAAATCATCAAGTGATCATGGTAGTCATTGTTTTCAACCTCATAGATTACCGCAAAACACAGGGGCAACCCGATGAATGATCAATCCAAAATAAAGCAGTCCCTGATTAAAGATTTATCTTCTCACGAGTACGCCGAGAGCATCATCAATACTGTACGTGAACCATTAATCATTCTGGATCATGATTTAAGGGTGGTTACCGCCAGCCGCTCTTTCTATGAATTCTTCAAGGTAAACCCTGAAGAGACCGTGGGACAGCTTATTTATGATCTGGGCAATAAACAGTGGGATATCCCCATGCTGAGGGAACTGCTGGAAACCATCCTGCCCCAAAAAGCAACCTTTGACAACTATGAGGTGGAACACGAGTTTACGACCATCGGCAGGCGCATCATGCTTTTGAATGCCCGGCAAATTGAACGAGCATCGGGAAAAGAACGGATCATCCTCCTGGCCATCGAAGACATCACCGAGCGTAAACGATTGGAAAACATATTAACGGATTCCGAAGAGCTTTATAAAGGCGTCTTTAAGACGGCGAGCGATGGGATCCTGCTCCTCGAGAAACGCGAAGGAAAGATAACCCATACTAATCCGGCTGCCGAGAAGATGTTGGGCTATTCCACAAAGGATAGCATCGGAAATAAACTTTCGGACATCGGTATTATGATCAATATGGATGATTTCCAAATGATAATGCAAAATTTGAACAAGAATGGTATTATTAACTACACGGATGTTTCGATAAAAACCAAGTCTGGGCGGTATATCGATACGGATGTATATCTCGTAGACAAGACGAAGTTGGTACAATGTAATATTCGTGACATCAGCAAGCGCAAGGAGATCGAATCTCAAAAGAAGGCCGCGCTTGAGTCGCTGCGGGAAAGCGAGGAGAGATACAAGGCTCTTTTCGACCGTTCGCTCGATTTTGTTTACAGCCTTGATTTTGAAGGCTGCTTCATCGATGCCAACGCCGCCGCTTTAAATCGGCTTGGCTATACAAGTGAAGAAATCCATTCTCTCAATTTTACCTCGCTCTTGAGCGAGGATCAGTTGCTGCTTGCAGTCAAAGTAATACGGGAGATTCGGGAAACCGGTATTCAAATGAACCTGCTGGAGTTCAGGTTGCGGTGCAAAGGCGGCACTTATATATACGTGGAGACACACGGATCCGCCGTCATGTCTAATGGAATACCTGTAGCGATCCTGGCAATCGCCAGAGACATCACCGAACGCAAACTGGCTGAGGCAAAACTTCAGCAGATCATTTACAGCCTTAAGAATGCCGTTGGCGCGACCATCCAGGTTATGGTATCCGCTGTAGAGATGAAAGATCCCTATACGGCTGGTCACCAGTTAAGGTCAGCGGACTTGGCCATGGCCATTGCCATGGAGATGGGATTAGCTCAGGAGAAAATTGATGGAATCCATATGGCAGGTTCCATACATGACATCGGGAAATTATCCATACCCGCGGAGATTTTATCCAAGCCCACCAAGCTGACAAATATCGAATTTTCTATGATCAAAGAACACTCCCGTAGTGGATACGAGATGCTGAAGAATGTTGAATCCCCATGGCCGCTGGCACAAATTGTTTACCAACACCATGAACGGATGGACGGATCCGGCTATCCAAGAAATCTGAAAGGGTATGAAATTATCATGGAGGCCCGCATTATGGCTGTGGCTGATGTGGTGGAAGCTATGGCTTCGCACCGTCCCTATCGTCCGGCTTTGGGTATTGAGGCAGCCCTTGAAGAGATAGATAAAAACAAGAGAATTATTTATGATGCTGCTGTCGTAGATGCCTGTCTTAGATTATTTAAGGGTAAAGGATATCAGTTTACATAGGATGGAGAAACTAATCCTACGTGATACGGAAACTTTATAGGTGTGACGCACAGAATCAACTAACCCGGGCGCGTGTGAAAAACCTATTTATTATCGTCTTGTGCGGAGCTGTCTTCAGGACTAAATCCATCCAAGAATGCCCATAAAGATAATTATCAAAAGTAGGTCCAATATATACAGTCCTGAGACTATGAATATCTTCCTCTTCATAGAGACCATATCGTGGATCCAGGCCGCGAAAAGGAACATGGGCAGGTAAGCGCACAGCCAGGTCAGCCAGAAGTTCGGCCAATTCCACCAGTGATAGTTCCACACCAGCATGCCCCACCGGTTAAGAATTATCTCCACAAAAACACAAAATGCCGCAAAGAAGCCCGCCAGAAACCAGCGGTTGTTGACACCGATGATTTTCATTGTTCTGTTCTCGGGGAGGAACTTGGCAAAGATTACTCCGGCGATTGCAAACATCATGCTGATTTCGATATTCAACCCGACAAGTATAACATAGGCGCTGTTGCTCGGGGTAACCCACACCGCTGAGTATCCGGATGAGTGGAACCAGAGTGCGTTGAACGTTTCCCATAGCCAGTCAAATCCCCAGACTGCAAGGCCGGTCAGGATGATAGACCACTTCTTCCTTTCCACCTCAGCAGCGTAGACATAGAGGACCAAGGCGAGAAACGGAATAAGATACCATGAAAAGAAATTGGTACTTCTCAACACTTCCAGTGCCTGCTGCGCATCTGCCGTCATTTTGCACCTCCACTTGCTGAATTTTTTTTATAAGAAATTGTTTTCTGTGTAAGGAAGTATAGAAATATCGATTTTTGATGTCAAGAAAACATTCACAGAGTTAATATAGCGTATGCATCGATGGCTGCGTCTAAGCTGCAATTAGTAATAATTAAGTTTAATAAAAGTATTATCCATAGTAATGCGGAGAAATGTTTTTATAATAAAAAAGCGGGTGTGAAAACATCCGCTTTTTTTCATGAGTGGTATATTATGGGGTATACAGAAAATTACACTTTGAATAAATGTAATTATTAAGACTCCTTATATAATTTATTCGATCCCCCTCATCTCAATAGTTTTATTTTTTCGCATTGAAGATTTTGGACAACTGCCACTTTTTGCGCTTCTTCCAGCCTCCTTTATGATAGGCGTAACTGGCCAAAAGCGGCAGGACTGTTGTTGCTTCAGCGTAAACCATCTGTTCGCAGGAAGAATCCACCTTGCCCCAGGAATTGGCTTCTTTGAGCGTAGAGCTGGAGCAGGCTCCGTCGCGCACATCCGCCACCGTGATTTGAACGGCGAATTTGTGCATCGGTACTTCATGTCCCAATATTTCCGCGCAAACAACCGTATCCTGAGCAAAATTTTTCGGAACACCGCCTCCAATCATCAGTAAACCGCTAGTCCCGGCTTTGATTTTAATATCGGTCAGTTCCCGGAAATCCTTGACTGAATCAATGGAGATATGATTGTCGGGACGGTCATTCTGGTGCAGCACCAGACCGAAGCCGGCGGAACTGTCGGAAAACGCGGGGCAGAAAATAGGAACGTCGTTTTCATAAGCCGTCTGAACAAGAGAATTTTGCTTTTTAGCGTTCTTAACCAAATATCTGCCCATTTCGGCGATGAATTCCCGCGAGGAGTAAGGACGAGGGTCAAGCGCGTCCGCTATTTTCTTGATGGCTCGGTCACAAGCCTGTAAATCATTTTCACTGATGAACGTATCGTAAATCCGGTCTATATAAAGTTTGCGCAATAATTTGTCGTCAATAAAAGGAGTGCCCTGGTAGTGTTTGAATCCCAGAGCTTCAAAGAAATCCATGTCGACAATGGAAGCACCGGTGGCCACTATGGCGTCAATCATGTTGTTTTTCACCAGATCAACATAAACCTGCATACAGCCTGCCGCGGATGTGGAACCGGCCAGCGTCAGGATAACAGCGCAATTTTTTTCTCTGAGCATCCGATCGTAAATATCAGCGGCGTTTGCCAGATCGCGGGCGGAAAAGGACATTTTTTTCATCGCGTTGATAATATCCACCGCGTTGATTTTTTTAATGTCAATGTGTTCGACTTTTTTACTCAGTAAATCTTTCTTTTTCATTAAATCTCGACTCCCTTAAATTTAATTAATTCGTATGCGCGTATTTTTAAATCATAGACTGCTAAAAGTCAACCCATAGAAGTTAACATTCATTTCATCATTCCCCATTTGTGAAGGAAATGATCAAAATAAGTCTAACAATCTAATAATCAGAGCTAATAAAATAAGCGCTAATGACGGCAATGCGGTATTTAATTCAGACGGATTTTATCCTGTAAAGTATCTCCTTTGTACGGGTTGCGTGCTGCAAAAATAACCCTTGACTCTTATTTTGAACATAAATATAAAGGCAAAATCACGAACAAGTTACTTAGCATTGAACATATAAAAACCGGCTTATATGACACGGCGACATTCAAATCCGTTAGCCAGAAACAATTGGTGTCATACTGCGGAAAAATTAGTCACATGCATAGATGACAAAAAATCAGACGATGATTTTAAACGCCTGACTATCCGGCAAGAGCGTCCGTAATATCCTGCCAAATTTCAGGCTACATTTTAACTGCCCCAATTAGACTTCGTCAACGTCATCAAGTAACTCGTTCAGAAATAAATACGATAGTGAACTCTGACGGATTCAGGCCGGAAAGATGATTCATCAAGCCTTTCAGGCCTGCCTGATTCCCTTGGATAAGGGAAAGGAAATCGTATGAAAAAAATTGCCGCTCTGGTAATAGCAAATCCACGCATGGTCCTCGCGATTGCGGCAGTTTTAGCTATTCTTTCTGCCGTGGGAGCGATTTTTACCCCGGTCAACTATGACATTCTTTCGTACATGCCCCGACACGTCGAGTCCGTTAAAGGTCAGAATATAATGGGGCAGGAGTTCAAGGCGGCTAACAAGGCCTATATCCTGATCAAAACCAAACAGACCTCGCAAATTTTAAAGATGAAGAACGACCTGGCGGCTATTCAGGGCGTCGAAAATGTCACGTGGTTGAGTGATTTGGTTGACCCTTCAGTGCCGGACGTCTTCATTCCGCCGGAAGTAATGGGCTTGTATAAGAAGGGTGATTATGCCTTGCTGCACCTGTCGTTTATCGACTCGGCCAAAACCACTGCTGCCCAGGACACCGTCATAAGAATCAAATCCTACCTGAAAGGTGTGGACAATGAGCACTTCTTTACCGGCATGCCGGTCTTTGTCTATGAGGATAAAATTCTTGTTAATGAACAGGTGCCCAAGTGCATGGCGATAGCCACGATCCTTACGCTGATCGTGATCTGGATGGCGACGGGATCGTTCGTTGTATCCCTTCTGTTCCTTTCCTCCATGGGATTGGCCATTTTGTATAATCAAGGCACCAATTTTTTCCTTGGTTCCATATCGGTGTCTACTTATTCTTTTGCACCGGTAGTCCAGTTGGGTGTGACTATCGATTTCTCCATCTTCCTGATGCATCGTTTTCGTGAAGAATGCCTGCGCATGGACAAGCCTGCAGCCATGGCCACGGCCATCGAGAAGACGGCCATGGCCATCATTCCCTGCGCCATGGCCACCATGGCGGGTTTTCTGGCCCTGACCTTCATGCAGATGAAGATTGGTCTGGATATAGGCCTGGTGATGGCCAAGGGAGTATTTCTTGGTCTGCTGGCGACCGTTACAATCCTGCCTGCCTTGATTCTGACCTTCGAACGCTACATTAAAATGCGTGATGTACAGATCGCCAAGGAGCGCTTCACACCTGTGGTCAAACATCTGCTGAAACGTCCCGTGTTGTTGCTTGTCTGCTTTCTTATTCTTTTTATCCCCGCGAGTTACGCTCGATATCACACAAAACTATCCTATAATCTTCAGGACATTACACCACAGGATCTCAAATCCATGCAGGCCGTACCTAAAATTTCGCAGGCTATGGGATCTATGGAAATAATTGACATCCTTTTCCCCCGCCAAACTCCGCGCTGGATGCAAAAGCAAGCCATTGACCGCATAAACAAACTTCCCGGAGTAATTCAGGCCATTGCCCTGGAGAGTCTGGCTGATCCGGCGATTCCGGAATCATTTATACCTCAACAGGCCCGTGAACGCTTTACGCATGGTGAATATTCCCGGGCGATAGTCAGAGTCAATGTCTTGTCCGGATCAAAAGAAGGCAATGATCTAATCCAAAACATACGGGATATTATTAAACAACAGCAAATTACCGGTGCCTATGTCTCCGGTGTGATGGCTACATGCAAAGACATGACGGACATGTCCGTTACCGACTTGGTCAGGGTTGATATTATGGGTTTGATCCTGGTTGGCTTTATCATTGCGGTTACGCTTACTTCAGTATCCATTCCCTTCATTCTGATGGCCGGAATCCAGCTGGCGATTTTTCTGAATTTGACGATTACCTATGTCAACGGCAACTTTATACCCTACATTACCCTGGCATCCCTGTCATCGATCCAGCTTGGATCATGCGTTAATTACGCTATCTTCCTGATTGCGCGCTACAGAGAGGAAAGACACATATTGTTGCCCAATGAAGCCATGCAAAAGAGTCTTTTGGGAACGGCACCCGCCATTTTTGGCTCTGGTTTGTGTCTTTTTTGTTCCACCATTGGTATGGTTTTTATCAGCGATATCGAAATGTTTAAGTCCCTGGCGCTTTTGATCGGTCGCGGTGCTCTTATATCCGTGGCTGTCGTTCTCATCCTGCTTCCAGGTGTAATTATAGTCTGCGATAAGCTTATCTGTGCCACCAGTTTAGGCTGGAGAAAGGTTATAAAGGAGTAAATCGTGAAAAAAAGTATAACAGTCTTAATAATCCTTCTTGTTTTTCTTAGTTTTGTTTCGAATGTATTAGCCCGTACAATATCCCGCAACGAGACAGTATATGTAAATCTAGATGACCAGGGTAACGTAAAAAAAACCGAGGTGGTCACCTGGTTACGAACGGACAATAAAGGCTTATCCCAAGACGTCACAATTCTCAAAGACGTCAAGAACTTACGGGGAACGGATATTCCTCAACTGACAGCAGATGGAAAACTTACATTTACCGTGCCGGCGAAAGACATATTCTACGGCGGCACCACCACCAAGAATCTACCTGTGAAAATCAACATCCAATATCGATTAAACGGTAAAGCTGTAAAACGTAATGTAATAAACGTTAAAAGCGGTAAATTGGAGATCATTATCGGCTTAAAGAACAAAACCAGCACTCTTAAGGAATTTACATACAGGGAAGTTGGCACCGGGAACACCAAGATTGCCAGGGACGAAATTCCGGTTCCTTTCATCGTCATGGTTAGCACTGATCTGGATATTGAACAGTTCAATAACGTAGTGGCTCCGGAAGGCGCTTTTGCTGTAGTCGGGCGCACCATGAAAATGAACTGGATCTGTTTTCCTTATCCTGAAGCAACCGTCAAACTCAGAGCTGATATTAAAAACGCTAAAATTCCATCTATCCTATTTTCCGTCATTCCTAAATTTCCGCCCCTGCCGGAGATGGATGTTGAGTCCAAGCTCAATCAGATTTATGACGGCGTAGATAAGGTTGGCACCAATTTAGTCAAGCTGGAAAACGGAGCGAATCAACTGAATGACGGACAACGACAAATGCTTGCTGCTTTAAAACAGGTAAATGACGGTACTGGCCAGCTCATTCTGGCTTCTAATGCGCAGATGGAAATTATTAATGGCGCCATTAAGATCAATGAGGGCATGTGCACCAAGATAACGCCCCTGACAAAAATTCCATTTGTGTCCGGTGAAGCAATAAAGGCCAAGCATTATCTGGATATTCAGAGAGAACTCCTTACGCTGGCCACCCAGGGCGGCCCGTTTTCACCAGAGATACTGACTTTCTTGAAGGAACAAGGCAAGGATACTCCGCCGGTCAAGGAATTCCCGGGCATAAAGGTTACTACTGATGGTATAACCAAGCTTCATGACGGCTCCCTGCAAATGATCGATGGTGCCAAAAAACTCGAAGATGGATCGCGGCAATTGCAGGCCGGAGCAGCTCAGATCAAAAGGGAAGGTACGGATACAATAAAGGAGCGAATGGTGGCCGGCGCCGATCCCATCATGCGTAAGCTTGCTTCCATTGAGACCGCCAAACAGCTTGTACTGAAATATGATCGTTTTGCCGGTAAGCCGAGCCCGGTGAAAAGTTCGGTAGAAATAATTATGAAAACCCCCGATGAAGCAGCCAATATAAAATAATGTGTCTTAACCTAAGACTTCACTTGATAGAGAGCGTCTAATTTGGTTTTGTGCCGTTATTGCTAATACTTACAAATCCACTGGAGCGTGAAGTTTATAAAACTAACAGATAACAAATGGGGCCCGGAAGGGCCCCACATTATTTTTATAATAACACCTCTTTTTTTAAGAGGCAAAGCTTTCTTCCGGTATATCGAGTATGGACATGTCTTCAGTCTTGATGGCATCCGCAATCGCGTTCACCTCCGGCAGTACGTTCTTGGCAAAAAACCTGGCAGAGTATATTTTCCCTGAATAGAACGCGGCGTCCTTATTATCCTTGCAGAGTTGCGCTAAGGCCTGTTTGTCGTTTATATCGATGCCTTTTTCCTTGGCCAGGGTATCGAGCTTCTCTTGAGCCACGCCGGCTTGCCAGAGCAGCAGCCAACCGGACACGACCTTACCCATCATCATGAGGAAGGGATAAGCGTTGTTAACGGGGATGAGAAACTTACCCTGTTTGGCGCAGGAGGCAAGATACATACCCATTTCGGTGAGTTTGTTTACGGAATTTTGCACGTCCGCCACCATATCTGTGTTGCCATTGAGGTTTTTGTATCTATTTATTGTGTTGCCCATTTCAGTGAGTAAAGACATAAAGTAAGCGCCCTTCTTCATGCCTAGTTTGCGTCCAATGAGGTCCAATGCTTGAACGCCATTGGCACCTTCGTAGATAGACGCGATTTTCACATCTCTCAGGAATTGCTCCACCGGGTACTCGCAGCAAAAGCCGTAACCACCGTAGCACTGCATCGCTGTTTCTGTGACCTTAAAGCCCACATCGGAGCAGTAGGCCTTAACGATGGGGGTGAGTACTTCGGCAATGCCGATCCATTTGTCCTTCTCCGACTCGTCCTTGGCCACTTTCTCCATGTCGAAACAGTAGGCAGTGAAATAGATAAGACCGCGCATGGAGTCGATAGCGGATTTCATAGACAGGAGCATCCTGCGGACGTCCGGGTGCTGAATGATGGGGACACGGGGGGCATTAGGATTTTTGAATTCCATGAGGGACGATCCCTGGATCCGGTCTTTGGTGTACTGGAGGGCATGCAGATAGGCGATGGAGCCGCTGCAGAGCCCCTGCAGACCGACCATGAGCCGGGCTTCGTTCATCATCTGGAACATGACCTTCATGCCTTCACGCTCGTTACCCAAAAGTTCTGCGTAGCAATTGTTGTTGTCACCCAGGGAGATCATGCAGGTGGCGGAACCGCGGATACCCATCTTGTGTTCTATAGCGGATATCTCATAGTCATTGCGCCTGCCCAGTGTGCCGTCTTCGTTGACGAGATACTTGGGCATGAGGAAGATGGAAATTCCTTTGGTACCGGCCGGATCACCCTCTATCCTGGCAAGCACAGGGTGGATGATATTTTCGAACAGATCATTGTCGGCTGCGGTGATGAAGATCTTAGTCCCCTGAAGTTTGAAGGTCCCGTCAGGCTGGCGAATGGCTTTGGTCGTCATGTTGCCCAAATCTGTGCCGGCGTTGGGCTCGGTGAGCGCCATGGTGCCGCCCCAGATACCCTGCACCATCTTGTCCATGTACTTCCTCTTCTGGATTTCGTTGCCATAGGTCAAGATAAGATGCGCAGCCCCCGCGGCGGCAAAAGGGTATGCAGCAAATGCGAAGTTGTGATAAAACCAGTCACTGGCACCAACGGCCACGCTGTTAGGCAGCCCCTGGCCGCCTTCCTCGGGCGGGAACATCATACCGATCCAGCCTCCCTCTTTGAACTTCTGCATTGCCTGATGAAAACACTTGGGAACCGAGACCTTTCCATCCTTAAGCGTACAGCCTTCCTTGTCGCCTTCGGACATGGTCGGGAATATAACATCCGTGCCCATTTTCTCGGCTTCGTTGAGGATCATGTCGAACATGTCCTTGGAAAAATCCTTGAATTGATCATGCTCGCAAAGTTTGTCCACTCCGAGCATATCATACATGATAAAATGCTGGTCCTTCACATCCACAATCTTGCTAGTCATCTCATTTCTCCTTTATGGTCTATTGTTCTGGTAAGTTAATGACCTGCTCCGAGAACTTGTACCTCAAATTAAATTAAAAATTTACTATTTTGCTTCTTTCCGTTTTCGCCTTCTCCTTTTGCGGTCTAATTCTTTTTACGAAGTCAGGATTGATTCTGTGTGGTATATTATTAACGCGATAAAAGGACTTTCGCGAGTGTCATTACCTCGGCTTCCTTTGTTCCCTCATAAAGTTCGAGGATCTTGGCATCACGATAATATTTCTGTACTTTGTATTCTTCGATATATCCATAGCCACCGTGAAGTTCCACGGCAAGATTGGCGCAGAAAACCGCTGTCTGTCCGGCCATGTATTTGGCCATTGCGGAGAGGTGATAATCCGGCTGACTGGAATCAAGCAGCCAGGCTGCTTTGTACGTTATATTGCGCAGGGCCTCTATTTTGATCCACATCTCGGCAAGTTTTTGCATGGTAATCTGGAAAGCACCAAGTGGCTTTCCAAAAGCAGTTCTCTCTTTACAATATTTAATTGACTCGTCCAGACACGCCTGGGAAAGTCCCAAACCCTGAGCCGCTACCATCACACGTGTGGTGTCAAAAAAGTGCATAAGTTGGTGGAATCCGGATCCTCTCTTACCAATAAGATTCTCTTTGGGAATCCTCACTTCATCCAGTGCTATCTCTGCCGTGTCGCTGGCTCTGATTCCCAGCTTTCCTCTTATTTTGGTTTTCGTGATTCCCGGTGCATCGGCAGGTACGATAAACTGACTGAAGCTTTTGTGAACTTTCTGATCCGGATCGGTAATGGCCTGTACCACCATCCAGTCACACACTGTGCCGTTGGTGATGAACATTTTATTGCCGGTGATTACATAGTCATTACCATCCTGGACAGCCCTTGTCTTGTAGCCTGCCACATCCGTACCTGCATTCGGTTCCGTATAGGCTCCCGCAAATACCGCGTCTCCCGAGCAAACCGAAGGAAGATATTTCTCTTTTTGCTCTTTTGTTCCATAATAGTAAATATTTTCACATCCGAATGTAGCAGCAACTATATTCAGACCTATACCCATGCATACCCGGGAAAGTTGTTCGGTTATAATGGTATTACCTAGAAATCCGGCACCGCTTCCTCCGAATTCCTCAGGTATCCAGCAACCGATCAAACCATTGACCCCGGCTTTCTTGCGGATCTCAGCGGTGTACTTTTCTTCCTCGTCTGCCATCTTTGCCACAGGTTCCACTTCCTGTAGGGCAAACTTATATGCCATGTCGGCAAGCATTTTCATTTCGTTAGATAACTCAAAATCCATACCAATCTCCTTTTATAAAATATTTAGTCTTACAGACGTAATCTCAATCTTTCAGAAGGTCCCTGGCGATGACCAGCCTTTGTATTTCAGAAGTTCCCTCATATATGGAAGTGGCTCTGGCATCACGATAGAGCCTCTCAACTTTAAAGTCCTTTAAATAACCGTATCCGCCGTGTATCTGCAGGGCCAGATAAGCGCTTTTGTTGGCGAGTTCCGAAGCGAAAAGCTTGGCCATCGACGCCTCTTTGGTGAAGGGCATTTTATGATCTTTTCTCCAGGCGGCAGACAGGGTCAGTAAATTAGCTGCTTCGAGTCCCGTGGCCATATCAGCGATCATCCATTGAATGGCCTGAAACGAGCTGATAGTCTTGCCGAACTGTCTACGTTCCTTGGCATATCTTATGCTTTCGTCCAGGCATGCGCGGGTTATGCCAATGGCTTGCGACGCTATGCCGATGCGGCCGCTGTCGAGGGCGGTCATGGCTATCTTGAATCCTATGCCTTCTTTTCCTATCAGGTTTTCTTTTGGAACTCTGCAATCATCAAAGAGAAGTTCCACTGTATTGGAAGCCCTCAATCCCATCTTATCTTCCCGTGTGCCTATGGAGAATCCGGGTGTGCCTTTTTCGACGATGAAAGCCGTGAGACCTTTGCTGCCTTTTTCCTGGCCTGTCCTGGTAATGAGATTCACTACATCAGCATACTGTCCGTGGGTAATAAAGATCTTCGTTCCGTTAATCAGATAATAGTCGCCTTTATCCTCGGCCCTTATAGAGAGGCTTCCTGGATCTGATCCGGCACCCGGCTCCGTAAGAGCGAAACATCCCAGCAACTTTCCCTGCGCAAGCCCGACAAGATATTTAGTCTTCTGATTTTCATTTCCGAACTTTAGTAACGGTTCTGTAGAAAGATTGGCCACGGACATAGTCACCGCAGTTGATGCGCACGAATAGGCTATTTCCTGAAGTGCCAAACTATAACTTACCGTGCTGGCGCCAACTCCGCCATACTCAACTGGTACCATCATTCCCAGCAAACCTAACTGTCCCATTTTCTTTACCACTTCCGTAGGGAATATTTCTTCTTTATCCCTTCTGGCAGCTTCGGGCTCTAATTCCTTCCTGGCGAAATCTTTAGCCATAAGTCGGACCATTTTTTGTTCTTCAGTTAGTTGAAAAGACATGTCGCCTCCTTATGGCACATATATGACAACCAGAAGCTCTGCCTTTTCATTGGTTGGATTGCTGAGCTTATGGGAAAGGGAGGAATCAAAGTTTATGCATTCCCCTTTCTTCAAGGTTGAAGTATTCTGACCTACTTGAATAGTGAGATTCCCTTGAAGGACGTAAATAAATTCTTCTCCCTCATGGTGGTATTCAACACCTTTGTGTTCCGTTTCCGGATTAATAGTTACAAGATAAGCTCTTAAATGTTTTTCCTCTCCGGACGCGGTAAGAGATGCATAAGCATAAGATGCGACTCTCTTCTTGTGGCTTGTTTTTCTTCGTTTGAAGGCTTCTTTATTTTCCTGAAGTTGATCCATGTCGATTTTGAGGACGCGGCTCAACTGGAGAACTACCGCAACAGGCGGGGCTGTTGTTCCTTCCTCTATCCCTTTGAGCAACTCTGCCGGATAACCGGTATCGTGCGCAAGAACTTCTATGCGAAGACCTTTTGCTTCTCTCAATCTGCGAAGTCTCGCACCAAAGGATTCTTCTGGTATTCTTATCATAAATCTCCCTTCGTATCTTTTAAGAGTACAGTTAACTAAAATAAAGGTATGTCGTTAATCAGTGTGCACCTGTAAATATATCTCAACTGAATAATCCTGTCTTTGCAAATTCATCGATTTCCTGATTTGTATAACCCAGATCAATCAGAACCTCACGCGTGTGTGCCGCACCGGAAACACCTGCATGCTTATACTCCGCAGGAGTTTCGGAGAATTTAATGGGGGTTCCAATCTGTTTGACACTCCCTCCACCGGGCAGCGCTACGTCCACAACCATCTTGCGCTCAAGTGTCAAAGTGTCGCAGAAGGTCTCCTTAAGGGTCAAAACCGGTTCGACGCAAGCATCAGTCCGGCTGAATATTTCTACCCATTCATCCCGTGTTTTCATAAAGAAAATCTCACGGATTTCTTTCTTAATCCGTGAGATTTCCCGGGGGTGAATGCCACCGGAGATCAGATCGGGACGGTTGATGGCATTGCAGAAATTAGCGAAGAAATGGGGCTCCAGTCCACCAAAACTGATATGTTTGCCGTCTTTTGTCTCATAGAAATCGTACAGTGTTCCGCCGTTGAAATATTCTTCCTCCCGCACCGGCTCACGGCCATCAAAAAGGAATCCCGCGCCGACTGTAGCGTTGAATGCGATCATACCGTCAGTCATGGAGATGTCGATATGTTGGCCACAGCCGGTGCCAAGGCGGTTGATCACTGCTGCGAGAATGCCGATGATGGCGTTGTTTGCGCCGGAGGCGACATCGGCAAGCTGAATACCTACAAGACTGGGACCGGATTCTTTTTTCCCTGAATAAGACATGACGCCGGAACGGGCGATATAGTTAATGTCGTGACCGGCTCGGTCGCGCATGGAACCTGTCTGTCCATAGCCTGTGATTGAGCAGTAAATGATGGCGGGATTAATTCTCTTTAGATCTTCATAGGCCAGCTTGAACTTTGCCATAACTCCTGGCCGGAATTGCTCGATTACAATGTCGTAATCAGCGATCAACTGATGGATGATGGTGATCGCCCTTGAATCCTTGAGATTCAGAGCCATGCAGCGCTTGCCTCGCCGTAGTTGTGTGCCCAGGGCGGACAACTTTATTTCCGGAACGATAGGAGGGGAAAAATCCACAATATCGGGTCGGGAGCCGGAGACGATTTTTAAAACGTCGGCCCCCATGTCGGCCAGACACATCGTGGCATAAGGTCCCGGCAACAGTGTCGTAAAATCCAGTATTTTTAAATCTTGTAACGCGCCCGGCATAAATTCTCCCATCATTTTTTAGCAGTCACGATGCATTATGCACGATCCCGGCAATTTTTTGAAGTACTCAAATCACAGGTTGTTCAAAATTTTTTGATTAACAACCAGCTTCATATTAAAAAAAAGCCGTTCTTGACTATTAATCAAAATATTTGGCTTTATTTGCCAGCGAATATCGAGCTTTCTGTTTGGCCAGTTCGTTGATCATGCACAGGCCGTTGCCCAGTTTGCAGGAATCCATCTCTATTACCCTGTTAAGCAGTTTATCAAACAAATCCGGATCTTTGATGACCGGACATAGATATCTGGCATAAAACACATCCACCAATCCGAATTCACCATTTTCCGCCTTGTTGCCATTGGCAAACGCTTCTTTAGACGGTTCCGGACCACCGCCCAGGCCCATCATAGGCGGCATAATTGCATAAAAGATACCCAGGATGTTCCAACAGGCTCCCCAGGCATAATTGGGATCGAGCTCAATGGCGCGCCTCCCCGCGGCAACGGCGTCCTGAATATCAATAATCTCATCAGGGTTCGCCAACTGCAACGTAACCCTCTTGGCAAGGCAGATTCCGTACCAGGTCAGAGCCTTCAACTCATCCTTGGTCAGGAACTTTACAGCCTCGGTAACTTTGGTCCCTTCTTCTATTGCCTTGCGAAACTTGGCATTATTGGCCTTCAGCGCCCGCATACCATAATCTGTTCCAACCTTGAACAATGATATGGCGTAGTCAATATTTTCATCCTCTACAAAAAGAGCATAGTCCGCATACAGGAAAGATGCTGTTGCCAGCAGGTTATAATCTGTCGGTGCCAGTTCGACCATGCCTGTAATCACCAACAGAGCGCCTGGAAATCCGTCCTTGATAAAAGCGGCATTTTTTTGCCTCATAAGTTTTTCCACGAGATCGTCCACCGACGTATTCACTGTGGTAACGGCGACCTTCTGCACGGTGTGCCTTGTTGCCGCACATCCGGATACACCCATGGCCAACAAAACAATCAAAAAGAGAATCGAAATACCTTTGAGAATCAGCTTAATCTTTTTCGTCATCATTCCAGCCTCCCAATAAAGTTTAGAATTATAACCCCATCATCTTTCCAACAATGACTTTCATCACTTCCGTAGTTCCCGCAAATATAGGAATGACTCTTACATCGCGGGCAAAACGGCAAATAGGATATTCTTCCATGTATCCGTATCCCCCGTGCAACTGTACGCATTGGTAAGCGACGCGGTTTGCCATTTCCGGTATCCAGGCCTTGGCCATGGAGACCTTCATGACAATATCCTCGCCGGCGATATAGTCGCAAATAAGGTTGTCCAGAAATGTTCTGCCCAGTTCAATTTCCGTTGCCATTTCGACAATCTTGAAAGTGTTATGCTGGAAAGAACTAATTGGTTTTCCGAAAACTGTTCTTTCACGCGAGTATTTTATTGTCATCTGCAGCATTGACTCGGCCATGGACTGCGCCATTATAGATGTAACGAGTCTTTCCCCCTGGAGCTTTTTCATCAGGAAAGAAAACCCCTGACCTTCTTGGCCCAGAAGATTAGCAGCGGGAACACGACAATCTACAAAGGTCAACTCTGCCGTGTCCTGACTGTGAAAACCCATTTTGTCGAGATTACGGCCTTTTTCAAAACCAGGTGTGCCGGCTTCCACACAGATAAGGCTGATGCCCTTGGAGGGCGGATCTGCTTTGGTGTCCGTTTTAACGGCAACGATAACGAGATCGCAATTTATACCATTGGAAATGAAGGTTTTCTGCCCGTTGATGATATAGTCTTTTCCGTCCTTTACAGCGGTTGATCTAATGGCTGCCAGGTCTGAACCTGTTCCCGGTTCCGTCATGGCAATCGCTGTAATAATATTTCCCGAGGCACATCCCGGGAGCCAACGTTTTTTCTGTTCTTCATTACCAAAACTGTTAATATAAGGAACGATAATATCGCTGTGAAGACCAGCAAGAAGGCCTGTGGCTCCTAAATAGGATAACTCCTCATTGAGGATTACGGAATACTCATAACCTGCGTTTGATCCTCCATATTGCTCTTCAAGCCAGGGACAAAGAAATCCACTCTTTCCCATTTTTATCCAGATATCTTTGGGTACGATTCCATCATGCTCCCATTTTTCGAGAAAAGGAGCAATCTCTTTTTCCAGAAATTTATGGAAGCTTTCACGAAATATATGATGCTCTTCGGTGAATAGCTTTCTGGGCATGAAATACTCCTTTCTTATTTATTTTTATAGGGGTCAGAAAGCGTTGTTTCTGCTGATAATGCTTTTCTAATGTTCTTACTTAGTCTACACGCAGAATAACCGCCTCACCCTGTGCCAAGCCACCGCATATGGAAGCCACACCGTAGCCGCCGCCCCGTCTCTGAAGTTCATAGGCCAGATGCATCGTGATTCTGGCGGCACTCGCGCCCACGGGATGACCGATGGCAATTGCACCGCCATTGATGTTGGTCTTTTCCAGAATCTCTTTCCATTTCTCGTAATTATCATTCGCCAGCATTTTTGTAGCCGTCAGGGTAACGGCAGCGAACGCTTCATTGATCTCAATCATATTCATCTGATCCAGCGTCAGGCCTGACCTGTCCAATGCCTTCTTAATGGTATAGGCCGGGATTTCGGCAATCGCTCTGGGCGCCGTCGCCGATGCAACGGTAGCCACAATCGTAGCCATAGGTTTTAGACCTTTCTCCTTTGCTTTTGTCCTTGTCATGAACAATATTGCGCTGGATCCCGCACTAATTGGCGGCGCATTACCGGCTGTTACCGTCGGGCTGCCATAAATAGGTTTTAGTTTGGCAAGCGCTTCAATGGTGGTTTTGCGGGGGGATTCATCCTTTTCAATGACTACAGGGTCTCCTTTTTTCTGCGGAATGATCACCGGAATGAGTTCTTCGCCGATTTTATACTTTCCCTCAGCGAAAGCTTTTGCATATTTCGTTTGGCTATCCAAAGCCCATGCATCCTGCATTTCTCTTGTTACACCGTGCTCCAGAGCAACTTCTCCCGCATCTTTGGCTACCGGGTTAAATCCCTTGGCGGCATAGCCCAGTTCAAAAAGACCATCTATGAGCTGAATATGTCCCAACTTTACCCCTTTGCGTAAACCCGGTGCCAGATGTGGTGTCCGGGGCATATTTTCGGCACCTACGGCCATGGCGATTTCCGCTTCACCCGCCTTGATAGCCCGAAAACCAAGACGCAGACAAGAGAGCGAGGAGCAGCAGGCCCGATCAAGGGTAAGCGAAATATTTTCTGCGGGGAACCCCGCGAGGAGAGTAGCCTGCCTTGCCGGCACATCCAATTCCAGAGCAACCTCCGCCAGAACACAACTGCCGTAGTTGATTTCATCGATTTCACCGGGGTTGATTCCAGCCCGTTTTACAACCTCTTGCATGACCATGACTCCGAGATCAATACTGGGGATATCCGCCATGGCCGAATTAAAATTACTGAAAGGTGTTCTTACGGCACTGACAATAACTATATCATCATCCTTGTGTTGCATATGGGATTATCTCCTCATCCGTTTTTTGTGTTTTATGGGGATGATGTGAACTATCGGGCAGCCATCCGAATGGCCCCATCAAGCCTGATCACTTCACCGTTCAACATGCGATTTTCGATAATATGTCTGACAAGAGTTGCAAACTCTGCCGGCTGTCCCAATCTCTGGGGGAAAGGTACCATTTTCCCCAGGGACTCGCGTGCCGCTTCCGGCAGACTATGCAGTAGCGGTGTATCAAAGAGTCCGGGAGCAATAGTCATTACCCTAATTCCATAATCCGCGCATTCCCTGGCAATCGGCAAGGTCATAGCCACAATGCCGCCTTTGGAAGCACTGTAGTCTGCCTGACCGATCTGACCGTCAAAAGCAGCAACAGAAGCAGTGTTGATGATGACGCCTTTTTCTCCATCCGCGTCAGGAACGTTTTTAACCATTTGTTCCACAACCAGCCTGATGACATTGAATGTGCCGACAAGATTTATCTGGATAGTCCTGTTAAAGGCGGCCAGAGGCATGGGACCTTTTTTGGATAAAACTTTCATGGGAGTGGCTCCTCCCGCACAGTTGATGGCGATGTTAATGGTGCCGAAGGCTTCCATGGTTTTGTAGATGGCTCCCTGAACAGCTGCTTCATCAGTCACATCCGTTTTGGCAAAGATAACGTCTTTGCCTAACTCGGCGGCCATTTTTTCGCCTCTTTCAACGGCAAAATCGAAGATGGCGATTTTTGCTCCGCCGGAAAGCAGGTTCCTAACGCAAGCCTCTCCCAGCCCCGAAGCGCCACCGGTTACAATTACAGTACTGCCTTGTACGTTCATAAAAGTCTCCTGTTTTTATTGTTGATAAGAATGGTGTTCCATAAATCTGTTGCTCCTGTCCCTCTGATCATTGTACAGATATCTTGAAGCATAAGAAAGCCCGCATGGGTTGGGTAAGTAACACATACTTATCTGGCTGTCAAATAAATTTTTATGATTCTGTTATGTGAAATTCTTAATGGCCATTCATTGTCGGACGGTCTTAAGTCATTAAAAATACTTGGATTTATGTGAAAGAAATTAAAGACAACATCAGGCCCGGGGAGATTGTGCCTGATGTAAAAAATGTTGCAGATTAGGGATGGTTACGACTGTTATGAAACTACAGAGTGAAAATAAGATTAATGAGAATCCTCGGCTTTTTTGCAGACTTTTTTTCTTGATCCCGTCTTTGCTTGTTTGGCAATGCCATCAAAAACTAATTGACAGATTTCTTCAGTGTATTCTTTGGTTTTTATTTTGGTTCCAAATATTATTTTAGGCAAACACAGATGTTCAATGGCGCCGATGATTATCTGGCGAATGTGACGGGGAGATATGTCCGAACGTATTTCTCCGTGTTTTATTCCTTCTTCAAGAATATCCAATAAAATATCCGCATATTCTCTGATCAGTTCGTAAGTTTCACCGGTAAAAAATGCCGGGAAATTGCGTATTTCAATTATCAGAATTTTTGCAAAGACCGGTGTATCCTGATAGTAATTCAAGGTCGAAGAAATGAATGTTTTAATTTTATTAAATGTTCCTTTGGTATGATCAAGGTCCTTGCGGAGAATTTTCACGAAGTCCGAGGAATATTCCTGTAGAACATAATGCAGTAAATTTCGTTTATCTTTAAAATACTTGTAAATTAAAGCCTCATTGACTCCGGCGGTGTTGGCAATTTCCGCCCAGGTAATGACATCAAAATTTTTCTTCTTCAAAAGAGAAATCATTGCTTTGGAAATCTTAAGATGTCCCGGCGGGATTGATAATTGCTTCTGATCTTTTGGTGCGTCTATCTTATCATTTCTGCATAACAAAGATTTTAACGACGAATCTGTTTTTATATTTAAATGAGAAGTGTTTTTGGGTAAGAAATTATTTTTGTTTGTTTTTTTGATGTTCGACTTAATAAGATATTTCTTATTCATGAGTCAACTATAGAAAGTCCGGTATAGTATGTCAAGAAAAACTTGGCCGCAAAGTTTAAGTCTTGCCGGCTTCGACCTCAAGACGCATCATGTCTATATGATAATTCCCCAGCTCATCCTTCGGGGATCTTTCATCAAATCCATCAATTAATTCTTCAATGAATTGATCGCGAAGATGTTCAGGTATCATATCCGTAAAAGTCATCCACACCGATTTAATGTTTCCTCTCATTCCCTCCCTTCCTTGAAAAGACGCATCCTTGGGAAAAAGCTCCACACGTTTTTCAACGAACCCGAGATCTTTTAGCCAGACGCGGTAATCATCAGTTCCGTAATAACTAAGAGTTGATGAAACGCCATAGATAAAATATTTGCTCCACTTCTCTTTTGATATTACATCAACTAATACCTGAGCCGCATTAAGCGCGTTTCCCTTACCCGCCATCTGAAATAATATCTTGCCGTTCGGTTTTAAACTATTTTTCACTCCCCGAAGCACGGCAACGTGATCCTTTATCCAGTGGAGCACTGCGTTGGAATAAGCTATGTCGAATTCATTATTAAAATCTATTTCGGTGGCATCCATAAGCTGCCAGTCAACGTTCGGATATCTATCTTTCGGGAAATTTTTTCTGGCAAAGTTGAGCATTTCTTCCGAATTATCAATGCCGACAACATTTCCATCCGGCACCCTTTTCGCGATTTCTATCGTCAGCTTTCCATCACCGCATCCTATGTCCAGAACGCTCTCGTTTCCTTTAAGCGCCAGCTTATCTAAAAGCTCAAGCCCCCATTTAAACTGCTGATGTGACGATTCTTTATAAGCTTCAGCATCCCATTTTACCATAAAGGAACCTCGTGCTCTGTGATGTTTCGGGTAACCCAATAGTTTAAAATATGATCTATCTCATGTATCACTTTTCTATTCGGAACATTCTTCAATGCTAAAATGGCAGATCAAATGTCAGGATCAACCAAAATGGCAATTCCATCAATAAAATAAATTCAGCAACCGACAAAATTCCGGAATATCTTTATGAGTTTGATCTAGACCCGCCAGATACGGAAATCATCGGAGATATATTTCTATGCGGCCAGTCTTTTAGCTACCACAGACGCCTGAGCGATGATGCGGTCGAAAAGTTCCTTAACAGTAGGGATATCATGGCAAAGACCGACATCCTGGCCGCACGAAATGATACCCGCGCCCAGATCTCCGTCATGATACATTTTCTTTGCTCTTTCACCGGAAACGATTTGCAGAACTTCCATAATATCACCATGGGTGTTTTCGAGCTCGAGACATCTCTGCGCCGCCGGACTAATCCATACCCTGTGTGTTGCTTCCAGTGAACGCATAATGAGCATCGTATCCAATTCACTGGCCTTTATGAGAGCGTTCTTTAAATTGTCATGAAGGGGAGCTTCTTTTGTCATCAATAAGCGTGTGCCGATGATAACAGCCTGTGCTCCCAAAGCCAACACGGCAAGAAATGATTCGCCGGTAGCAACACCGCCGCCGCCAATAACCGGAATTTTTAAACTTTCCACAACTCTTGGAACTAAAACCATTGTCCCGATATCAAGCTTACCCGTAGCACCGCCGTTTTCCTGACCAACAACCGTAATAATATCGGCGCCGAGACTTTCCGCTTTTTGCGCATAACGAACACCGACGCATTTGTGAATCCACACCAGGCCGGCTTTTTTAAAACGGTTGCACATATCTTCCGGTGCTGAGTGTCCCGAGGTCTCAACGATTTTTACGCCTTTTTCCAGTAACACATCCAGGTATTCATTATTATCAATTGGTTGCATGGTCGGGAAAAAGTTGATATTTACCGCGAAAGGTTTGTCTGTCAATTCGCGGATGCGATCAAGTGCTTCGGCAAACGCTTCTCTGGTTTTGTACATGCAAGAGGCAATGCAACCCAAACCACCGGCATTGGAAATAGCCGCTACAAAATCCGCTGATGAAATCCACATCATAGTCCCGCCAATAATCGGGTATTTAATCTTTAGCATTTCCGTAATCTTCGTCTGGAACATGAACAACCTCCTGTTTTAGTATTCATTCAAAAAATTTTTGCTGTAAAAAAACGGTGTCCTTTAATTCCACTGTTTTCGCATGGGATGAACCATAAAAAACTCAGGAATGTATGTCAAGGAAATCTTCACCACAAAATAATGTGGTGAAGATGATTAATTCTTGCGGCATGAGTCTAAGGGGATACGATGCTTGTTCCCAACTTATTGCGGGAAATAAATAACAGCCTGATCAAGAAGAAATTTCGACTTAACTCTGGCCAGTTCGTTTAAAATATATCCGCCGGGCAGAATCGCCGGATCTGTTTCTATTGCCTCACGCAAAGACTTATTAAACATAACCTGATCTTTTGCCAAAGGGCAATAATATTTGGCCCTGAAATATTTGGCCATCATGAATCTGTTACCGCTTACTCTGTCGGCGGCATCGAATTCTTTTCGCGAATTTTCAACACCTCCGGTAAGTCTCGCGAATTCGGGCAGAATGGAATTAACTATCCCCATAATTATATGAGATATTCCGTAAAAATAAGCCTCATCCAGTTCAATAGCTTTCAGGGCCAGTCCTGAAATTTTAGGTACATCCATGGCTACCGCCGCGTTTGCCAGTGTCAGTAACACCTTTAATCCATAAGCCGTTGATGTCCAGGCCAGTGCGTCCGCGTACTCTTTCCCCAGGTGTTTTGAGCATTCAGCATAGTCAAGTTCCTGCTCGAATTTTTTACGAAATTGTTTGTCCAGCTTTAAAGCACGTAATCCATACTCAATTGCAATATCATATAGCTCTACGGCATAGTCGGGATTTTCATCTTCGACAAAAAGTCCATACGCGGTATAAAGCATGCAGGTTCTGGTCAGTAATTTATAGTTGTTCGGTGACATTTCAGTGACGCCGGTAACCACCAGCAAAGCGCCCGGAAGCCCGTTTCTGATCTCACCGTAATTTTTACTATCAAGAAGTCTTTCCACAAGATCATCAACAGAGGTATCAATCATATTGACAGAGACCTTTTGAACCGTGTGGCGCGCGGCGGTACAACCGGAAAAACAGACTATCAGGAAGATAAATAAAAACAGCATTGATAAGATACATAAGAATCGCTTCTCCTTCATAAGGCTCCCTCCATTTTTAAATTTACGTAATTTAATAATTTTGGTGAAAGATCTTAACAGGAAACTATACTTATACGCTTATCTGTTTTGTGTTTCTAATTTTTTAAAGGAACTGTTCCGGCAATAAATAACAACATTGCCTTTTTCTGAAATATCAGGAAGCCTTCCGCTTATCGTAAAGTATATTTTAACGTTGGCGATAAGGATGAATGTAAAATTACATGTTCCCTCAACAACTGCCACCGGATGCTTACTTTGATAAGCGCTTCTTTTTTGGAGATGGGGAACAATAAACTATGTCTTATTGTATGTCAAGGGTAAATGTGAAGTAGGCGTCACTAGCATGGCCGTAGGAACTGATATTAGTTCGGCCACTCCGGTATTAAATTCAATCTTGTTTTACCCTTAAATATCTGGTAGTTCACAATGCAGGATTATACATATGGAAGAAATTCTTACGGTTTCGCAACTAAATAATAATATTAAATTTCTCCTGGAAGAAACATTCGGGTTTCTGTGGGTGGAAGGTGAAGTTTCCAATCTGCGGCGACCGCAATCAGGACACGTTTATTTCACTTTAAAGGATGATAAAAGTCAGATTAATGCGGTTTTTTTTCGCCAATTCGGTACCTATAAAAGGAAAATTAATTTCGAATTGGAAGAAGGTCTAAAAGTTTTGTGCCGGGCGCGGTTGAATGTCTATCTGCCACGCGGAGAATATCAACTTGTAATTGAATCAGTGGAGCCTCTTGGTATCGGCGCTTTGCAAAAGGCGTTTGAGCAATTGAAAGTCAGGCTTTCAGCGGAAGGGTTGTTTGATGAACGCTATAAAAAAAGTCTTCCCTTTCTACCCCATAAAATCGGTGTGGTGACTTCGCCTACCGGTGCGGTGGTTAAAGATATTTTAAATATAACCAAAAGACGTTTTCCCGTGGCGGATATATTAATTGCTCCGGTGCGGGTGCAGGGCGATGAAGCAGCAGCCGAAATAATTCAAGCTCTGCGCAACTTACATTCTCATGGTAGTGTTGACGTGATTGTTATTGCCCGTGGCGGCGGTTCCCTGGAAGATATCGCTCCTTTCAATGATGAAGCTCTGGCACGTGAAATTTTCAATTCGTCAATACCCATAGTTTCTGCGGTTGGCCATGAAACCGATTTTACAATTTGTGATTTTGTGGCGGATTTGCGCGCGCCCACACCGTCTGCCGCGGCGGAATTGATTGTGCCGGAATGGATGGAATTAATAGCAAAAAATCATACTTTTAAACAAAGACTGATAGACGGTTATTGCCGCTACCTGAAAAAAAGAAAAGATAGGGTTGTCGAATTTCAGGAAAGGCTCAAAGATCCACGTCGTCTTATAATTAATTTACAAATTCAACTGGATTACCTTAGAGAAAGGCTTCGGGCGGCTCTATATCAAAAAAAACAAGATCTATATAATGATCTTCGGCAATTGAATCTGCGAATGCAGCATCAAAATCCGGCAAGGCAGATCTATGAAAAAAAAATCTTATTGAAAAACGTTCAGGAGAATATGGTAAAAAGTTTTTCATATCGCCTGGCAGCAATTCGTGACCTGATTCGGAAGAACTCGGCTGTTTTGGAATCTTTGAGCCCTCTGTCCGTTTTGCAGAGAGGGTACAGCATCACACGCAGCACGGCCAACGGGATGATCGTTAGGCAGGTGGAGGCTCTAAGTATAGGCGAGGACGTTAATGTCCAATTGGCAAAGGGTAATTTTAACGCTAAAATAGAAAAAATATCTCAGGAGTAAGCTCCAATAGAGCAACAGGCGCTTTGCGAATTAGGATGGCGGCATTAAACAGCCGTCTGTGTTACAAGATTTTAACCCCTCAACTTGAGTTGGGGGATTTCTCTAACGGGGTAAAATTATGGCAAAAGAAAAATTTGAAGATGCTCTGGAAAAACTCGAAGATATAGTGAAGAAAATGGAAGCCGGCGATATACCGTTGGATGAAGCCTTGAAATCTTTTGAAGAAGGGATAAGGCTTATTCGTTTTTGTTCAGCCAAATTAGAGGAGACTGAGCGGCGTGTCGAAGTGCTCCTGGGAAAAGAAGAGTCCTTAAAAGTAAAAAATTTTCAGGGGGAAGACGGTGATTGAAAACGAGGTATTCTTAAAAGCGTACCTGCAGGATAGGCAAAAGATTATAGAAGAAGCGTTGGAACATTATCTCCCCGGCGAAGACAATATACCGGCTGACATATATAAGGCGGTTCGCTACAGTGTTTTTAACGGAGGAAAGCGGCTTCGGCCGATTCTTTGCCTGGCGGCGGCGGAGGCAGTCAGTGGAGATCTTGGGCCGGCCATACCGGTTGCCTGCGCTTTGGAATTAATTCACTCCTACTCTCTTATTCATGACGATTTGCCCGCAATGGATAATGATGATTTCCGGCGCGGCAAGCCTACCTGTCACAAAGTTTTCGGAGAAGACATAGCTATTCTCGCCGGTGATGCTCTGCTTACGGAAGCATTTGTTCTTTTATCCCGCGCGGAAAAAGTAAGGCTGTCTGCGGAAAGACATTTAGCGGTCATTCAGGAAATTGCCCAGGCTGCCGGAATTTGCGGTATGGTTGGTGGACAGGCTCTGGATGTATTGTCGGGAAAATTTACGCCTGACGAAAAAACACTTCGTGAAATTCACCGGCGTAAAACGGGAGCGTTGATTGTTGCAGCGGTAAAATCAGGAGCTATTATTTCCAATGCCGGAAAAGATAAGATTCAGGCGTTGGCTGAATATGGGATAAATGTTGGTTTAGCTTTTCAGATAGCGGATGATATTTTAAATGTGGAGGGCGACCGCGATTTAATGGGCAAAGAAACAGGCAGCGACGCCGCTCATGGTAAACTTACCTATCCATCTTTAATGGGATTGGATGTGGCTAAAGAAAAATTGGCAAAACATATAGACGCGGCAGAAGTGAGTCTCTCCGAGTTTGATGAAAGAGCGCGTCCGCTGCTTTTAATTGCGCGCTTTGTAATGGAAAGAAAATCTTAGTTGAATTTGAAATAAGAAAGGCATTAATTTTGGTAAGACAACTAAAAACAGTAAAATACAGTGTTTTGCAAAAAATAGAATATCCTGCGGATATCCGCAAACTCAATATAGTTGAGCTAAATACTCTGGCGCAGGAAATCAGAAGCCTGATAATTAATACAGTTGCAACTTCCGGCGGTCATTTGGCTTCATCTTTGGGAACGGTGGAACTGACTCTGGCTCTTCATTATGTTTTCAATACGCCGCGCGATAAAATCGTCTGGGATGTCGGCCATCAATCTTATACGCATAAAATTATCACCGGACGCAAAGACAGATTTCCAACTTTACGTAAACAAAACGGCCTCAGCGGATTTCCCAGAAGAGAAGAAAGTGTCTATGATGCTTTTAATGTCGGGCATAGCGGAACCTCAATTTCTGCAGCGTCCGGCTTTACCGAAGCCGGAAGTTTAAAAGGTGATAGCAAAAAAATAATAGCTGTTATCGGTGATGGCTCCATGACTACAGGAATGGCTTTCGAAGGCTTGAACTGGGCCGGCGATCGTGAGAAAAACATGATTGTAGTTTTAAATGACAACGAAATGTCCATTTCCCCGAACGTAGGCGCGTTGTCTTCTTATTTAAACCGCCTGATGACCGGCAATGCTTTAACTAAACTTAGAATCAACACAAAAAAGTTATTAATAAAGATTCCGGGTATTGGCAAATATATAGTCCGATTTATTCATCAGATAGAAGAATCATGGAAAACATTTTTTGTCCCCGGAGCGCTTTTCGAAGAAATGGGCTTTACTTATGTGGGGCCGCTGGAGGGACACCGGCTTAATCATCTTATTAAAAATTTTGAGAATGTCAGGGGATTTCCCGGACCTGTGCTTGTTCATGTAATCACCAAAAAAGGTAAGGGTTACGAATTTGCAGAAGAAGATCCGCTGGGCTTTCACGGGGTGGCTCCTTTTGATGTGGAAACCGGTCAGGCTATTTCTTCGCCAACAGATATTCCATCTTATACGAAAGTGTTTGGTCAGACCATTGTCAAACTCGCGCAGGCCGATTCCCGTATTGTGGCTATTACCGCCGCGATGTGTGAGGGCACCGGACTGAATCAGTTCTGCAAGGAATTTTCTGAACGTTTTTATGATGTGGGCATTGCGGAACAGCACGCGGTTACCTTTGCCGCAGGTCTGGCGGCGGAAGGTATTATTCCTGTGGTTGCCATTTATTCGACTTTTCTGCAGAGAGCCTACGATCAGATTGTAAGTGACGTGTGTATGCAAAAGTTGCCGGTTATTTTTGCCATTGACCGCGGTGGTCTTGTCGGCGAAGACGGCGCCACTCATCAGGGGCTTCTGGATTATTCATATTTGCGTTCCATTCCTAATATTGTTGTCATGGCTCCTAAAGATGAAAATGAGCTGCAGCACATGCTCAAGACGGCAGTTGATTGCGGATCTCCTGTATCGCTACGTTATCCACGTGGAAAAGGAGTGGGTGTAACTCTGGATAATGAACTCAAAAATCTGGAGATCGGGAAAGGTGAAGTACTTAAAGACGGGTCTGATTTGGCCATTATTGCGATCGGATCAACGGTCAATCCTGCTTTGGCCGCGGCAGAAAAACTCTTAGTGGAAGGATTCAAGATCAAGGTTATTAATGCCCGTTTTGTCAGACCCCTTGACGAAGAACTGATTCTGAAAACAGCAACGACGATTAATAAAATTATTACGCTTGAAGAAAATATGCTTCAGGGCGGTTTTGGCAGTGCTGTTCTGGAATTATTAGCAGAGAAAGGCTTCACGGACATTGTGGTAAAACGATTGGGCATTCCCGATGAGTTTGTCGAACATGCAACTCAGGCCGAGCAGCGTCACAAATACGGCCTTGATGAAGAAGGCATTATTCTGGCTGTAAGAGATTTTTTGAAAAAATCCCAAAACTGATAATTCCCCTAATTACATGAGTATATAACGGCTCAGAAGTTCATTTGTATAAATTGTTTTTCAGCAAAGATGGTATCAAGTGATTCCGCCTTCATGTTTTTTCGTTAAAATTGCAAATCCCAATTCAATCATCCTGTTATAAGGTTCATGCCTGTCTTCCCTGGGGATCATAGAAATCGATGCCGACGGACACGCCGTTGCGCACAATCCACAACCCAGGCATCTATCGCGATTAATGGCGGGTATGTCAGCAATCTCAATGGCTGCGACAGGGCATCTGTCAATGCATGTTGAACAGGAGGTGCAAGAGGTAGCGTCTATGATCGGTTCATACAAAGGATTAAAAAATTTTTCACGTAAAAGTCCCTTGCCCGCTATTCCTTTCAACGAGGCGCAGCAGCAGGGACAGCAGTTGCATATATTGGCAAGGTGTTTGACATTGGTACAGGCATGTACCAGCCCGGCTTCGTCCGCGCACTTGAGAATATTCAGTGCCTCGTTTGTATCAATTCTTCTGCCGATGCCGTTTCCGATGTAATATTCCGCTGCGGCGCCGAAACTAAGGCAGGTCTCAAGTTCATGGTTGCATCCTTCGCCGTTAATGTGTGCTTCCTTGCGGCATATGCAGGGTGCTACTGCGATGCTGGTAGCCGCGCGTATTTCATCCTCGATAAATTGATATGGCAAAACCGAGATGTCCGGCGATATGTTTTTCCCTACAGGGACCGCTTTAAACCCGGGAACATTGCTGGCACCCATTTCTTTTTGATACGCAGTCTCGTAATATTCCTTATACAACGCGGCCAACTCACTATCCAGTTTGCCGACAGAATATTCATATATGCCAACCATAAAAGGCGCGGTGTTATATAACGTTTCACCTTGCCGTTTCGAGCGGAATACGAGGCCTTTTAACGACATGCGTTCAAGCGTTTTTCCAAGATAGTCCGCTTCCATGCCAGTGCGTTTCGCAATGCTCTGAACATTTTCAGGAAACGGTGTGAGAAGCACGGCAACCCGGGCCTCCTCTTCGGAGAAAAGCTTTTTGAGAATTTTCATTTCAACGCCGGACGCGGTCGCGGGAAATCCCAGCGGAAACTGGTCAAGAAATTGCCTCAATAATGTGTATGCGTCATCTGACATATTCGAAATCTCGTTTATCAATTTTCCGGGATTATTAAATGACACCGCTTATATGTGAAAATATAACAAAACGTTCTTGTATGTCAATTGAGAAACTGTTTACAATAAGTCAAATAACCATATAATTTAAGCTAACAAAAAGGGCATAATAGTGTTGACTGTTCGCTATCATTTGACCTTACAATATCTGGTCTCTTACAACAGAAGAATGAGACAATAAATTGTAGGCAGGAATATTCAATATTTTGTGAGCCATTCCAATACCTTAGGAAAGTGATCCAACGGAGCGTCTTTGTGCGTCATCATGGAGACATGGTTGTAATCGTGCAGGTTGCCGTTTTTTTTGCTGAGTACCATAAAGTCTTTTACGTGATCACCTGATTCCATCATAAAATTCCAAACATCCTTATGATGGCCCAGGCATGGGTCATCGATTGCTGCCATGTAGAGTGTCGGAGGGAGATGAACCTTTTTTGCCGCCTCACCGTAATCAAACCCATCGGTAGTATCGACCCACTTCAGTGACCATATCCAGGCATCTGTGCCATGCCGTATTCCCGCCGATTCATCGTCACCCAGTCCCAGCTTGGTGGAAGGGAAATATCCATGTTTCTTTACTAATTCTCTACCGAGCCGGCAATAAACATGGTTGATTTGAAAAAGACGGTCCATGTTAAAGACACATATCCTGCGTTTTGCCCCGAGATATACTATTGATTTCACGAGCTCCCTGTATTTTGGAAAGCGCACTAAGGTCGAGGAGGTTAATACTCCACCCCATGAATGGCACACAAAGCGTTGGGGAACATTGCCGCGGAGAGATATTATTTTTTCGATAAATGCGGGTATGTCCTCGGTAATTGCCTCGGTTTGGCCATATTTTGAATTGGCATTAACATGAGGGGTACTTTGGCCCCTGCCGCGCAGGTCACCTACGTAAACATCGTAGCCGTATCTGGCCAGATAGGGACCAAGTCCGGCACGTCCCGAATCAGAATAACAGATCTTTCCGTTTTCCACCGCGCCATGCAGCATAAATATCGGGGGCCCTTCTTTATCTATGCAGATGTGTTTGAGATGAATACTGTCTATGGAGTCCATTGGAATCATTAATGATTCCATCTTTAATTCGCCTTTTACAGGTTCCATTGATGATACCTCTAAAACGAAAGCTCATTAAATCGGACAAGTGTTAATTTTTGTTAAACGTTATTATAACGGCTTTCAATATTCAGTAATGGCAATAAAATACATGAACACTGTTCATTATGTCAACCATTGTTCACAAATACTGCTGTGAGATTGATAAGAACTTACTTTTTTAGAGTTGGCTATTATGAAGAATTTCTGGTGTGTCAAAATAATCTTAGCCATAAAATGGAGAAACCATTGCCTGTCTTTTTCAAACTTGTTTTACCATGCAATATCTGGTAGTTCACAATTCAGGAATCACGAATTGAATAATATCTTATAATTTTACAACTCAACAATAATTACCTGAATATATGGCCGCCAAAAAGATTCGTTTGGATAAATTGCTTCTTGATCGCGGAATGTCGCCCACGATAGAGCGAGCCCGTGCGCTGATTTTGGCCCGCGCTGTGAAAGTTAATGACGCCTATCCGGATAAAGCGGGAGAGCTTGTTCCGATTGACTCAGAAATTCATATAAAAGGTGAAGACAATCCTTATGTGAGCCGAGGCGGATTGAAGTTAGCGGGAGCCCTGAAAGAGTTTAACTTGAATGTTGAAAATATTGTTGCCCTTGACGTAGGAGCCTCCACCGGAGGTTTTACGGACTGCCTTTTGCAGGCGGGTGCAAAAAAAGTCTACGCTCTGGATGTCGCCTACGGTCAGTTGGCCTGGAAGTTGCGCGAAGACAAGCGGGTGGTTGTAATCGAACGCACCAATGTCCGGTACTATGACGGCGCTGATCTGGACGAGCAAATTGATCTGGCCGTAATTGATGCTTCCTTTATTTCTCTGAAAATTGTTCTTCCTGCCGTTGTGAAATTGCTTGGCAATAAAGGGCAGATTATGGCGTTGATTAAACCGCAGTTTGAAGTCGCAAAAGAAGAAGTAGGCAAGGGAGGCATAGTGCAAGATCCCGCTATCCATGATCGCGTAGTGCAGGATATCAGCGAATTTTGCGAGTCTCTTGGTTTCGAAATTGAAGGAACTTGCGCGTCACCAATTTTAGGTCCGGCGGGCAACAGAGAGTTTTTTATTCTGGCGCGAAAGAAAGAACAGAATGGAAATTAAACTTGCCAAAACTGCCGGCTTTTGCATGGGCGTGCGCAGAGCTGTGGATATTGTGCTGGATATAGCGCAGCATGAAACCAGCCGCCGGATTTATACTTACGGTCCATTAATTCATAATCCCCAAACAATTGAACTGCTCAAAAATCGCGGCGTTAAGCCGATCGAAAATATCGAAGAAATAAAAGACAAAGAAAATGCCATCCTGATTATTCGCGCTCACGGTATCGCCCCCGCCGAAAGAAAAAAAATCAAGGAAAGCGGAATTAAAATTGTTGATGCCACCTGTCCGAAAGTTGGTTACGTGCAATCTATTATCAAAAAACACGCGGCTCTGGACTATACTGTGGTGATTGTGGGCGATAAGGAGCATCCGGAAGTTGATGGACTTTTGGGTTACACCGGCGGCAGGGGAATTATTATTTCCTCTTTGGATGAAGTGGATGAATTATCTTCCATCGATAAAGTCTGCGTTGTCGCTCAAACAACTCAGGATTCAGAAAATTACAGTAAGATTGTTGAAAAGATTAAAAATGCTTATCCTCACGCGATAGTATTTAACACTATTTGTTCTTCAACGGAAAAACGACAGGCGGAAGTTATAGCAATGGCGAGTGAAATGGATGCGATGTTCATAGTTGGCGGAAAAAATAGCGCCAATACCAGAAGGCTGGCGGATCTTGCTCAAAAGCAGCAAACTCCTTCTTTCCATATTGAAACTCCCGCAGAAATGGAAAATATTAATTTCATCCCCTATAATCGCATTGGAGTTTCGGCAGGTGCTTCCACGCCCAACTGGATTATCGATCGGGTGATGGATAAAATTATGGAAGGTCAAAGCCGTAAACTGAAGAGTATAGGCACATTGCTTAATCTTTGGATATCAGCGATCAAGACAGATGTTTATTCTGCTTTGGGTGCCGGTTGCCTTTGTCTGGCCTGCATGCTGCTACAAAAAATACCCGTGACACTGTCTTCCATTGCGATCGCATCTTTCTTTGTCTACGCGATGCATGTTTTAAATCGGCTGCTCAGTCGCAAGCCGGCCGGTCTTGTCGGTTCTTTTCGTGAAGAAAGTTACTACCGCTATGGTAAATTATATTTTTTTACCGCTTTATTTTCTATAGCGGTGGCTCTTACTTTGGCGTTAAAAAACGCGGTTATTCCTTTTATATTTTTGTTTGTCATTTCTCTTGCCGGTGTAATTTATAATATAAGAATCCTGCCTAAAAAATGGCACTTCCGCAGCTTAAAAGATCTGCCCGGTTCGAAAAATATATTTATGTCTGCTGCCTGGGGAATTGTAGCGGCAATTTTGCCTGCCTTGAACAGAGATTTTTCATTCCATGCCGGGTTAATCGTTGCTTTTGTTTTTACTTTTGGAATTGTTTTTATTCGTTCGGCAATGTCGGATATTTTAGAAATCCAAAGTGATAAATTAATAGGGCAGGAAACGATTCCCGTGTTCTTTGGCAGAAAGAGAACAATAACCATCCTAAGAATCATTTCGTTGATATTATTGGTTCTTCTTCTTTTTTCTTATTTGGTGGATTGGACTTCGGCTCTGAGTATTTTTCTGCTTGCCTGCATATTATATATATGGATTTGTTTTAGGTTTTGTGATAGAGAATCCGCGCTTTCCGGGGCTGTTAAGGAAGGCCTTTTGGAAACCAGCTATATCATGGCTGGTTTTTGTGTTCTCCTGTGGTATATTTTCTGATATAGGAGTTTGGCTCAGCGAAGAAGGGGGTTAGAATTATGAAAAAAAAATTGCTCGTGAAATTAGTTTTATTGACTTTTGTTTTGACGACGATCGCATGCGGCGGATTGCGTTTTTCCCAGTTAGCGCCGGAAGCTAATGATTTTCATCCAAAAAAAATAGCAGTTCTTCCCATAGAAATGGTGAGGCCTGAAGGGACAAAAGAAGTAAAGGCAGAAGTAGAAAAAAATATTGAAGGTGCGCTTATTGAAAAGAAGTGGTTCACCGGTGTGGTGGGAACGGAAAGTTTTAACACGCAGCTATCGGCCAACGAAGAATTAAATAAGGCGATGACGGAATATCTCTCTAAATTGCAGACAGTTAATTTTTCTGATCCTGATCTGAGTAAAAAAATCGGCGAATTACTCAGCGTTGACGCATTATTAATGGTCTCTGTTGATTCGTGGGATTATATTGTTGTGAAAGATGATAAAAAGGCGTTTGTCGGCATGACCATGAAATTATATGAAGCCTCCACCGGAAAACTAATGTGGAAAGGCGGCTATGATATAAAGGAAGATTATATGTTGATCAAGCCTGGTTTGACTAAAGTTGCCCGTGATGTTACTCGTAAATTGATTGCATACATGCCGCATTGAACGGGCGGAAAGAATTAATTTTAACCGATTAGGGGAAAATCAGATGAAAGAGAAGGTGCAAAAAGCTATTGAGCTTATCCGGCCCAATCTACAGGCCGATGGCGGTGATGTTGAGCTTATAGATGTCAGTTCAGATGGAATAGTAAAGGTAAAGTTAACCGGTGCTTGTCATGGTTGTCCCATGGCCCAAATGACTTTGAAGGCGGGGATAGAAAAAGTCATTAAAACGCAAGTTCCTGAAATCAAAGAAGTTGTAGCTGTTTAACTGTTCGTATTCTTTGTTGTAATTACCCTGCAAAACTATCTTGTTTTATCTTTGCTGTTTATGATAATGAGAATGCCGGATTGATTTCTGTTTAGTGAATTGACGATTATCATTGGTTTTGATTAACAAAGATTCTCTGACAACTAACTTGTTAGTGAACTTCAATTTTGTTGAAATAATTATTAATAAAAGGAGTATTAAGAATTATGGCTTATGTAATTACCGACGAATGTATAGCTTGCGGTTCTTGTGAGAGCGAGTGCCCTACCGAGGCAATTTCTGAAGGCGAAGATAAGTATGTTATTGACGCTAAACTTTGTAACGATTGCGGAACTTGTGTCGAACAATGTCCGGTGGAAGCAATTGTACCCGGGGACAATAAATAGATTATTTGGCAAACTCGAAACTGGGAATAGATCCATATTTAGAAGGATATATTCCCGGTTTCTCCTTTTTATATCCCGCGACTTGGGAATCCCCCGGCTCCTGCTTTAGGGAGGCTTTATTTACATACCACTTTTACTTGCCGCTAAGTACGCCTTAATATTTTAACAAAAATTAGAGTTGTGCATTTCAGGCAATGTGTAGTAATTTTTCCAAGATTAGGCGCGAGAGGTAGCCAGTGAAAAAATTAATAACTTTTGAAGGCATTGAAGGTTCGGGAAAATCAACTCAAATAAAGCTTGTTGCCGAATATTTAAGCCGGAGGAATGTGTCTCTTATTGTTACTGCGGAACCATCCGGGACCGACATCGGACGAAAAATCGGGAGTATCCTTTTTAACAGGGAACATAATAATATGTGCGCGGAGACGGAGATGTTTTTGTTTTGCGCGGCGCGATCCCAACATGTCCGAGAGATAATCATGCCCGCATTAAAACAAAATAAAGTGGTTTTGTGCGATCGTTTTTCCGATGCCACTTATGCGTATCAGGGTGCCGGCCGGGGCCTTGATAACAAATTTATCAAGTTAATCAACGATTATTCGTCGATGCTTTTGAAACCGGATTTGACCTTGCTTTTCGATTTGCCTGTTGAAATTGGATTGCAAAGAGCAAATAGGCGCAATGATAAACTCAAGGAATCTTCTTCCATCGATAGATTTGAAAAAGAAAACATGGATTTTCATAGAAGAATTCGGGAAGGTTATCTCAATATTTTGAACAATGATCCGGATCGATTTCGCTTAATTGATGCGAACCGCGATGTTGAAACGATTCAAAAAGATGTGCGCACGTGTATTAATAATTTCATAAATCTGAAAGATTGATTTTTAAAAGTACCATTTAATTATGTCATTTCACGATATATACGGTCATGAAAAAAAAATAGAAACTATCCGGAAAGCTTTGGCTCAAAAGCGAATAGGACATGCTTATCTTTTTAGCGGTATTTCCGCAGTGGGCAAGAAAACTCTGGCTTTGGAATTTGCCAAAGCTCTCAACTGCGAGAAAGAAAATACTCTCCATGATTCCTGTGGTGAATGTTCTTCCTGCAGAAAAATCCAGCGCCGTAGTCATCCCGATGTCTTTTCTGTCGAAGCCGATGGCCAATTCATTCGCATTGATGCCATTCGCGAAATTCAGGAGCAGATGAAATGTAAGCCGCTGGAAGCAAATCAGCGAGTGTTTATTGTTGATGATGCCGACAAAATGAACGATCAGGCAGCCAATGCACTCTTAAAAATACTGGAAGAACCATCTCCCTCTAATAGATTGATTTTGGTTACATC
The DNA here is from genome assembly GCA_002840505.1 of Deltaproteobacteria bacterium HGW-Deltaproteobacteria-2. Classification (NCBI taxonomy): domain Bacteria; class Deltaproteobacteria; species Deltaproteobacteria bacterium HGW-Deltaproteobacteria-2. The sequence goes on along the minus strand of PHBC01000003.1, from coordinate 380,489 downwards.
CCGACCTTACTCAATGCTACCGACGATCATTTCGCGTTGTCAGCACGTTCGTTTTAACCCTTTGCGTTTTGATATAGTGGCGAAATTTCTTGTTGACCGGATGGGCATGGACAATCAAGCAGCTCTGCTTTTGGCTGTCTTATCCGGTGGTTCACTGGGTCGTGCGATAGAATTGAATAAAGATGATATCGTTATGTATCGGACAGAACTCCTGGAATTGCTTTCCATCACACGTAAAGATGATCCTTTCAGCTTAATTAATTTCGCGTCTTTTTTGGGGCAGGGGAAAAAGGAAATCAAAGAAGGGCTGAATATTCTTAAAACGTTTTTCAGGGACGTTTTGATTTATAAAGAAACCAAAAAGAGCGACATGTTGATTAACCGGGACAATTCTTCTTTTATTTCCGATCAAGCCGGGCATTTATCCGGGGAGCAAATTCTTCAGAATATTGCTCTGGTCGAGCAGGCCGGGCAGACAATCGAGCTAAACGTCAACAAATCATTGACATTGGAAGCAATGGCATTTAAACTAAATTATTGTGAGACTCAAATTTTAAAAACGAAGTGAATTGAAATTTGTAAGTCGAACAATCCCGCTACAAGCGGAGGGTATAATAACCCACTCATTGGAGCGTAATTAGGGTTGCGCTAGGGTTTATACCCGTGATTAAAAATAACAGGCAGGGTGAAAATTGCTTATAAATATTATTGGAATAAAATTTAAGGAAGAGGGCAGAATATATAATTTTAACGCTGCCGATCTTATTCTTCATAAAAAAGATCAGGTTATTGTTAATACTGATAATGGTCTGGCGCTGGGAGTAGTAGCCGCTGATGTAAAAAGATGTCCGTTGTCGGAAGCTCCGGTAAATCTTAAGAAAGTCGTCCGCAAAGTGACAGCGGAAGACCTGCAGCGTAAAGAAGAGAACGATAAACTGGAAGAAGATGCTCGCAAGTTTTGTTTAGAAAAAATTCAAAAAAGAGGGCTTTCCATGAAATTGATTACAGTGGATTGCTCTTTTGAAAAGAGCAAAATCATTTTTTACTTTACCGCTGAAAATAGAGTTGATTTTCGTGATCTGGTCAAGGATCTGGTCCAAAGATTCAAGGTGCGAATAGAGCTGAAGCAAATCGGCGCCCGTCAGGAAACACGCATGACAAAAGGTATTGCCATTTGCGGCCGGCCGGTTTGTTGCGCGGGTATATTGCAGAATCTGGAGAGGGTCACAGTCAAAATGGCTAAAGAACAAAGCATGTCGCTAAATCCAGAAAAGATTTCCGGCTTGTGCGGCCGGTTGATGTGCTGTCTGGCTTTCGAACATGAAGGGTACGCCGGGCAGAAAAAATGCCCCAAAATTGCTAAGGCTGGCGGTAAGGAAGCTCCGGAAGACAAACGAACAGTAGACTTGGAAAAAATGGATGAGTTCGACAATTTTCAGTAATTAGTGATAGGGATTATTTTTGTATGTCAAAATCATTTTACATAACAACACCAATTTATTACGTTAACGCTTCGCCGCATATAGGACATGCTTATACGACAATTGTTGCCGATGTTCTGGCCAGATATCATCGCATGGCCGGCGAAAAAACTTTTTTTGTTACAGGCACCGATGAGCACGGCGATAAAATTGCTGAAGCCGCGCAGAAAGCCGGAATCACTCCTCAGGAATATGCGGACAAAATCAGCGCGCAGTTTCGCGCTCTTTGTCCTGAACTTGCCATTACCAACGATTATTTCATCAGAACAACCGATGCCAATCATATCGACACAGTGCGTTACATTCTTCAGAAAGTTTACGATGCCGGTGATATTTATTTCGGCAGTTACGGCGGTTATTATTGCTTCGGCTGTGAAAGATTTCTGACGGAGAAGGAAATAGTTGATAATAAATGTCCGGAGCATGGCAGGGAACCGCAATACATTGAGGAAAAAAATTACTTCTTCAAAATGAGCAAATATCAGGATTGGCTGATTGATCATATTAGTAAAAATCCTGATTTCATCCGGCCGGAAAGATATAGAAATGAAGCGCTGGCGTTTTTGCGTGATCCGCTGGAGGATCTTTGCATATCGCGTCCCAAGTCCCGACTGGAATGGGGCATCACTCTACCGTTTGATGAAAACTATGTAACTTATGTCTGGTTTGACGCTCTGATTAATTACGTTACCGCTCTGGGATATCCCGGTGGCGAAAAATTTGAAACATTCTGGCCCGCGGCCGAACACCTCATTGCGAAAGATATTTTGAAGCCGCACGGCATTTACTGGCCGACAATGCTCAAGTCAGCCGGCATTGAACCGTATCAACATTTGAATGTGCATGGTTACTGGAATTCCGATCAGAGCAAAATGTCCAAGAGTCTCGGCAATATTGTCCGGCCGCTTGATTTGAAGGATAAATACGGCTTGGATGCTTTCCGTTATTTCCTTTTAAGGGATATGGTTTTCGGGCTGGATTCCAATTTTTCTGAAGAAGCTTTCGTCCAGCGGTTAAATTCAGATTTGGCCAATGATCTGGGCAATCTGGTCAGCCGCACCATCACCATGGCTGTCAAGTATTGTGACGGCAAAGTGCCCCAAATCGACCTAAAGAAAAAAGATTCCGTCCTGCGTGATGCCGCGCTGAAGGCAGTTGCCGAAGTTGAATCAAGCTTTAAAGATATGTCACTGCATAAAGCCTTGATTGCCATCTGGGAACTTATCAATATCACCAACAAATACATTGTCGAAAATGAGCCGTGGACTTTGGACAAAGATCCGGCGAACAAAGAAAAACTAACGGCAATTATGTATAATTTGCTTGCGGCCTTACGGGCGATATCTATTTTGCTCATGCCTTTTATACCGCAAACCGCGGAGAAAATATTGCAGCAGGTTGGAGCGGGTGACGCTAAAAATCTGAATCTGGCCGGCATAAAGAAAGACGATACATTAAAGGCGGGGAGTCCATTAATCCGGGGCGAATCGCTTTTCCCTCGTATTGTGCAGGAAAAGGAAAACAAAACTCCGGAGAAAAAACCAGCCGTTATTAATTTAAAACCGGAAATTGACTACGAGGAATTCGCCAAAGTTGATTTGCGCGTGGGGAAAATACTGGCAGCAGAGGCTGTTCCCAAGTCCAATAAACTTATAAAACTTAAAGTCGATATCGGTGAAGAACGAACAATTGTTGCCGGAATCGGCAAGGATTACACTCCGGCGGATTTAATTGGCAAAAAAATAGTAATTGTTGCCAATTTAAAACCGGCTAAATTAATGGGAGTAGAATCTTACGGTATGCTTTTGGCTACCGATACGGATAACGGCCTGACTATTCTGACGTTCGACCATGAACCAAAAACCGGTGGGAAAATACGGTAACCGCTCCTCCTTTAAAGAAGAACGGCTACCAATGTTTTTATTATATCACGCTTATTCTTTCAGGAGTTTTTCAATCGCGGGAAGTTCAAATCCATCAACTACCTGGCCTTTGATATAAAACAAAGGTGTTCCTCTGAGTCCCATTTGTGAAACAAGCCGCATGTGAGTTTTAACAGTTTCATCAACTTTTTTATCTGTACATAAAGTAAGTTGGGCATTGTTGTCATACTTACCATTCATGACATCGTCGTAAGTCTTTAATACATCCTTTGAACATAGAATGTGTTTAATTTTGTCTGCCGATTCCTTAGACAGCGGGAAAAAGAAAACATATAAGGTTACGTCCTGTCGTTGAGAAAAGAATTTGTAAGCCAGGCGGCAGTGGTAGCAGTTGGGATCCATGAATTCTACGACAGTCGTTTTCCCCTTGCCAATTTTCAGAGCGCTGTCCAAAGGCATTTTAGCCATTTTTTGCGCAATTTTTTTTGCATTGCTATCCCTGGTCAGATTTTTCCCGTCTTTTGTAATCAAATTTCCATAAAAAATTACATCGTCTTTCGGCATATAGTAGTATATCTGGCTGCCGTTATAGACTTCATACAATCCTTTAATAGTTGTGGGTGTTATGCTTTCAAAATTATTTTTAGGGAAACTTTTCTTAAATTTATCTGCTACAAGTGTGTCTGCCGCAAACACACAAAGTGGAAACAGGAATGCAACAAACAAAAGAGTTGCCGTTAGTTTTTTCACCGTTTGCCTCCTTCAAAAAAATGTGACGCAGTATAAATTTAATTTAATTCCATGTCTAGTTAAAAATTATTTGTGTTGCCTTGACGTTTAATATCCGGTAATATCATCAAATAGTTCTGAAATCCGTTTCATTCTGACATAGTAACATTTTCATTTTCACCTTCATACTTCTATCAGAAAAGACAGAATCGCGTTAAAATAGAAAAATCGCCTGAGTGCGACAAAATAAAAATCATTGGAGAAAGGGGTAAGATATGAATTTTCTACTACAGCCGAAAAAATACAAGAGTCTCATGGCCGACGAAGGGTCAAAGGCTATCATGGACAAGACCATTGCCTTTTTTGAGAAGATGGGTAAAACGAGGCTTCTCGACGACTATAACAAGAAGGTCTGGTATAAGGAGTTTGTCGATTTCATCGGCAAGGAGCGGATATTTGCTAAACTGCTTACCCCCAAACAATATGCCGGGGGCGATCCCGATGCTCGCTGGGACACGGCGCGCAACAGCGAGTACAGCGAATTACTGGCTTTCTATGGTTTGGGCTACTGGTATTGTTTTCAGGTAACGATTCTGGGCTTAGGCCCTATCTGGATGAGTCCTAATGAAACGGCAAAAAAGAAAGCTGCCAGACTCCTTAAAGAAGGAGCGATTTTTGCTTTTGGTCTGTCCGAGAGAACCCACGGGGCCGACATCTACTCTGTAGAGACAGCACTGACACCGAAAAGTGACGGTACATACGTCGCTAATGGCGAGAAGTACTATATCGGCAATGGCAACGAGGCCGAGATGGTCTCCACCCTGGGCAAGATCAAAGACGGCACAGATGACTACACCTTCTTTGTTACCAATTACCGCAACAAGGCGTATGAATTGAAGAAAAACGTTATCTCTCATCAGGAGTACGTATCCAACTTTGCCCTTCACGATTACCCTATCACCGCGGACGATATACTCTCCCGGGGCTCCCATGCCTGGGATTCGGCTCTGAATACTGTAAACATCGGCAAATTCAACATCGGTCCGGCCTCCATTGGTATTGCTGAGCACTGCTTCTATGAAGCCATTACGCATGCGTCCAACCGCATACTCTATGGCGTAAAGGTAACCGACATGCCGCATGTGAAAAAGAACTTCATGGATGCCTGGCTGCGCTTAATCGGGATGAAGCTCTATCAGCGTCGGTCCACCGATTATTTCCGGGGCGCGTCAGATCAGGACCGGCGTTATCTTCTCTACAACCCCACGAGTAAAATGAAAGTTACTTTGCAGTCTGAAGAAGTCATCAACTTACTTTGGGATGTGATTGCCGCCAAAGGTTTCGAGAAGGACACAATATTCCACATGGCCGCCGCCGATGTACGCGGACCTTCCAAACTCGAGGGTACGGTGCATGTAAACGTACAGCTCATTCGCAAGTTCATGAAGAACTATTTCTTTAGCCCGATGGAGTATACAACTACGGCACCCGACTTTTCTACTGCAGATGATTTATTCCTGTTTAATCAGGGTCCCACCAAGGGCTTAGGCAAAGTCCAGTTTCATGACTACAAACCAGTGTTTGAGGACAATAAGAGTCTGCCGAATGTAGCGACGTTCATCAAGCAGATAGAAATATTCAAAGAGATGCTGGAAAAAGCCGGCCCGGACAAGGCTCAGGATATGGACCCCTCATGGTCACTGCCTGTGGGCGAGATGTTTTCCATTGTTGTCTATGGTCAGCTCATTCTTGAGCAGGCTAAGATCGACGGATTTGATGCGGATATATTAAACCAGATCTTCGACTTCATGGTGCGTGACTTTGCTCACTTTGCGCTGCAGATCTATGGCAACCACAGCTCCAAAGATGAACAGCGGGAATACTGCACAAAGATCATGCTTATCAAGGCAGTCGCGAATTCTGAGCAGTACAACAAGGTATGGGAAAAGTATGTTTCCGTTTTGAATGGCGAATACGCCATGAACGAGTAATAAAAAGTAATTTTACAAAAGCCCTAACAAGGGGAAAGCCACGCTAAGCCCATATCTTCCGTTGACGGAGGATATGGGCTCGTTTTCATAATTCTTAATACAGTTTTTCTATTTCCGTTGAATAGACCTTCAGAGCCTCTTTGCGCTTGAGTTTCATGGTCTGGGTAACTAATCCGTTTTCCAGAGTGAAATCTTCACTGGCAAATATGAATTTCTGAGGTATTTCATATCCGCCGTATGATTTTTTAAGATGTCGTTTAATTTCTTCCGATAAAAAATCTTGAATATTCTTATCCTTTACTACTTCCTGCGGGGAACTCTGCGCCCATTTAGCGATCCGGTCATCTTTTTTCATTGTCGCGAAGTCTGGAACAATTACAGCAATATTGTATGCTTTGCCATCGCCCCATACAAAAGCATTGGCAATGTTATGTAACAGCTTGATGTCGGTTTCAATAGATTCAGGGTGAATGTATTTACCGTTGGAAAGTTTATATTCATCTTTAAATCTTCCCGTAATATAGAGAAAACCGTCGTCGGTCAGGCGGCCCTGATCGCCGGTGCGAATTCCTGGAAAGCCTTGCCAGTTATCCTTCATCATGACTTGAGCGGTCTCACCCGGCTTATTGTGATATCCCATCATCACATGAGCGCCGTAAGCGATGATTTCTCCATCACCGCTTTCATCATCAACTATGGACTTGTCAATTTTTACGTGCATATTTTCCACACATTTGCCGACTGATCCATACCTGTTCCCCAAAAGCGGCGAATTCATTGTAATTGCGGGTGAAGTTTCGGTTAACCCGTATGCGTCGTAAGTGGGTATGCCGAGATCGGCAAAGAACATGGCAATATCAGGATTCATTACCGCGCTGGCTGTAAGAACGCCTGTCAGCCGTCCTCCGAATCTTTCCCTGATTTTTGAAAATACGATTTTATCGAGTATTTTAAATTTTACCGATTTATTCGCCTTGGCCCGGCATTTTACCGCTTCCCGGCACGTCATATCGAAAAGTATTTTCTTGAGCCCGCCCTCTGCGTGCATTTTCGCCTGAATACCGTCGTAGATTCTATTGAAGACTTTCGGGACCGCTATAAGGTATGTAGGCCTGACCTTGAGGAAATCTTCCGCCAGCGTGTCGACCGATTCCATCAGCGCGATAGCTCCGCCGAACTGCATGAAATTGTGCAGCTCCGCGCTCAGCCCGTAGCTGTGCGCCCAGGGAAGGATGGCCAGAGAGGTGGAGTTTTCATTAAGAACAGGATAGATGTGATAACCGGCTTGAGAGCATGCCGAAAGATTGCCGTGGGAGAGAAGTACGCCTTTGGGGTCTCCGGTAGTTCCTGACGTATAAATCAAATCCGCCGGCTCCGACCAATGAGGCTTATATGATTGGACCGGATTCTTCTTACCGGCTTCTTCCAGCGCCTGGAGGCTGTTTGTGCCTTCGCCGTAGATGATAAAGATTTCTTTTAAATTTTCGATTTCATCTTTAAAATGTTTTATCTTTTCAAAAAGTTTTTCATCTTTAACAAAAAGATATTTCAGTCCGCTGTCCTTGATAATGTATTGCCATATCTTCGTTAATTCCTTTTCGTACATCGGCACAAACATTGCGCCGAGCCCGTGTGAAGCGTTTTCCAACACATACCATTCGACGGAGTTTCCGATGATAACGCCTACCGCGTCACCTTTCTTTAATCCCAACTGGTGAAGGCCGCCCCTGGCGTTATTTATTCTTTCGGCAAGATGTTTGTAGGTTATCCACTCGTATTGTTTTGTTTGAAGATTTTTTGTTCCAATGGCATTCCGATCACCATATTTGGCTGCCGTGTCTTCAAATAAATCGACAAGATTTCGCGGATGTTTATAAAATTTATCCAGCTCTTCAATTTGCTTTTCCGTGTATGTGATCATAATTTCTCCCCTCTATATTGCGGTTCATTACTATGACCTGCATCCGAAAACAATGGACACCTCTTTAAGCTATTTTGACATTATTTTGTTCAAAAAGCAAAGGGGTGTCAATGTCGTTATTCAAATTGGATTATGCTTCGTTTTTGAATGTTGCTGGCAGATAGATAGAAAAGGTCGTTCCTAGACCAACAGCGGATTCGATTGAAATCAATCCATTGTGGTATTTAATGATGGAATCGCTGATGGCCAGTCCCAGACCGATACCGCCCCGGCCCTTCTTTTTTGTTGTAAAATAGGGATCAAATATACGGGAAAGATTTTCCGGGGGAATTCCCTCTCCATAGTCCTTAATTATGATTCTGACGTAATTTCCCTTTTTCAAAGACTTGATATTTGTTCCGATTGTTGTATTTTCGGCGATAAAATCCACAGTGCCGCCATCGGGCATGGCCTCTTTGGCATTGATCAAAACATTTTCGAATACCTGCCTGATCTGTTTAGCATCGATTTCGCAGGGCCAGAGCTCTTCGACTAAGGAGATATTACATTTGATATTGGAATCCTTAAAAACATTTTGGGCGGCCTCTCTCAAAAGAGGTTCCATCTGCTCCATTTTGTGAACCTGATAACCGCCCTGAGCGAACATGCTAAGCTGGTGAGCCAGTTGTTTAGCTTGCAGGCCAGCCCGTTCCGCCACTGCCAGCCCGTCTTCTATGATTTTATCTTCATCAGTAGCGGATATTTTGGCCAGAAAAACATTACGCAAAATCGCGGAGAGAAGGCTGTCAAAATCTTTCGCCACACCGCCCGCGAATGTGCCCAATGATTCCAGTTTTGTTCGTTGAAGAAGCTCATCCTGCGCCCCTTTTTGTTCAGTAATATCTTCCAGTGTTTCCATGGCGCCGAACAAATTATTATTGGAATCTCTCAGTCCCGCCGCGGTGATCCGAAACCATTTTCCCCTTTCGCCCATATCGGGGAAAAATTGCGATACTTCATAAGCATCGTCCAATAGTTTCGATTTGGTTACTTCTCCCGAGTACAATCTGCCACTTTGATATATTTCATCGTCCAGAATCAAATCGGCCAGACAAGGTCGCGAACTTCTGTAAAAAGCTCTCCATTGATGATCTGTACCGAGAACGTCGCTGGGTTTGATATTGCTCAGCGCCTGCAATGCCCTGTTCCAATAAATTATTTTATGATCCTTGGATAACACGAAAGTGGGAATAGGAGAGCCGTGTATAATACTGATTAGTCTTTGCTCGTACTTGCGGCCGCGCCATATCGAGTACACAAGACTGACAGTTGCTATGATTGCCAGACCCAAAATGAAGATGAGAAAATAATTATTCATAATTTAAGCCCGATTCTTATAACTTATTTTGATAGCAAGATTGAGATAAAAATGCAAGACCTCAATCCAATCAATTATATGCCTTGACTTAATGGATTTTCCCTTTGTATATTACAAATATAACTTAAAAATACAGGATGGAAGTTAAAAAAGAAATAAAGAAATAATATGGCTGAGTCAAACAAAAAAACCGGTATTGGATCATGGCCGCAGGATGACCGGCCCAGGGAAAAATTACTTAAAAAAGGCGCGGGAACACTGAGCAATTCCGAACTTCTGGCAATCCTTTTGCGTACTGGAGTAAAAGGAAAAAGCGCCATTGATCTGGCGCGCCGAATTATTGAAAAATTCAGCACCTTCCGCAACATGAGTCATACCGATATACGCGAGTGGAAAGAATTCAAAGGACTGGGGCCCGCCAAAATCGCGCAAATTCAGGCTGCTCTGGAAATCGGGCGTCGTTTTCGCGATGTTGAAGTCAATGGTTCAAAGCAAAAGATTGCTTCCGCTCAAGATGTCGTTGACATGATCATGCCGCAAATGCGCGACCTCAAGACAGAAATATTTAAAGTTGTCTATCTCAACAGTAACAATCGAATCATCGAAATCAGCGACGCCGCCGTGGGCACAGTCAACCATGCCATGCCGATTGTGCGGGAAATCATCCACACCGCTCTGCAAAAATTCGCTGCGGCAATTATCTGCGTCCACAATCACCCCAGCGCCAATATTGCGCCCAGCCCGGAAGATAAAAAGTTCACTCAGGAATTAACCGCCGCAGGGAAACTCATGGACATTAAAGTTCTCGATCACATTATTATCGGCGATAATACATTTTTTAGTTTCGCAGAAGAAGGATTAACAAGAAACTGACAAAATCAATTTTTTAGTGTAACTGAAAATGAAATTGTTACATTAAATACATTTGGCGGCAAAATATTAAAAGGAGAGAGCAATGGAAACAATGATAGCGTACTGCGGTATTATTTGTTCCAAGTGTCCGGTTTATTTGGCGACCCAGGCCGATGATGATCAAGCCAGAGCCGAGGTAGCCAAGCTCTGGTCAAAACAATACGGAATGAAGATAAAACCGGAAGACGCAAATTGTGACGGCTGTCTCCAAACAAACGGGCGGCTCTTTAGCCATTGCCGTGTCTGCGGCATCAGGGCCTGCGCGATGGAGAAAAAAGTAAGCACGTGTGCCGTGTGCGCGGATTACGCCTGCGAGCAATTGAAGGATTTTCACTCCATTGCGCCTCACGCGGGCAGAATGCTGGAAAAACTGCGGGCAAAATCATAAATACGAAAAGAGCAGAGTAATGATATGAGAAACTATAACGTTCTGATTATCGGTTCGGGTCCGGCAGGAATTTTCGCAGCGATATGGTTGGAAAAACTGGGGATGGATAAAATTGCCATTATTGATCGCCATTCGTATCCCGCTGGAGGACTGCTCAATGACGGTAAACTGAATTTTGATTACCGCGTCGGTCTGGATATTAATGAACTGCAAATTGATCGCGACACGGCAGAAAAAATGATGCAGGAAATTAAACAGGTGTTTATCGGATTTCCGCGCTGCAGGCAAGTAACCTTTATTGATAATAATAAAAAGCTTCTGGCACTTGAAGACATGGCCTCTGAGCATGACGCGCAATTTATCGCGCCCGAGCAGTGGCACTGGGGCACGGATAACGGCAAGGCGCTGGTTGATTATTTGCGCGGCTATCTGAAAAGAACCGATTTCCTGCTGAACACGGAAACTGTGGCCATCGAGAAAATCAGTGACAATAAATTCCGGCTTGTTTGCCGCTGCGATAAAAAAAGAACAAACTACAGTGCGCAAGTCATTTTGGCCGCTCCCGGACGCAGCGGAGCCTATTGGTTTCGTGATATGGCCAGTGAGCTCAATATCAACCATAATTTCGGTCCGATTGATGTGGGCATTCGCCTGGAGCTCAATAGACAATTTTACGATTGTATTACCGATATTGTTTACGATCCCAAATTTATTTTCAAAACACATCGCCATGGAGATAAAGTAAGAACCTTCTGCACCAATCCCGGCGGGCGGGTGCGGGTGGAAAATTACGGCAAATTCAAATTAATTAATGGCGATGCCCTCTCCGGCAAAAAGACAAAAAACACAAATTTTGCCTTGATTAACACCGTTGCTTTGACCAAACCGCTATCCGATACCACTGAGTTCGGGCAAAGTATTGCCAAACAATTTTTTCTGCTGGGCGGCGGCAAACCAATTGTTCAAAGGATAGGCGATTTTCGGGAGGGGAGAAGAAGTTCCGCGGCAACATTCAACAGTACGGTCCGTCATTTTGAAGTTTGCAAGTCAACCTGCAACGCAACCCCCGGTGACATCACTTTGGTCATGCCTGCACGTATTATGGACAATCTATGGGAATCGCTCAAATCACTGGACAAAATAATTCCGGGAATTCTTCATCCGTCAACATTGATTTACGCGCCGGAAATAAAGTTTTTTGACACACATTTTCCGACTGACCGTTATATGGAAACGAATATTAAAGGCGTATTTGTCGCCGGTGACGGCACCGGTAAAAGCCGCGGCATTGTGGGAGCAGCGATATCCGGCATCATCGCCGCGCAGGGGATTATGTCAGGTGTATAACACTGTGATTGGGCAAGAAAAATCTAGATTCATTTTGTTTATGGATCGCCGCAAGATAATTTCTTTTTTAAGTTCAGGTGCCATCTTAAGTAAAAAATCTTTATTTAAAAAAGCCCGGATAAAGTTTTACCCGGGCTTAGGTCCCATTTATTAAAATACACTTTCCGCCCGAACGAAAAAATTTGGGCTGCTGTTAATATTTTACTTAGCTAATTTTTGCCTGTGACCAGTATGTTATCAAGGTATATGTCATTACCATATTGGCTTATACCCAAAAATCCAAGGGTGACCGTTTGTCCCGCATAGGCAGTCAGGTCAATAGAGTGTTGTTTCCATCCTGTTGAACCGTCATAACGGTTGATAGTCGATCCTACGTCTGTCCAGTTGCTACCCCCATCTATGGAAACTTGGGCTTGTACTCTGTCTGTAGCGCCGGAGTATCCGGTGTCGTGATACATATAAAAGGTTAGTGTAACCGAGGTGATCGGACTGGGGATGGCAAAACCGCTTGTGCGGAAGAGGCGTGCTATTTCTCCACTGGAATAAGAATATGATTGGAAACGCGCCATGTATGATCCGCTTTGCGGTGCCGTGCCGGAAGGATGCAACGTGACGGTTGCGATACTCCAGGGGATGGTTCCGCTGACATTTTCGTAATTCCATCCGCCCGCGTCGAGTGAGCCTTCTTCGAATCCGTTATTGAGATATTCCGTAACAAGAGGAGTGCTTCCGAAGTGCCGAACGGGGCGAACCCACTCGACGACATTTTTGGCCATGTTGGCCGCTACGCCATCGGTGTTTTGCACAAGGATGCCGTCGGTTGCGTTGGCCTCGGTTGAACTCCAGTAGGCGTCAGTGGTGTAAAGGCCGCCGATGTATGCTCTCTGCGCGTACATTTCCAGAAGCTCGTCTCTGGAAGGCAGATACCAGTCTGTATATCCTCCGCCGGTGTAGTTTCTGCATATCAGCGCCGCACTAGCCGTGTGCCCTCCTTGAGCAATAATTGCATTGCTGTTAGCCAATCCTGTTCCCAATGCAGTACCTGTCGTTCCTACTGCTGTTGTCGTAACATTGCTCCACGACGCGTAGGGATCTGCGGAACCGCTGTTCCAGAGCTCAGGTGCTGCTTCCAGGCCGCTCATTCCGTCTGCTGTAACGTAGAAAACAATTCCACCGCCGGGACCGGTATCACCAATGGCAAATACTGTTTGTGTCCATTTGGCATAAACAGTAATATTTGCAGTTACTGTTGTAGATGCTGTAAATTCCGTTCCTCCTCCATCTACCTCTGTGTACCACCCGCCAAAAGTATAACCTGTCCTGGTCGGTTCTGTCGGTAATGTGCCTGCGGTTTGTCCCGATGTTACCGTTATACTTGTCGGATCGGCCTCCACCGTTGCTCCCTGGCTGTCAAATGTTACCGTATAAGTAAGCGCAGGATTACCCCACCCCCCTGGGCTGCAGGCCATAATCGCAAGGGTGGCTAGAAGCAATAAAGCAGTATAAATTTTTACTTGAATTCTCATGTTTCCTCCGGGGCAAAATATTTTTGTGGAAAATAATCTCATACTCTGGTTCAAAAATTTTCTATTCCTTACCTTAAAAAAGTAACATATAAAATTTATGTGTCAATTAAAAAGTTTATTTCCGGCGCAATTTGTATTTGAGATCCAATATCAGCATTAAACCCTGTATCGTATAACCAGGATTACCTTGACATACAAGGCCGATATTCTTATAGTTTAAAAAAAGTATGAAAATATTTTTTGCATTACAGACCGTGTGGGCAAATCTTCCAACAACTCGGGAGAATAAAAATGCGGGAGCTGCAAAATAAGAAAGTATTCATTACCGGAGCCGCAAGCGGAATCGGCCGGGCCACTGCGATAGCCATGGGCAAGTTGGGGTGCCGTTTGTTTTTAACCGATATAAACGGAGACGACCTTAAAAAAACGGTTGAAGTAATTTCCAACGTCGGCGGAACTGTGTGTCTGGCACGTCCTTTTGATGTCGGCAATTATCAGGCCATGGCGGATTTCGCTAAAGATGTTCACGCAGGATTCGGTTCTCTGGATATTCTGATAAATGTTGCGGGCATCGCGCTTTTTTCCCAGATAGAAGATATGAGTCACAATGATTGGGAAAAAGTAATCAAAGTAAATCTCTGGGGAGCGATTCACGGCCTGGAGTGTTTTGTGCCCGATATGATTCGCTCTGGTAACGGCGGGCACATAGTTACCATTTCATCAACCGCCGGTATTATCGGCTTGCCCTGGCATGTCGTTTACGCGGGAACGAAGCATGCTCTTGTAGGCATGTCCGAGGTTCTGCGCTATGATTTAAAAAAGCATAAAATAGACGTAAGCGTAGTTTGCCCCGGCGCCGTTAATACAGGGTTAGTGAAGACCGTGGAAATCCACGCCGATAAAGAAGCAACGGATAAGGCACGCACGCATTTTCTTAAAAGAGCAATTTCCCCGGAGAAAGTTGCGGATTTAATCATCGGAGCAATTCGCAGCCGCAAATTTTTTGTCATCACTTCCTTCGACATAAAGTTGCTCTACTTTTTCAAGAAATACTGCTTCCCAATTTATCATCTTATCATGCTGACAATAAACCGCTTTATGGATAAGTCATTAAAAAAGGCTATTGAAAAAAAATGACGGATAGCGCCATAAAAAAATTCTTTTTCCCGCAAATAACAAAACGCTATTTACTGCGCGTCGCCGTGGTTGCCATCACCGCCTTCATTATTTTTAAATACGTATTCATACCGTTTCGCATTCAGGGCGAGAGCATGGCGCCCAACTATGTCACCGGTTCGTTTAATTTCTGCTTTGCCCTGCGTTATCTGTTTTCCAAGCCCGCGCCGCCGGATGTTGTGACTGTGCGGATGGCAGGACAAAAGATTATGCTGCTGAAGCGCGTCGTGGCTACCGAAGGCCAGAGTGTTGAATTCAGAGAAGGCAATCTTTTTGTGGACGGCAAAAAAGTTAACGAGCCCTACGTCGCGGGCAAAAGCGACTGGAATATTCCACCCACTATCGTCAAGCCCGGGCATGTTTATGTAGTGGGAGACAATCGCAGTATGCCTGCAAGAGGGCATACTTTTGGTCAGACACCTGTAACCCGTATTGCAGGAGAGCCGTTATGGTAACAAAAAAGTATCTTGCCGTGGCGTTAATAATTGTTGCGGCAGGCGTAGTACTTTTGCTTTTGTCCGTTGACTGGGAGGCGAGGGCTGTGAAAAAGCAGTTACGCTCGCTGGCAAAAGAAATGACCTGGGCACCGGGCGAAAATCAATTGGAAATTATATCACGCATCAAACACGTGCAGGAAAAAATGGCTCAAACATGTCAGATCGATATACCGGGCTACAATATTTCCCGAGCCGTTTTACAAAATGATGTGCCGGCCTACCTGACGATGGGAAGAAATTATTATAGAAATCTTTCTGTTGAGCTTGAAGATTTGAAAATTGAATCTCTTCAGGTTCCGCAGGCGCATGCCGTCGCCACAGCCTATATAAAAGCAACCGATGCTTACGGCCAAAAGAACGACCAGGCGCTGGCGCTGGAATTCAACCTGCAAAAGATTGAGAAGAAATGGCTTATAACTGAGGCTAAAGAGATGCAGGTGCTTGAGAAGTGATGGAGCAAAAAATAAACAACTGCTTTATTGATAAAGGAGTGATTTATGAAAAAAAACATTTCAGTTATTTCTTTGTTGCTTTCGGTATTATTTCTTGTTGCCGGTTGTGAGAATAGTTCATCCGATTGGGTGAAATATAAGACAGACAAAGATGGGAATGTATATTCATATAGCAAAGGAAGCATGAAAGTGGATTCTGCAAATAATGCAGTTCAGGTCTTAGCTAAAGAAATCTATTCTGATGTCGGTAAAACGATAGAATTACAGTCCAGAATAAAAGATGGCTTGTCTGTGGAGGAATATGGAAACCTTTCCTCAAAAACATGTTTATATGAAATAGACTGTACGAAGCGCAGTATAGCTGTGTTAGCAATAAGTCATTATGATAAGGATAATAAAGCAATATATGCCGGAGGGGAAACAAAAGAAAAGAAATGGTTTGAAATACAACCTGATTCAACGGGAGATGCTCTTCAAAAGGCAGTCTGCCCCGGCAAGTAATTTAAGACGTTCTGCCGAACATAGCGCTGTGAAATATTAAACCTGGAACTTAGAACTTAAAATATTCATGTGAGTATCTTATGAAAGAACAAACTCGGCAGAGGGTGGAAAAAATTGGAGACAGTATTTTTTTGTCGCCTGCCTTTCAGGCCTTGACCATCGGTGTGCCTTTCTGCGTATTCAAGCTGATCTTCGGCCTGCTTGCTCTGCGCGCGGGTGTGGCGTCAGTCTCCTTTCGCGTCTTAGCCTGGCTGGTCATAGCCTGGGCTTTGACAGATCTGATCATGAACCTGACACGTATTTATTTTCACCTTTCCGGCCGGGAGGCTCCTGTTGAATACTGCACTATCGCTCAGGCCGGAAGACTTTTAAAAAGGCCGGGCCTTTTTCTGGCTATTGATACCTTGCTTTCCTTTTCCATAATCTGTTTTGTTCTTTGGTCCGGCTGGATTACACTGCTTGACCGTCAGGAAACCTATTTTTGGTATGCTGCTACCACATTGAACTTAATCAGCGTATCTGTTGTCAATATCTGGATTGAGCTGCGTCGTGAGCCAAGCTGATAGTGAGTCCCAAATTTAAGAAGCGAAGCGCACGGAAGCTTGTTGGACGAATTACACTTGGTGCGTAGCGCTGTGGAAAGACGAACGAAGCAAATTATGATAAAAGACCTCATAAACCTGCAACACAAGACCTTTAAAGAAGGCGGGGGTAATCTAAAATGGATAATATCGCTTATGAGATAGGTAACTTTATAATTAAGGCATTTGATTACGTGGGAATGGAAATAGTTGGAGATATATTCAGGTGGAGTGGCGTTACGGGAGCAGGATATGGAGTAATTTTTATTATTATAATTATAATTTTCTTACTCTATATTATTAAAAAATGAATAATGTATTGGAACCTATTCCGCAAATCCACGACTTGTCGGTATTGGCAGAGACGAGGGATTACGTCGAACCGTCCTTCATCTCCAGCAATCGTTCAATTCTCTTTTCAACAGGCGGATGAGTGCTGAATAAACTCATGATAGTTGAGCCGGAGAGCGGATTAACTATAAACATATGCGCTGTTGCAGGATTGGCGCCCATCGGCACAACCCTGGACATGTTGGACAATTTCATCAAAGCGCCGGCCAATGCTTCGGGATTGCCGGTTACTCTGGCGCTGCCGGCATCGGCTTCGTATTCCCGGGATCGGGAGATGGCCGTCTGCACCAGTGTTGCCGCGACAGGCGCGATAATGGCTATGGCAATGGCGCTGATAACACTGCTGTCGTCACCTCCGAAGAAGACACTCCAGCGTGATAACAAAACAACGGCGCTGGCAATAGTTGCCGCCATCGTGCTGATTAAAATATCCTTATGTTTGATGTGAGACAGCTCATGTGCTATGACGCCTTCGAGTTCATCATTGTTCATCAAACTCAAAAGACCGGAAGTTACTGCGACCGCCGCATGATCTTCATTTCTGCCTGTAGCAAACGCATTGGGTGTGTTGGTTGGAATAACATACAACTTCGGCATTGGTATTTCTGCTTTTTTGGTCAATGATTCCACCGCAACATAAAGATCAGGGGCTTCAGCCTGCGTCACCGGCTGAGCGTCATACATTTTCAAAACGATGGAATCAGAAAACCAGTAGCTGCCAAAATTCATTACGGCGGAAATTATCAGAGCGATGACAACACCTTTTCTCCTGCCGAGCAAATATCCGACAATCACCAGAAGACCGGAAAGCATACTAATCAACATGACAACTTTTAACGTGTTCACTTAGTTTTCTCCTAATGAGACTCGCTAATCCCGATTTTATCGGGGGAAGCGCAAGTCGAATTATCCCCGAAGCGTAGCGAATGGGGACTTGTTTAAAGTTTCTTCAAGCAGTTGTGATGTTGCCTCATAGATCTTCGGGTCTTTGCCGGCCTTAGGACCGGCTACATTGAGCACCTTGATCTCATTTTCTTGTAGCCAGGAAGAGAGGCTTTCTGCCGCCTCTTGCAGGGGCAATTCTTTCAAGTCTATATGAATCCAGTGTTTTTTGTGCTGTATGGCAAATTCTCTGGTTAATGCCGATCCACCGGTGAGAAATCCATGAGAGACGATCACGGTTCCGTCGGAATCGAGAACATTCTGCAGCGTTCGCTTGGAATAGTTTTCCGTGGGCATTTCCTGAAGATGATATTTTACGGGAAGCCTGCCGTCCTCGGTTCTTCTGCCTTTGGGAACCGACCCGCCATAGGGCATGTCATGGTCAATGGCAAAATCAAGCGCTGCCCTGTCCGCTCCGGTCTGCCCGCCGGATATGATTTTTTCTATTTTAAACATTATTGGTGCCTTTGATTATTTTAAATATTTATTGCAAAAATTCAAAATGACACGCAACCGGATTAAGACTCGTTAGATTTTTTATTTGAGAGATTTAGTCTTAATTATTTGCGAGATGTATTTCTCAAGTTTCTTGACTGCTTCGCTTGGTATATCGACGAATTCCACTCCCGCTTCATAAGATTTGTCCTCAATAAGGACTTTGATCCATTTTATTTTTCCCAGGGCGGATATTTCTTTTTCCAGATTCTTTAATTTGAAATCTATCTTGAGGAGGGTATCGACGGGGAAAAGAATACTGGACTCAATTTTAGCACCGGACGCAGAGATATCCTTGCTGTAGTTATACAGTAATTTTTTCTTAGTAATATTTTTTTCTCCGGGAGTGACGGATATAGTGATTTCGTTTAATTCCTTCAGTCGCTGAGCTTTCCTTCTTTCTTTCATAACGAACCTTCTCTCCTTTTCTGTTCACCATTTAGTGACACTCGCTGAGAGCAAGCGGAGTGCCGCTCGAAGCGCTAGTGGAATCCCGACGTCGTCGGGACGCCGCGCTGCGGGGCACTATTCACTATTCACGGTTCTTTCCCGGTTACTTAATTCCTTAAATCTGTTTTTCTTAACCTTGAACATAGAACATTGAACAGTATTTTTACCATTCACTATTTACTCTTCACCATTCACCTTTATAAGAATGGGTCATTTTTATCCTTGCCCCATGGCAGCATCTCAGATTCTTTCCCTTTCATAACAACTAATTCTCCGGGGTCAGCAACAATAACCCAGTTGTCCAAATCGAATTGAATGGAGTTAACGCGAGGGATGTTCATTAAATCCGAAACCAAAGCTTTGACGGTGGACATATTGAAATCTGTATTATTATTATTCCATAGAGAGCCGTATATACATACCGTTCTGTTGGAACTGGTATAACTGATTTTAGTCATATCAGCATTATGACTAACCAGAATATTCCTTACTTTTCTATTAAGTTCATACCTGCAGACTTCATCGGACATAATTACATTCCGGGGGAAGTACGATATTAAAATCTTTAAATACCGGCTTTCCCTCTCTTGATTTGTATTTTATTTTTCTTCACACTCTCACGCAGTGCATAATCTGCCCGCCTGCGCCGGTGGACATTATTTGGGGCACCAGTATTTTTATGCTTTTTGTCACTGGTTTTTTTCATCTGATTCCTTAAGACAAGCCAAGTGGAATAATAACCGGTTACGATTTATCTTTTTAGTTATTTGTATTTATCCATAAAGCTTGAAGCCTCCCCATATGCCAAGAAGTCCACCAATGGTACTTCCTACTAACGAAACGGAGATTGAGTCAGCACCGAGCAGTATAGGTGC
The DNA here is from genome assembly GCA_002840505.1 of Deltaproteobacteria bacterium HGW-Deltaproteobacteria-2. Lineage (NCBI taxonomy): Bacteria > Deltaproteobacteria > Deltaproteobacteria bacterium HGW-Deltaproteobacteria-2. Next base: position 360,634 of record PHBC01000003.1, on the reverse strand, counting down.
ATACCCTCCTGCTACGGAACCTATAATCATCCCAATCATTATGAAACTTTTTCTCGACATTGTATTTACTAATGAGCTTTTTTACGATAAGTTGAATAACATAATAGCACTATTCATTATTTTTAAAAGAAGAAAATACACCATCTCCTTTATTACAGATTAAAGTCCGGCATCTTTGCCGAGGTTGATGATTTGTTTGTTGGGGGAAGCCGTCAGGCAGTTAGTATTTTTACCATCTAGGGGTGAGGAGCATATACCCCTAGATGGTAATTTACTAAAATCTAAATAAATTAATCTAGAATACAGACATACTTTTCTTTACCAAAGAGAGAGATAGATCTTTTAACAGCATTAATCTCATTCATATTATACTCAGAATTGAAATCAAACCGTGTAAATAAAGAATTATAGAATTCTTTAAGAAAATCTTCTGGCCCTTGATTTAACACCAGGGTATATTTCTGTCTCCCAAATTGTAATGCCTTATCGTACGAATTCATGTAAATATCCACATTACCACGGTTTTTGCGACTTGTCCGATCTTTGACTATAAAGGTTCCCATATCACTTATATTGATTTCAGTTCCTAATTTAAGCCCTTTACGTTCTAAGTCTGGTGAAACAGCGACTATCCCGGTTCTAACCATTTCTCCGGAAGCTGTCTTACCTTTATTATGGTAACACTCCTTCAACGTGTACGCTGTCACTGATATTTTGATTTCTTCTGCCCATACACTGACAGATGAAATACACAGGATACAAACTCCTAAAAGCACAACTTTTGCTACTAATAGGTTTATTCTTGTCATAATGACCTCCTTGTGTTGAAAAGAGCAAAATCACTCTTTTGCACAGATTGGGTTATGGCTACCTTTGCCTACCCGTAGCTCCTCTATTTAAACACTCTCATAAAGAGTGGAATCTGCTAATTCGTCCTTATTGTCTCATGCTGATCTAGAGCAGAAAAAATATCAGAAGAATAAGGAAATGGAGTTTTAATAAAAGGTTACTTTATTTCTAACAGACTATATCTTGTGTGTCAAGTAAATTTTGACCACAAGATATTGAGTAACATATCTATATATATTGGTATGTTGCATGGACGGGCCAAGGTAGAAAAACAACATTTCGGGAAGGATTAAATACTCAATGTAGAGAAATAAGCTGGTTCGCATTGCTAATTGCATCCGGTGCGCAGTAATCTATTCAGACAATCTCATACAATCTGAACATTTCTTTCAATGGCTTGAACGTTTCATTATGAAAAAGAATTCAAAATTGGTTTTTGAGCGTTGTTGCCAAAGCAGGCATTAATTATATATCCTTATATTTCAAGCAGATAAAAATTATTTTGTTTTCCCTGAAGATCTGGCACGGTCTTTTCATTAATATAAAGACAAATAAACAAATTACCTTAAAGGAGGTAACAGATCATGAAAAAGACATTAGCAACCACAATAGTGACGATGGCAGTAATTCTTTTAACGGCAACTTTCGGATTTGCTGAATTTGCGGCAACAGGCGCCACTAATTTCCCATATTTCCAACTTGGATGCTTAATCCTTGGTGGATTGATCATAGTTTCCCTGAAACGTAAATATGAAAAGATGTATGTTGGAGAAGTAGTCGGCGCATTCGCTCTTTACACAATCCTGATGGCTATGTTCACCAACCCGGTTATTGAAGCTGTAAAAACATTTGTAAGCTAAAAAGTACTTTAACAGAAGATAAACAAAAAAGAATATTTCAAGTGAGGTAAGAGTAAAAAAGCATGATCTGTTAAAGTAACACACCTCCCACCCCACTTTTGCCCCTCAAGGTCAGAAAGACTTGAGGGGCTTCGTATTTTTATCTTTCACCTTAAATGTCATTGCGAGGCAGCCCTCGGCTGCAGCCTGTCCTCGATGTAATCGGGGTGGCAATCTATCTTCACCCTTTAGTGAGCCAAGCTGATCCCGATTTTATCGGGAGAAGCGTAAGGCGAATCCCGACTCGTCGGGATGCCGTGGGGCACCATTCACTTTTTCCCTAATCCTCCAATCCTCCAATCATCTGTCTTTACTCTTTACCCCTTTTGCAGAAACATAGCGCTCCTTCTTGCTTATGCTTATGGAAACAGTGCCTGCATATACGCCTTCATGGCCGGACTTAATTGTTTGTAGAGCATTGCATTATATGACGCATTGTAAGGGACTCCCGGTGCAACTCCATAGATGATCGTCGGGTCTGTGTTAGGATTGCCGGCGGGGAATTGGGCGCCTGCCTGCGGCCTGGTCGGGTCCATGCTGGGAAGGTTTGTAAGAGGAGGGGGGCCAGCAGTAAGTGTTGCCGGATTCGGATTATTTAATCTTAAATTATTTTGAACGATCTGCTGGGCCGCAATTGCATACTTGCGCGATGTCGCAGCAGGCGACCCTGCTTTAACCGCCGGGTCAACATTGATCGTTTTGATTGATATGGTATAGTCACTGTTTAGGTAGATTTCAAACGTGCGAAACTGCTGCGGGAAATCATGCAGCGATGAAGTTTCCACCTGCCAGAAGCCGTATTCAGGATGTGTTGGATCGGGAGAAATAAATGCTTTAACGGTATTGAGATGACGATGTCCGGCGATCCACATGAGAAGATTCGGCGTGTTTTGGAGAGTACTAACCAGTTCTGCCAAAGTTACGGCATTATCAGTAGTAGCTATAGTATCAGTCCACCAACTGTCCGTGGGTCTGGCAGTCCTGTCACCAAGCCACCATTCGGTCTCGTCGCCAATCTTTACGACGGCGATCGGGATATGCGCCGCGATGATCATGAGTTGATTGGCAGCCTGACCAGCCGCCAGTTCTGCCCGAAGCCAGGCCCAGCGGTTCGCGTCAAGAAACCCATGGCCGTGAATATCTTTAGAACCGTCGGCTTCCGACTGAGTATCGTCGAGCACGATAACTTTGATCGGTATATTCGACTTCGGCAGGAAACTATAACAGGCAAAACCACTCTGCTGGGTGGGATTGACCAGATTAAAACCGTGACCGACGGGATTTGAAGATGTATTAAAAAATTCGCTAATCCACTCCGTTCTCAAAAGCGAGCGGCGATTCGCATCGGCGATAACCGTAGGGGGTTCGGTGAACCCGGGGGCTCCGACCTCACCGGCATGGATAATGTTACCTAAAGGAGTTGAACCATCGATTACGCCTTGATAATACAATGTTCCCGTCTTCATGTTGTCCATATTGAACATGACTGGAAAGGTGCCTTCGAGAGTGGGGTTAAGAAAATCAGCTACAGCCCAGACATAACGGCTGATGTATGAATTCCGGATACCAAGAGTCGCGTTGGCATCGACAGGGAAAGAACCGATGTAGAAGTGATCGTGATTGCCGAGAGCCTGATACCAGGGGATCGATTTATCCAGTCCCGCGGCCTTGTAGGGCTTCTGGTAGTCGATGGTGTTTGCTCCGAGATGATCGCCGGAACTAGGGGTAATGACCTTGCCGTCAATGACGTCGATATACCACCTCAGCTCGTTGTACGAAGTATTGTTGCAGGTGTCGCCCAGAGAGATGCCGAAATCAAAAGGATTTGCTTTGTTATCTTTGTTGTGCAGGGCGTTTGCCGTCTGAATGGCGGCGTCGAGGACATGGGTGGTGTACATCATGATCGGTGAGTAGATGGAAGTGTTATTCCCTGACCATGTTGGATCAAGTTGCTGGAGGTAAATCATCTGGTTTGGCGCTTCTTTGTCGGTTATATGGATATCGGTGATGGTAAAGAAATTTAAAAGTTTTGCTTTTGGAGGAAGCGTTGGAACGACATAACCATCCGGCATGATACCGAATGTTGCTGAAGTGGTCCGCGTCTCTGCTGGCAGTGGAGCTCCGAATGTCCAGATGCCATAGCCCCATCCATCATATTGTGAAACCTGGGAAAGTCTTGTCGTATTAGATGCGAAGTCCATAGAAAATGAAAGCATCCGCTGGTCCGTTGTTTGAACATCGGAATCAATCGGGTATCCCTGAACTTGATTGTTATCACTGCTTGAGCATCCCGACAAAGAAAATATCAGCAAGCCCGTTAAAAAGACTAAACAGAACTTTTTGAACTCATACGATAGTTTCATAAAACGCCTCCTCTATATGTCTGAATATCTGTTGACTATGTTTTGATCCTTAACTCCAATATCGCGCCCTGACTCTCAGAACTTAGGAGCCGTTTTCGGCAGCGATGCGGAATCGATGCCTTCGCACAGCGCGTTGTTCACGGTCAGGTTTCCCTGGGCATCAAGCTTCACCGTCCAGATCGTGTCGTAATCGGTCTGCGGCCAGGGGAACGCCGTTGGTGGGACGGTGACGCCATAGCTCTGGAGAAGATACGTTATGAGCGGTGGATAGTGTTCGTGTTCCCACGCCAACAGTACGGTTTGATTGGAGAGATTGACGCCGGCAAGGTTCGTAAATAAAAAGTTACTGGTGGCTTCGGCTACACCCGGATCGGTCGCCTCCCCGATATAAAAACCCGCAACCAGATAATAAGGCAGATTATTGGCGATGGCATAAGGCAGCACTGTTAATGAGGGCCTGACATAGGAAACACTGAAGTCAGCCGCCAGAGTGAACGACTGAGCGGGGTCGATGGAATAAACCACGGTGGGACTGGGTTGGCCCCGCAGAGCGTAGGGAAGAAAGTTGGGAAGGGATAGCGCGCGCCATTGCCCCGCGCCGACAAAGTTGCCGTCTTCGAAACTGTCCGTCGGATGCGCCTCTGCGTGCCGGATCAGGTAAACCGTTTGGTTGGTGTTGGCTCCCGTCGGAACTTTGACGCCGTTAACCCCATCGATCAGTGTGTAACTGAAATAGTCCTGCTGCGTGCAGGAAGCGCTGACTATCGGCGGCGGTGGCAGCACCGGGTAGGTGGCGGGCGGATTCAGTTTGCTGTCGAAGGCAGCCAGGCTGGCGAAACCCTGCGGTGTAATAGAGATCACATAGACAAAATTTGTGCCCATGTAGGTATCGGGAAGATTCAGGTTATACCCCCTGGTCGTTTTGATATTTGTCAGCAGGGCACTGATGGTTTCCCATGGAGCAGAGAAGACATAAAAGCCCGGCTGATTTGCGTTGATGATACGGGTTACGAGGGTAATATTGTTGTTGCTCGCGTCGTTGAAAGCCAGCCCCTGGGCATCGGGGATGTATGGACTAGGCTCTATAACACCGCCGGGCACGTCCCCTAGAGCATACGCTGTATTGATCGGGTAGCTATTGGCGGTCGTACCTTGTACTGTGACCTGGTTGAGAAGGGCAAACTGCTGAATGAATCCGATTGCCGCCATATCAGGATAATTGTTTGCGGTCTGCAAATGCGTCATCGGTGCGAGCGTGTAAATACCGGTTACATTGTTTGTCCCCAGCAGATGCGTTTTCAGGTACGTGGCCATGAGGAGCGAGCGATGTAAACCCTGATTACTGAGGTTTGCCGTGTCTGAATTGACGTCACCGGGTGTCTGATACGCCAAATCCGGGCTTACCACAAAGATCAGATTGATGTTGTCTGCGGAAAGCGCAGGGTTGGAACCGGAACTGCTTGAGCATCCGGCGAGCAGTGTCAGGGCAAGAATCAGAAACAACGACCATACAAAGGATGTTCTTTTCATAATCGTAATCCTCCTTGTTTATGCACGTTAATAGGAGTTCACACAATCGATTAAGCCTTGTTCGTCCATATGGCCTATGCCGCACCAGTAAACAGGCCAATCCTTATCGGTAATAGGATTAAAAGTACCGGTAACGGGAATAGTGTAATTATGTCCTGAAAAATAGTGCTCTCTGTAAAGTTGCTGTTTTGCAATGTCCGTAGCCAACTCCGGATAAAGTTGCAACAAAGAATCGTTTAGAAAACCCTGCAGGAGATACGTTGTCGAAAATGTATAATAGTTGTTGAACTGTTCGGGATTGACAGCGAGGTCATAGTTCAGGGACATGTAGTCGGTAGCTTTGAAAGTATCGCCGGAAATCGTAAAGATCTTAAAAGCGGGATTATTGCCAAAATATGGAGCTATGCCGGGCGTTGTAACAGCCAGAATATCGGGTGACACGATGCGATATTCGTCCATATGCGTATGCGCGGTAAGCATCTGGGTTATCAGGCCCGGATACTTGGAAAGTATTTGCAGAAAACTTGTTTGATAGTCCTGGTTCCACATCATTGCGGCAGTTGTAATATGACCGTTGGCATCGACAGATTGGGCAGTCGAATATTTATCCGCCCCGGGTGGTACATGCATTAAGAGCCAAACCTTTTTACCCCCGGCCTGGGCCAACGCCAGTGTTGTATCAAGCCAGGCGAGCTCGGCGGTTACCGCACTCAAATTGGCATTGCCGAAATACGGGGAAAACTCAAATGTATTGAGTCCTATCACCATCAAGTTAGTTCCCGGCATCTCCGCGGAGTAATATCCTCCGCTCGTGAAAGTGTTAAGAAATGTCTGATGATCTGCAATGCCGTTCAAAAACTGTGTGTAGTATATTTCAGCCGTATTGGAAAGAAAACTGCTGTCCGGGCCAAGCCCTGTGTACGAATCGCTATTTCCGATGGCGAACATGACGGGAATGTTTCCGGCAGATGATCTCGCCTGCTGCATGAAAAAGGCAACCGTTTTGTCGGTAAATGCCTTCATGGCTGCAACGTCTGCATCGTTTCGAGGGCTGGAAGTTCCATTTATGTTCTGATAAAACTGTTGTGGAAGGTAATGCCCCAGAATGTCGCCGGTAAAAATAATGAGCGGACTCGCTCCTAAGTTCTGCTTTATGGAAGAGAGCGCAAGCGCAAGCAAAGGGTAGTTGGTATCGGCACCCCATACCGAAGGTGCTGTTATTTTCGATGTCTTAAAAATATCCTCCCACTCGCCGGCGTCTGCCGCGACAAGCGCCTCAAAAAGAGACGGATCATAAAAAGGATTGAAATGAACATCCGAAAAGACAACCACCGGGAATTCTTGAACCTGATTATTGCTGTCGCTGCTAGAACATCCTGATAAAGAGAAAATCAGCATGCCCACTAAAAAGACTAAGCATAACTTTTTGAATTCAAAAGACGTCTTCATCAAACACCTCTTCCGGTTTTGATTCCTAAATCGAATCATTTCCAATCCTGAAAAAATGATAATGCTTTGTTTAGAAGGAATGATAAAAACACAAAAACCCGCCTTTTTTCAGGAACAGGATTTCAATAACTTTTCCATGGTAATACCCTTCAAAAGGGGTTTAATGTGGTTGTTAACCGATTGACAATGCTTCATTTGAATGATGCTTATTTATAACGCTAAATAGTTGAAAAGTCAAGAAAAATTAGTGATACTCGCTAAGAACTATCCCAGGCACGAAGTGCCGCGGGATAGTGAGGACATTTTATTATTAAGAAATAAAACGAAGTGCAGCTTGAAGCGTAAGGCGAATCCCGACGTCGTCGGGACGCAGCGGAATACCATTCACTATTTTTGTCATTCCCCTTTTTTACTTCCCTCCCTTGAGGGGAGGGATTGAGGGAGGGTGAAAATTTTGTTGCCATTCACATTTCACCCTTCACTGTTTTTTCTAATCCTCTAATCTTTTAGTTTCTTGGATTCCGACCGGAGTTTATCCCGCGTATGCGGGGCCGGAATGACAAAGGAAGTGTTTACTTAATTACTTAAATCTTAAATCTGTGAACCTTGAACTTAGAACGTAGAACATTGAATAGTTTTTTTATCCAATCCTCCAATCCGTCTAATCCTCTAATCATCTATCGTTCACTTTCTTTTCTTCGCTGTTTTCTTCGCAGACTTTTTGGGTGCGGCGACATTTATCTTTTTGCCATCGGCGAGTTTACTTAACTGCCATTCGAGTTTTTTGATCTTTGTAAACGCAGATTTTATCTTTTTATCTTCATCCAGACTTTTGTTGCTTTTGAGAACAGCACAAGCAATTTCGCCCAGTTCATTCATCTGATCTTTTATTTTCACGTGCAGATTAAATAGCTTATACTGTCTTTTCCCTTCCTCGGAGAGTTCATTCATTTTCACGGATACGACATTCGCCCCCTGCATAACTGCAGCAAATCCTTCTTCCCATCCCTTTTTCACATCTTTTTTAATTTTATCCAAAAAACTTTCCATGTTTTTTCCCAATCCTCTAATCCGCCTAACCTTCCAATCTTCTAATCATCTATTCTTCCCCAATAACTTGCACAATAATTTCTCTGTGCCGTGAACGATTATCAAAGTCGATGAACACAACCTGCTGCCATGTTCCCAAAGCCAGCTTGCCGCTGACTACGGGAACGGAAAGCGAAGGCTTCATCAATGCCGCACGGACGTGAGAGAACCCATTGCCATCTTCCCATCGTCTATCATGCGCATAAGGGATGTCTGATGGCGCAATTCTCTCCAGTGCTTCTTTTAAATCCTGCAACGCACCGGACTCATATTCAATGGTCGTTATCGCGCCCGTAGAACCGGGACAGAAAATGGTAACCAGTCCATCGGCAACTGGTGATTGTTTTAAAATAGAAAACACCTGGGGAGTTATATTAATAATGTCGCAGAAGCCTTTTGTATTAATCGAAATCGTTTCTGTAAAAACCATGGATTGCCCCTCATATTCTGATGATGAAGAATAAAAAATTTGTCATGCTATGTCAAGTAATGATACTCGCTTATAGCGGGTCCCAAATCCCCGAAGTGCTGCGCCGGGAAATATTATGAAAACCAATCGTAAAAAAACGGGTTTTTATTGACATAACAAACCGTTCTTCATATAGTCTTGCTGTCAATAAGCAATGCCTTCTATATAAATAAGAAAGTAAAAATATCTGAATTGGTGAGATAACGCATGTCCGAAAAAACAAATGATACATTACCGAAAAATGCAACAGAGGCTCAGGGGCTTTTAATCAAAGCCTTTTACGAGAAATACGGCGATGAAATATTGCCCATAATCGACAACATTCTCGGACGTCAGGGCAAGGCTTTAGGACTTAAAGTCAAGAGTAAGCTGACAAATTGTAATCTTTCGACTATTGCCACGGCCTTTACAAAAAACTTCGACCCGACGACGATAAATGTGATTTCCATATCCGACGAAAAATTCCAGATTCAGGGGACAAAATGTCCTTTCGGACTGGAAAACACATCGAGGCAACTCTGCGAAGCGGTTATGGCGATTGATCGTGAATATTTTTGTACAGCAACAGACGGCAAGACAACCTTAAAGATTATTAAAACCAGAGCCGCTGGAGATGCTATCTGCGACACCGTTTATACCACCAATGCCGTAAACAAGGACTAACGTATAATTTTGGACCAACCAAAATGAATGAATTTACCACCGTATATGATTTAACATCGCAAAGCGCGCAAATGAGCGGATGGTTCCACTTTATTTTTAGCATGGTCCTGATTATTGGCGGTATCTTAGGAGTGATCTTTTATAAACGGATACGTGAGAAGTTAGCAGGTCCTCTACCGAGGAGTATATTCGGCATTATGGTATTAATAGGAATCGGATGGTGGTTAGGGCATGTGGAACTTTTCAATTATGCTATCTTGTGCAACGCAAAAAATATTGAGGTAGCAGAAGGTATCGTTCATGTAATTCGCACACAGCCCTATCAGGGACATACATCCGGCGACAAAATTACCATCGACGGTCAGCCGTTTGAAATTGACTACTTTCATGCAAATACAGGATACAACGAGTCGATTGCCCATGGCGGTGTTTTGAAAGAGGGCGTATATGCCAGAATACACCACTGCGACGGAGTGATCTATAAAGTCGAAATCATAAAGAAATAGCGTAAATGTAATTATCCCCGAAGCGCAGCGGCATACTATTCACTCTCTTATCGAAAAAAGATAACGGGCCTTGTGGCTTAACTAAGCAGGCCAGGCATAGGAGGTAACTTAACCATGAATGACGGTGTCCACGGTTCTGCACGTAAAATAACCTACAATTACAAATTTATATTCCAAGACGGAGAGGAGAGAGAATTTAACATTGAGTTAGACAGCGTCACTTTGAATTTAACACAAACGGAAAATAAAGCTCGCCCTGAATGGACAAAACTCGGCTGTTTCAAGTGCCCTAATTGTACTTTGAATGATCAATACGAATTCTGTCCCATAGCTATTAACATAGCAGACATCATAGATTACTTCCGCAATTTCGTTTCTCACGAACAGGTAGAGGTTATTGTTACTGCCCAAGAAAGAAAATATAGTAAAAAAGTAACTTTACAGCACGGAGTTAGTTCTTTGATCGGCATATATATGGTTACCAGCGGGTGCCCTGTTTTTGAGAAATTAAAGCCTATGGTACGTTTTCATCTGCCCTTTGCTACGGTAGAGGAAACTAAATATCGCGCCATATCGATGTATCTGCTGGGGCAGTATTTTTTATATCAGCAGGGCAGTCAGCCTGATTGGGATTTGAAGAAACTGGCCCAGGCGTATGAGAATGTAAGTATAGTTAACGAAAGCTTTTGTAAAAGGCTCAGGACTATTGAGGGTAAAGACGCTACTCTTAATGCTTTAGTTGTGCTTGATATTTTTGCCGGCAGCGTAAACTTCTCGATAGACAGCCGGATGGTAGATGATTTGGATTATTTGTTTAAAGGTTACTTAAAATAATGCGGTTTCTATGATCGTGAGACAAGCTGCAAAGATACTGGAAAAACAGGATGACAAAAGGAATATTTCATGATATTATCTTTGTAAATTGTAATTGACGGTGACAATATGCAAAGATATATAGAACGAAGCAAAGCCGGTGAAATACAAAAATCTCTACAACATAATCCGGTTACAGCGCTTATTGGTCCGCGTCAATGCGGCAAATCAACACTGGTCCGTCACATTCTGCAGAATAATAAAGATGCCCTCTTTCTTGATCTGGAACTTCCGTCGGACATGCGCAAGCTTGCCGACGCGGAATTGTTTCTTGGGGAACACTCCCGGCAATTAATCTGTATAGATGAAGTACAATTACGGCCAGATCTATTCCCGCTTTTAAGAGCGCTAATAGATAAGGACAGGCGTCCGGGGCGATTTCTTATTCTGGGTTCCGCATCACGTGATCTTATCAGGCAGGGTGGTGAAACACTTGCCGGACGTATCCACTACATTGAACTGACGCCTTTTACCTGGTCGGAACTTCAGAACGATAAAAGCGATAAGAATCGTGATTTTAAAAAACATTGGTGGCGGGGAGGTTTCCCGCCCGCGTTTCTCGCGCCGGAAGACTCGCAAAGCGATACATGGCGAAGAGATATGATTCAGGATTATTTGAGTCGTGACATACCGTCCCTTGGATTTACCATGCCCATACCAGTCATGTCGCGTTTTTGGAAAATGATCGCGCACTATCATGGCTGCATTTTTAATGCCTCGAAAATCGGTCAATCAATGGACATATCGCACAACACAGTTCGCAAATATCTTGATATTCTGGAGCAGACCTTCATGGTGCGCGTTCTGCCGCCTCTGGAGATCAACCTGAAAAAACGCCTGGTCAAATCGCCTAAGATATATCTGCGTGACAGCGGTCTTTTACACACCATTTTAGAGATTGACAGCATGACAGAACTTTACGGGTATCCTGTATTCGGAGCATCATGGGAAGGCTGGTGTATTGAACAAATTATTGCGTCGTTACCATTGTGGCAGCCTTTTTTCTATAGAACATCATCAGGCGAGGAAATTGATCTTGTCTTAGTCCGGGGGAAAAGACGCCTGGCAATCGAGATCAAGGCCTCACTGACGCCACATCTTTCACGGGGATTTGCCGACACAGTCAAAGCACTGAAGCCGGAGCGAGCCCGGATTGTATGTCCCATGACGGATACCGGATACCCGATTAGCAGTGGCGCGCGCGTACTGGGAATTAAGGAATGCTTAAAAGAATTGGGGACGATTTGAAACTCACAGTTTCCCTTATTTTTAAGCGGGTAGTCGATTTTTCTTCCCGCCCTTGAGGGGAGGGATTGAGGAGGGTGATATTTTGTTTTGTCATGCCATTGGCCTTTTCACCATTGACATTTTACTCTTTACCGGTATTTTAAACGTAGAACGTAGAACCTTTTTATGTGAACACTTATGACAACACAAGTTTTATTATATGCATTTCTAACCGGTTTTTCTTTAATCCTTGGTGTAATACTAGGCACCACTTTTAAATTCAGCCAGAGAATTATTGCGGCAATAATGGCCTTTGGATCAGGTGTTCTCATCTGTGCTTTAACTTTCGGGCTCATGGACGAAGCGTTTAAACATGGAGGGTTTGATGCCATAATCATAGGGTTCTTATTAGGCGGTCTGGTTTTTATATTCGGGGATTTTCTGATCCACAGATATGGCGGAAGAAACCATAAAAGAAAGAAGCATTTTACAACCATAAAAGAAACAAACGGGAAGGCAATTGTATTAGGCGCTCTTCTTGACGGGATTCCGGAATCAGTGGCTTTGGGCGTATCTCTTCTGAGTAAAAATGGAATTGGATTCTTAATGCTCGTTGCAATATTTATGTCCAACCTCCCCGAGAGCATATCATCCATCAACGATTTGCAAAAAGAGGGTTTATCCAAAAAGCAGATATATCTGTCATGGTCAATAGTAAGCATATGTGTTGCATTGAGTGTTGTTTTAAGTTTCCTGTTCCTGCAAAAGCTGGATTTAAATACTCTCGGCATAATCGAGTCTTTTGCATCAGGGGCAATCCTGGCAATGCTTGCAGATAGTATGATGCCTGAAGCTTATGAAGAAGGCGGATATCTTATCGGGATTTTAACCATCCTGGGATTTTTAACCGCTTTTATTCTTTCAAAATATTAGTGAGTCCCAAATTCCAGAAGCGTAGCGCACTGGAATTTGTTGGACGAACTATCCCAGGCACGAAGTGCCGCGGGATAATTCTATGCTGAATGAAATGGAGATAATATGTCAAAAGATGAACGCAGGATAAATAAAAGGGCAGATACTAAAGTTGAAATTTCATATGTACATGAACATGATTATCTCATATCTTTTACAAAAAATATTTCGGCAGATGGCATGTTTATTGAGACAGAAAAACCGCCGGCAGTAGGGTCAACAATAAAATTGATTTTTTCCATAGGCAATTTAAAAAAAATAGAAATAAATGCAGAAGTTATGTGGATTAACAAAGGTGCTTCGTCCAAAGATCATGGAATGGGTCTAAAATTCCTTAATATGCCTGCAAAAGACAAAGATGCAATCCTGAAAGAAATTAACATAGTCGCGATTCTATAGAAATATTTCAGAGATCGCTGTCCCTCGTTTTCCCACATTTGTCATACCGGCGGAGGCCGGTATCCAGTTTTTAACTTCCCTCCCTTGAGGGGAGGGATTGAGGGAGGGTGATTTTTTCTTTTTAATGAGCCAAGCTAAGAACGAGTCCCGATGAATCGGGACGACGTTCGAAGCGTAAGGCGAATCCCGACTCGTCGGGATGCCGCGGGACACCATTCACCTTCGGCCCTGTCCCCCGCTGGCGCGAAGTCGGGAGAGTTTCCGAGGGGTGTCCCGATGCAAAATCGGGACGGGGTGGAGTTTTCTTTTAACTCTTCACGTTTCTTTACTAACCCGTCCAATCCTCCAATCCGTCTAATCATCTATTCTTTGCCCCTTTGTCCTTTTCACCATTCACTGTTTTTTCTAATCTTCCAATCCGTCCAATCCTCTAAGCCGCCAATCCGTCTAATCATCTACTCTTTAATGACACTCGCTTTTACGTATTTCTTTCTTCCTGTAATTTTTAAACCTTCAGTCTTGATATTTATTCAACCGTTCAATTGATAATGATTAAATAAAAATTCTCTCTTTAGAAGGGATTGACAATTTTTATAATTAGAATAAGAGTACAACCCAGTTATACCATTGTTAACTCATCAACCTAACCCCTTAACCTTTATTCAAATAAAATGGAGGGACACAACAATGTCAGAAGATATTTTTCGCAGATTACAGCAAAGGCTTGATATGTATTCCTCGGGATTTCCCGCGACAGAAACGGGAATTGAAATAACTATATTGAAAAAGTTGTTCAATCAAAAAGACGCGGAGATGTTTCTCAACATGTCGCCTATGTTGGAAGAGCCGGGATTAGTTGCGCAGCGGCTGGGAAGTCCGATTGAAGAAGTAGCCGGTCATTTGGAAGACATGGCGAAGCGCGGCCTTCTTTTCAGGCTTAGAAAAGGGGATTCGGTCAAATACGGGGCAACTGCCTTCATAATTGGTCTGTACGAGTTTCAGGTCAAACGTCTTGATCGCGAACTGGAAGATCTGATGGAGCAGTATTTTGACCAGAGATTAAATCAATCCATAGCGGAGGCTGACGGGCTTTTACTCCGCACCGTCCCTGTAGAGAAATCGATTGTACCTGAACACCACGTGGCTGCATTCGATGACGCGGTTGCGATCATTAAGAATAAGGATATTATCGCTGTATCCGAATGCATTTGCCGGAAGGGGAAAAAAATCAGGGGCAAAGGTTGCGATAAACCCATCGAAAACTGTTTTTCGTTCGGGTCTTTTGCGCGGTTTTATATAGAAAACAAAATGGGAAGACAAGTGGATGTTGAAGAAGCAGTCGAAATATTAAGAAAAGCACAAGAAGCGGGGCTTGTAACTCAGCCCAGCACCGCCCAGAACCCTGGCGGGATGTGCAACTGCTGTGGCGACTGCTGTGGTATTCTCTTGGCGGTGAAAAAATTTCCCAAACCGGCAGAACTCGTATTTTCTAATTACCAAACTGTGATAAACGGGGAAAACTGCACCGGCTGTGAAATATGCCTGGATCGGTGCCAGATGGAGGCGATTATCATTAATAAAGACGGTGTTGCACAAGTCGACCTTGACCGTTGCATAGGCTGTGGTCTGTGTGTTACTACATGTCCATCAGAGGCGATGGGACTCATTCCAAAGCCCGATGCTAAAAGGCGAATACCACCAAAGACAGGCGGCGAACAGATGATGCAGATCGCGAAAAACAGGGGAGTGATGTAATATACTAATTTTCAATGTCGCATAAGATTGAAAATTGTGATGTTAAGAATATATCACCATCAGTAATACTCAATTCTGGCAATTGTTCCTTGCTAATACTTTGTAAGAAGTAATTACGACGATTACGAAATCGGAATTTTATTTCTTTCTTCCTGAAAGAAACCAATCGTCAACCGTAATAAAAATAGTAGCTTTCAATCCGTAATAAATGAGAATGTTTTTTCTCTTTAAAAAAATGGAAAATGCTATTATGTGATTTGGGTTATTGAGAAAAGCGAAGTTTGTATATTAATTATTGAGAGGAGAGATTATGCGCAAAATTATTGTTGCCATTTTTCTAGTTTTAACCTTTCTTTGTTCTCCGGCAATGAGCATAACGGCAGCAAACTGGTTTAATTATGCATTAGAATTATGGGATGGGGAAAAATATACAGATCCGGGGAAAGCTATTGAATATTTGAACAACGCTCTTCAACTGGAGCCGGATTCTGCCCTTGCTTACAACAGCAGGGGGATTGCTTACAGAAATCTCCACCAGTATCAGATGGCCATCAAGGATTTTAACGTGGCCATCCGTCTAAAGCCGGATTATGCCGTATTTTACAACAATAGGGGACTTTCTTATGTTTCCCTCCGCCAGTATCAGCTTGCTATCAAGGACTATAACGAAGCCATCCGTCTGAATCCGGATTATGCCGTAGCATACTACAACAAAGCTTGCTTATTGGCTCTGCAAAAAGACGCTATACAATCCTGCAACTCGTTAAGATTAGCAATGGAAAGGGGATTCAACGATTCGAAGCATATTCAAGAAGATAAAGATTTTGACAATGTAAGAAACACGGCATGTTTTATTGATATTCTAAATAAATATGGAAAATAAGTTAGCAGGCTAAAACTGGTTACAAATGGCAATCCTCAATTATGACAACTACAAAATACTATGGATTAGTAGGTGAAAGAAATATTTAGCCGACAAGATTTTCTTCAAATAATTAATACAAATTGTGTTAAGAAAAACTAATTACACTCACTATCATATAAACCGACCAATCATCTAAACCGTCTAATCCTCTATTCTTCTCTTTTCCTCATTTTATAGTTGCAATGTTTTTACTATGTTGTTAGTGAAATTCAACTTTTAGAAACGTGGTGAACTTTACCTGGCATGTAACACAGAAGTTGAAAAGGGTGTTTTTTACGCCGATTAAAAACAATAAAGGTCTTATCTTATAGAAGATAATCTAATTAGATACGAGTAAGTAGTAATTGATAAAGAACATTTAAATAATCATCCTCATTTGCTTTTAATCATGCCGACATCATGGTGCAGCAATACTCGCCTGCTACATTCCTCGTGCATCGCGGCAGTTTGCCAAGATTGTAGGCTAGGAGGTTTGTACATTCATTATTATGTAGCGGATCGCAAAAGAGTTATTATTTCGTTTATCATTACCGTCAAAAAATACTATGTTTTAAATCTTAAGCGCAATGCAAAAAGCGCTGTGCAGAGGCTTTCGGATTATTTCTGAGATAAGGATGAGGCCTTGATTTCATGATAATAATTGCGTAGACTATGAATCACAAAATAAAGGGATTGCATGACTTTCAACATTCTTGAGAAAATTCCTAGTATTACTTGGTTTGAGAAGCGAGCCCAGCAACTTCGCAAAGAAACCTCCGAGCGTATTGTTGTGGGATGGAATAGTTCTCACGCAAAATTGGATGATTATTCACACTTTGATCTATATCATGATAAGCTACCACTACCAAGTGGTCGCGCTGCTCTAGTTTTTAATGATCTAGTGACGACAACCGTCTTGACTGAGCATGTGCTACTGGAAGAAGATCCTTATATCGTTACATTTCTGGCCTCAAAAGTAATTGAGCAAACTTTCTATCAGATATACGATCCAATTGCCCCATGTCGTCCGATAAAGAATCTCTCAGTTGCCAAACATTACGGTATATTCTTCACCCCTCCGCACATTGCGGAAGTCATGGTTAAAGGACTCTCAAGAAAAGAAAAAATATCTACTCTCTTAGATCCCTGCTTGGGGAGTGGTGTCTTACTGTGCGCCTCGTTGATTTTCTCTAATGAATATAATTATGAACAATTAATTGGCGTTGAATTAGATAAGCAATTAGCGGAATGGGCTAAAATTGTGATAAAGCGTGTTGCAGAACTATCCGGTTATAACGGAAAGATTGCTGTTGTTGTAGGTGATGGTTTAAGCTATCTTTTGACCGAAACAATTATGCTGACTGCAAATGAGACTAGTGTGATTATTAATCCGCCATATGGCCGACTAAGGCTAACCAAAGATCGTGCTACTAACACTGAGACCTCTTTACAAAATGGAAATATTGAATTATCAACTTCTGTTTCCAATCTTCAGGCTAGCGTTGCTGATTATGTCAAGCATCTCCGCATGAAATATTCATTTATTGCTAATGAGCACGGAATCCTAGAATATTCGAAACTCTTTTTTAGAGCTTGTGCAGAGTTAGCATTTAATGGTGCCATGATTGCAATTATTTCTCCTGACTCTTGGATGTCAGGTAGTGCGGGGCGAGCACTGCGGAAGGTTCTTCTAGAAAGACGGTTAATTGATCGTATTATTCTAATTGAAGAAGATGGCGGGAAATTTTCTACAGTCAACCAAGCAACCTCGATAACATTTCTTGATCAAAGCGACAAAAAAGCTTTTAGAATTGATAAACTTTCAGAACCCAACAAGAGTCCTAGAATGATTAGTTATGAACGGTTAAAGTCGATGGCGCAAACAGATTTTGCAATACCTCGCGTTTCTGGATTTGATCTTGAATTATTCGAACGCCTATCTCAACTAACTAAATTGGGTAGAGTTTCTTGGGTTACTAACGCAAGAGGTGAGGTGGATCAAACGGTCGCTAAACCACTTTTTTTAGCTAATAAGACCAAAATTCGATTGGTTAGAGGGGAACATGTTGAACGTTTTGCATTTAAACACTCATCCTCATTGGAAAAACCGTCTTATCTTGATCCGCATGGTTTTATAGAATTCATTACCAATAAACCGAAACATCAATATTATGATGTCCCAAGAATAGTTGGTCGTCAATGCTCATATGCACAGCAGTCCAGGCGTCTATTATTTTGTCAAATACCAGCAAAACATGCGGTTGGAAACTCATGCAATTTTATCTCTGTTGCATCAGAAAATGAAATTGAGTCAGCGGAAAGGCTATATATCCTTTTAGGATTGTTAAATAGCGCGGTGCTCGATTGGTATTTCAGGATTGAGAACAGTAACAATCATGTTGGTAATTACGAGATAGATAATTTACCATTCCCAGAGTTAGAAGAATGGTTCCCTGTCATTATTTCTTGTGCTTATCAATTAGAACAATTTGCTAAAAATGAAGGCCAAGTCAACACAGACTGGCTTGTTGATCTCCTTGAAGCGGCTGTTGGACTGTCATATGGTCTTAACCCCGAAACCGAGCTTCGCGCAATTCTGTCTCAAATTGGCAGTTGCAATGTAATGAGATCTGTTAATTTTGCAGTTCATATGAAGCGAGGGGTACGTTTCTTGACTTCTGGAATCAGCAATTTATTCTTTAACCACTTGGAGCCATCACTTTCCGAGTTAGACCGTTTGATAATTTCCTACGTGCCAGAGGGCGGTAATTGGCAAAACATACCCGATAGTGTGCCATCAAAGCGTTTGAAGCAAATTCGTGAAATGACGGCTGAAAGAGGTGTCGTACGAACGACTTATTACGGACGCTTGAGGCGAGACCAACCCGCTTATACGATTAATACATACTATAATCGGCCCGGAAATGGAACACACATCCATCCAGTGATTGATCGCACTCTCACTAGTCGTGAAGCGGCCCGCCTGCAAAGCTTCCCAGATAAATACATTTTCCTAGGCAGCGAAGGGGCTATCCACAACCAAATTGGCAATGCTGTGCCACCATTACTGGCATTAGCGATAGGTAAAAAGTTCATTCAGTATGCTCAATCGCGTTGCTTAGTTGATGTATTTTGCGGCGCAGGTGGCTTGAGTTTAGGCTTAGAAAATGCTGGATGGGAAATCATCGGCGCAATTGACAATAATAAAGAAGCTTTAGACACTTATTGTTTCAATCGGCCTTGTGATTTAGAACCGAAGGCTTATCGGGCTGGTTATACTTCTGTTTTTAGACGAGATCTTCATGATCTAAAAGCATTTGAAAATATCATAGAACAATTGATTATATCTCTCAATGGGCGGAGTCTTGACATGTTGGTTGGTGGCCCACCATGTCAGGGATTTTCTCACGCTGGTTTTCGCTTAATTGACGATAAACGAAACGACCTAGCCTCTATTTATTTGCACTTTGCAGAAATGCTACGCCCTCGTATTTTTTTACTGGAAAATGTTGAGGGACTTGTTACATTCAACAAGGGACAGGTTCTTAAAGATATATGCCGGTCGCTTAAAGATATTGGGTATCGAGTATTTGAACCAGTGTGGATATTATGTGCGGAGCAATATGGTACTCCACAAATGCGGAGGCGGGTCTTTGTTGTTGCGACAACAGATTCCTTAATTGATTTGAGACCACCTGAGCCAGTATATAAAAAATGTAATGGGAGGAGAGAAGCCCGAATTGATCCTGACCTTTTTGATTCAGTCCTCCGTCCGCCGCACACTGTTTCAGATGCCCTATCAGGGCTCAGTTTGCCCGTAAAATCTAGTAATGAATTGCTTCGATGGCTTTCAGGCTATGAGTTCTAAATTTCATCTGGAATTAATTCATATCTACTGAAATCAACTGCGGCCGATTTTCCAATTGTATCAAAAACGGTTTGTAATATTTGTTTTGCTGTTATGTCTTTTTCATTTTGGGGCACCTTGTGAGAAACTAAGAGCAATGCGATATTTTTCTCTTTTTGTTCTGGAGTTAAAGACTCACGCATTGCATTTCGCCAAGCTTGATCTTCATGGCAAGTATTACCGGCAATCTGCTTGACTGCTTCTCGGATTATTCTTTCATTCTCTTGAAAGTCTGATCGAACCATATTACGGCGCTCAATAGGTTTCGATGCATATTCAGCTAATGCTTCGAATGCAATTCTGACTATTCTTGCTGCCAAGCTTTTGCGTAGCTTGGTTATTTTTTTTTGTGTTTTAACGTTAGCAAAGGTCAGATTTCCCGGATCAAGTGCGGTGAACTCAAATTCTTCTAGGGCATATTCTGGCTTCAATAAAGTAATCAAAAAACGCACTTGCCCGGTCTTACGTACTTCCCAAAGAGTCCTCAAATACATGTCTTGCAGTGAACGAAGAGAATTGCTCAATGCCTTGGTTTGATTGTCGTCGGAGACAATAGTCTTGTAACAATCCCAATGTGCTCTTACTTGCCAGGAAGCTACGCTCTGTTGCGTCAAATTTTCGTACTCAAGCAATTTATAAACATCGCGTATACTAAATCGCCGATTCTTAGCGGAATTATGGTTTTGGCAAGTGGGCACGAATAAGGGAAGCTGTTTGAAACCACATGCCAGGGGCCCAACGTGATCAGGACTTACTTTTTCAAGTATCTTTCCACAACCTGGGAAGGAACATGTGCCTAGACCAGCTTTGTTATATAAAGCATCAGCCAATGCCCAATTTCCTTCAGCCCACCATTCAAAACTGCGACGATCGTGATTATATCCGCGCATGTTATCATCAAATCGTCCTGGATCATTCTTTTTCCGACAAGTGTTGTGATAATCATGAAATCCATCTAGGCGATCTGGGGGATTCCCCATAAATCCCGGAGAAAGCATATATGATCGGATATAGCTGCTTTTTTCAAATGCCTCCTTAGTCATTCCATATTTTTTGAAGAATTTCCTTCGTTCTGGAAATAATGAGCAAAAATATTCCATAATTGAAACATCTGACATTATTTTCTCTAATTGAAGAAGAAAATCATCAATTGACTGTCCTTTAGTAATATCAAGTGCTGGAAAATCTTTATTCAGGCGATGTGCAAAGGTGTGATTAATGTAAAAATAACCAACATTGAAACTTTCTCCGCAAAGTCGACATACACGATAACCTGTTGGGTGAATAATTCTCGCTGCCAATGTAAATCGGTCGTTTTCATCGTTACGCCCTGGCAATCTTAATTGATCAGCCTTTTGCACCCACCATGCTTTACGTGCAAGATAATCCTTGTAAAATGAGGTCGTCTTCCCTGAACTTACTTGCCAGTTTATTCTTCCATCAGCAGCTTTAGCGTTCGGCATCCCCGCATAGTTATGATGAGATACGATCATTTTCATATATTCAATATAATTGGGGTGAGCCTCAAATTTTCCTCGACCGTACTTGTGACTAGTCAAATTTCAGTCCCTCGATATTGGTAGAATTGATAACTGTGGCACCATCAGTTATGTCAGTCATTCGCTAATTTTGTAACATGAGCAAAAAATGTCTGAGCATCAACGCTTAATGCATCGATTATTTTCTCCAGCGAATCTAAAGTGATGTTTCGCACCCCGCGTTCAATGCCAGATATATAAGTCCTATCCAGTCCAGCCTTATAGGCGAGATCTTCCTGACTCATGTCACAGGATTTACGGAAATGACGAATCGTCAAAGCCACAGCTTGAATTAGTTTTGTTTTCATTATTTTATATTCTCGTAATGTTTATTATTAGTCCACGGACTATAAGTCACATATGACTTAAAATGGTCAAAAAACACTTGGGGAAATAGTGTCAAATCTTTAATCTTGACATTTGACGCTGATTCTTTCCGCAATGTAATAAAATATTATAAGGGTCAACGGTTCTATTTAAATGTTCTGGATTCCCGGAAATCCCCGTCAATCCCCCTTTAGAAAAGGGGGAAGCAAAATAATTTCACCCTCCCTGAATCCCTCCCCGCAAGGGCGGGAAATAAAGATGTGAACGAAAGATTAGGTATGACTCAATAATAGCAAGGCGACTATTATGCAACGCTTTGCATATTAGTCGCGACTTTTGTGCAACGTCCTGATAAATAGTCGTTTATGAAAAGATATCTTTCCTGCGGCTTGCAAAATACTTCTAAATATATAGAATAAACTAAAGTGATAATTTAGTGTTTTTAGCCATAAGATAAGGGAGAATATTTTATCATGACTGATGAAATTAAAGATGTTGAAGCAATTGAAGATGAAGTTTTAGACGCCGAGCTGGAAGACGACGCTCTGGAAAAGAAAATGAGAAAACTGGAGGCGGAAGCTACGCGAATATTAAATCAGTCCAATGAACTCATTCGAGAAATGAATAAAGGAAAAGAAAATCAGGAAAAAACTGAAGAGCAGGGTGAAGAGTAAAAAGTTCTAGGTTCAATGTTCTATGTTCAACGTTCATGGTTTAAAAAACCGGTGAAGAAAACTCCACCTCCGTCACTGCGTGACACCCCCGCCAGCGGGGGACAAGGCTGAAGAAAACTGGATTCCCGATCATCCAGGCATTCGCCAGTCTGCGAGCCGGGAATGACAGATTGTCATTTCGAGGAATGAAATGACGAGAAATCTTTAAGATTCCTCATCCTCGACACGTCGGGATTCGGAATGACAAATAAGAGTGAGGCTGGTGGTAAAATATCACCCTCCCTGAATCCCTCCCCTCAAGGGAGGGAAGTAAAGAGGATAATGACAGTATGAAAGGAGATTATCATGAAAAATCTAAATTATATGAGCATTGCTGAAGATGCCATGAGTAAAATCAAGAAAGGAGCTTTCTTAACCGTTAAGGCCGCGGACGCGCTTAACACGATGACAATCGGCTGGGCCACTTTCGGAGTCATCTGGCAAAAGCCAATCATGATGGTGGCAGTGCGAACTACACGTCACACTTTCGGTATTATGGAAAAGGCTCAAGACTTTACTGTTACAGTCCCTTCAGGAGATATGAGCAAGGCAATCGCCTTTTGCGGATCGAAATCGAGCCGTGATGTGGATAAGTTCAAGATGTGCAATCTGGAAACAGCAGACGGGCAGAAGGTCGTGTCGCCGATCATCAAGGTGCCGGGGATTCATTTTGAATGCAAAATAGTTTACAAATCCGCTATGAATCCTGCTCATCTGGATAAAGATTATGATAAGGCCCTTTATCCGCAAAAAGATTATCACACGCTTTATTTTGGTGAGATACAAGCTTGTTATGAAACGTAATAGTGAAGGGTGAACAGTGAATGGTGAAGAGTGAAAGGGGAAAAGGACAAAGGCAAAGAATAGATGATTAGACGGTTTAGATGTTTGGACGGGTTAGCAAAGAAACGTGAAGAGTGAAAAGTGAAAAAATAAAGGGAATGATTTTATTTAATTTAGAGTTTCTTCTGGGAGATGGATTTATTTTATGAAGAACTTTAATCCCGACAGCTATTGTGGAATTTATTGCGGTGCATGTTCGGTATATATGAGCGGCGCGACCGGGCATTATGACGGGTTTGTTGCCTGCCTGGGAAGTGTGCCGAAAGAAGAAATCGCCTGCAGCGGCTGTAAATCCGATAAGCTTTATGCGGGTTGCCGGTTATGCAAATTCCGCGATTGTGCGGTGAGCAAAGGCATTGCCCACTGCGTTGATTGCGTCGATTATCCCTGCAAGATGTACAAGCAATGGCAATCGGCGGCAAAGTTTCTTCCTCACGTCAGTGAAGCAGCGCCCAGTTTGACGGTTATCAAATTCGATGGTGTTGATACCTGGCTTGCGGCACAGAAAAAACGCTGGTCTTGTCCTGAATGCGGCGCGCCGTTTTCCTGGTATGCACCGGAGTGCTCTGCGTGCGGGCACAGTCTTGCTTCCGAAGCTTATAAAATGGCCGGCTGGCGGAAGCTTCTTTGCCGTTTTCTTCTCCCCATACTGTATCGCAAGGCAAAAGGGAAAGCATAATAATTAGGGATGGCTGTTAATGAAATAAGGCGGGTGCAATTAATTTGAAACGTGTTAAAAAGACAGCAGATGAATTACTGACAATCCCGGGTGTTGGAAAATCTATTGCAGAAGATTTGCGAATTATTGGAATCAAGCAAGTAAATGATCTACGCAATAGAAATCCTGAAGTTCTCTACAATGATTTGCGTAAAAGAATGGGGAAACCGATAGATCGTTGTATGTTGTATGTATTTCGATGTGCCGTATATTTTGCATCCAATACCAAACATGATCCTGAAAAATTGAAGTGGTGGAACTGGAAAGATGCAGGCAAAGGAAAGTCTGTTCAAGGTTCAAGGTTTAAAAAACCGGTGAAGAGTGAAATGTGAAAAATAGAGGAAGAAAACTCCACCTCCGTCACTGCGTGACACCCCCGCCAGCGGGGGACAAGGCTGAAGAAAACTGGATTCCCGATCAACCGGCATTAGCCAGTCTTCGAGTCGGGAATGACGCGCAAGAAATAGAATGAGAGAACGAATCCTTTATTATTACAAGCGAAGCTTGTATATTAATGATTAGATTCACTAAGACCTTTAAAGGAGGCAATATGAATAACAGTATCTTTAAAATAATTGGAATTATGCTATTCTTAGTAATGTCAATTTTATGTCAGTCGTGCACCGAGGCTAAATGCATGTGGGATAAACAGGTATGTAATTTTAATTGTCCATCAACAGTTGGAATGAAGCAGGCTTGCGAACAAAAATGTAATATTTTATATGATATTTGTAGAAACAAAAAACAAATAATAGGGGACGGCGAATAGTGAATAGTGAAAAAGACAAGGGATAAAGAATAGAGGATTGGACGGATTGGAGGATTAGGGAAGAGTGAATGGTGAATGGTGAATGGTGAACGGTGAATGGTGAACGGTGAATAGTGAATAGTGAAGGGTATTAAATACTGGATTCCCAATGACAAAGCCGTAAAACTAAAACATTCAACAGAAGGAGGGCTAAAGTTATGAGCATAACCGGATTGATAACATTTTTAGCTATTGGCGCTGTTGCAGGTTGGTTGGCCGGGATTTTAATGAAAAGCGGCGGTTTTAGTCTGCTTGGTAATATTATTGTCGGCATAATAGGCTCGGTAGTTGGAGGCTTTGCCTTTGGTTTAATTGGTATCACGACCGGTGGCCTGCTTGGTTCAATATTTACTGCGACTGTTGGAGCCGTACTTCTGCTATTCATTGTTTCTCTGATTAAAAAAGGGTAGTAATCGGGGACGGTTAAAGGGGAAGAATAAAGGATTGGACGGATTGGCGGATTGGAGGATTAGAAAAAACAGTGAAGGGTGAAAAAGAAAAGCAGAAGGTTAGAGGATTGGAGGTTTGGACGCTTTAGATTGCCACGACGCCTGAGTGGCGTCTCGCAATGACAATTAAAAGGGTGAATGGAAAAAATCACCCTCCCTCAATCCCTCCCCTCAAGGGCGGGAAGTTAATGACTGGATTCCGGCCAGAACCATGCCGGATTAAAAAGATTTCACCCTTACCAATATTATTGTACTGCGTTTGAAAAATTAATAGGACAGGTATAATAAAAATCGTTAATCGAAGTCATTTTATCATCAAATTAACGAATAATTGACAAAGATGCGTTAATATATGAGAAAAATCAGGAACGGTTAATGGTGAATAGTGAATAGCGAAGGGGATTAAGAAATGTCGGACCTTAAACGAAATAATCTTGATAAATCATTATCTCCTTATCTTCTGCAGCATACATCCAATCCTGTCTGGTGGCAGGAATGGAGCGCGGAAATAATTCAGCACGCGGTTGACGAGAAAAAACCGCTTTTTGTTTCCGTCGGCTATGCCACGTGCCATTGGTGTCACGTGATGGCGGCTGAGGCTTTTTCGGATATCGAAACTGCCGACTTTCTGAACAGCCATTTTATCTGCATTAAGGTGGACAGAGAACAGAGGCCGGACATCGATCAGTTTATGATGCAGTATCTTACCGCGCTAAGCGGAAATGGCGGCTGGCCTCTCAATGTGTTTCTGACTGCCGATCTTCGTCCTATTCATGCGCTGACCTACGCGCCGCAATACTCATTTTTAAGCATAGCTAAAAAAGTTCATGAGTATTATGAAAAAAACGCTGATGATATTGAGCCTTTTATCAACGAAGAAGTACACCCATCGAATGCTGCAGAGGAGTCTTTAGTTAAAAATCTATTATCCTATTACGATCCTGAGTATGGTGGTTTTGGTCCGGCACAAAAATTTCCTCCGCACTCCACGCTGTTATATCTTTTGTATTTCCTCTGTGTGGAAAATAATCCTGATGTTCAAACCCTTTGCCGCAAAACTCTTGATGCCATGCGGTTGCGGGGACTCAATGATCATCTGCAAGGCGGTATCTTTCGCTATTGTGTGGATCGCCAATGGACAATTCCGCATTTCGAAAAGATGCTCTATGATCAGGCAATGGCGCTGTGGTGTTATTCCCTGGCTTATAAGGTTATTGGAGAAAACGAGTATAAAAAAATGGCGGAAGGCATTGTCCGTTGTCTTAATGATTGTTTTGCGGATGACGGATTATTCATTTCGGCGCATGACGCAGATACCGGACATGTGGAAGGGGCAACTTATGTCTGGGGCTATAGTGAACTTAAAGATTTCCTTGCGCCGGATGAATTTAAACGTTTTTGTAAATCATACTATATTGATGAGCAGGGCAACTTTGAAGGCCGTATCCACTTGATTAGAAAAAATGATGTTGATCTTCGGGATATTGAGGAGAAGCTCCTGTCTCTGCGTAAAAAGCGGCCACAGCCGGCGCGGGACAATAAAATTCTTTGCGGGATAAATGCATTAGTCGCCATGGCCCTGATTCAGGCCGGACGGAATCTGGAGCAGCCCCAATTGGAAGAAAAAGCCGCGCAGATCATCCGGCGGTTGATTGATTTGTTTTGGAATGGCAAAGCTCTGGGGCATTCGTATTATAATGGAGCAAAACAAAATCAAAGTTTCCTGTTCGATGCCGCGGCGCTGCTTACCGCAATCAGTATGATGTATGAAAATGATGCATCATGGAATACGCTGATGACGACAATGGCCGCTTATGTTGAATCGTTCCGGGACGGCGAAAAATGGGTGGAGTCCAGAGCGGCTGATTTTAAGCCGGTATTTGCTTCATGGTTCGATCATCCCGTTCCTTCGAGTGTCAGTCTCGCCGAAATGGGTTTGACGCGCGTCGCCTTGCTTACTGGTAAGGAGAAAAAGTCTAAATCTTATCGGGCGCCTTATCAGGCCGATTTTTTCAATATCACAGCAATGATGACCAACGGGCTTTTCCATGTGATCAGTTCCAGGAGCGCTGTGGCGTGGTCTCAACTATCACCAAATACTTTGCAAGTGCGCGGTGAAACCGAAAGCGATTGTTACAGAGGAACATGCAGGCCGTGGGCAAAACAGAATAAGCGGAATGGTTAAAGGTGTCCAGCGCCACACTTTTCTTTTGACATACAGGACTGTTTTATCTTATGCTTGCGCCATGAAAAATATAATTATTCCCCCCGGATTGTTATTGGTCATTGCATTTTTAGTGCTTGCGGGTTGCCAGGGCCGTCTTACTACAGTTGTTACGCACATGCCGTTAGAGCCACCGCAAAAAGATTATTTTCGTCAATTGCCGCCGGGCGAACTGGCATTAAGAAAAATTACCGATCCCAAGCAGATTCCAGACTACACAAAGGCTTGCTCTGATCTCGACGGCTTGCAGGAAGCAATCGCCCGCAGTCTAAGCTATATGGCTAAACCATCCAGCAAAAACTTCTATCCTTATGGCGACATCACTCACGAGCAGGCGGTAAAAAGCCTGCAGGAGCTGGAAAAACTTGTTTCTTTAAAATTGTCACCCCAGCAAATGAATAAGGTTTTGCGGGAAAAATTCGATACGTATATTTCAGTCGGCTGTGATGATCAGGGCACAGTATTGTTTACAGGATATTATACGCCGATTTTTGACGGTTCTCCTGTACGAACAGATCGTTTCAAATATCCTTTATACAAGACGCCTGACGATCTGATAAAAGATCCCGATGGAACGATTCAGGGACAAAGGGCGCCTGATGGACAGATCCATAAATACCCAAGCAGGGTGGATATACAAAAATCAAATATGCTTGCAGGCAACGAGCTTGTCTGGCTTAGCGATCCGTTTGAGGTTTATATTGTGCATGTGCAGGGTTCAGCCAAAATACGAATGCCTGACGGACAGACTGAAGGTATAGCCTATGCCGCTCATAACGGCTGGGAGTACCAGAGTATCAGAAAAAAAATGATAGCCGACGGAAAGTTTACCGAAAAAGATATCAACATGAAAGCTATGATTGATTATTTTAAGGCACATCCCAATGAAGTCGATATGTATGTTAATGAAAACCCCCGTTTTGTTTTCTTCAGGCCTGAGACAGGTGAACCGAGGGGTTCACTCAATGAATCGGTAACTCCATTTAGAACGATTGCAACGGATAAGTCCATTTATCCCAGAGCGATGTTTGCCTTTACCGCGGTTGATTTAGACACGCCCGTAGGATTTGCTTTGGATCAGGATACAGGCGGCGCTATCCGGGCGGCAGGCCGTTGCGATGTTTATATGGGAGTTGGTAACCGTGCCGGTGAACTGGCCGGCAAAACATACCGCGAAGGCCAACTCTATTATCTTTTTGTTAAGCCTGATAGTGAATAGTTCCTCGTGAATAGTGAAAAAAAGACTGCATGGTAGCACTATGACCCGGTTGCTTTTAGCGGGTATCACTTCGATCAAAGCTCCAACATAGTTTCATCTTGCCCTATTAGGAGAAAAGATTATGACAGTTGACTTTTTCTGCTGGAATAAGTGAACCACATGCCGGAAAGCGAAGGAGTTTCTTTCGCAAAAGAAGGTAGAAATCAACGAGCGTGATTTTTTCAAGACACCTTTCACGCGCGAGGAAATCAAGATGTTGTTACAGGGAAAATCAGCCTCCGATATGTTCAGTTTCAAATCTCCAAGTTTCAAGGCGCTGGGGTTGGATCAGGCAAAACTTTCTGATAATGATTTGATTGATCTCATGCTCAAAGAGCCGCGCTTTATCCGCCGTCCCCTGGTGAAGATCGGCAGGAATGTTTATTTTGGTGCGGACAGCAAGGTGTTGGTAGGAATTATCAAGTAGTCCCTCCGGGGGGATTTTATGACTGTCATGCCGTTGAAGAACGGCATCCAGGAAAAAATAAAACTGGATTCCGGCCTTCGCCGGAATGACAAAGATTCGATCTTTGTTTCTCTCGCTCTTAGCGAGTGTCACTAAAAGATGAAAAGCAAAATGAAAAAAACAAGTGCCGGAATTTTGCTGTATCGTGCATTAGATGATGGTTTGGAAGTATTTCTTATTCATCCCGGAGGACCTTATTGGGAAAAAAAGGATGAAGGATCCTGGTCTGTTCCCAAAGGTGAATTCGAAGCGGGAGAAGATCCTTTAGAAGCAGCTAAACGTGAGTTTCGCGAAGAAACCGGTTCTGATATCACAGGCGAGTTTATAGAATTAATACCACTAAAACAGCCCAGTGGAAAAATAGTTTATGCCTGGGCGGTTGAGGGAAATATTGATGCAACATCAATAAAGAGTAATCTGTTTACGATGGAATGGCCGCCCCGCTCAGGAAAAGAACAGGCATTTCCGGAAGCGGATAAAGGCGGCTGGTTTACAATTTTGCAGGCGCGGGAAAAGTTATTGGCAGGTCAACGCGGTTTTTTGGAACAACTACAAAAGTATTTGGGAATGGATTAAATAAAATATTGCCGGGTCCGACATCACGGGACTCTTAATGACATATAATTCTGGATTCCCGCCGGAGTTGATCCCGCGTATGCGGGACGGGAATAACAGAATGAAAGATTGCCACGGCGCACAAGGTGCGCCTCGCAATGGCAATTACAATAAATGAATTGCGGAAATGACAGGAGGCGGACCTGTGTAAAGTGCTGTCATACCGGCGAAGGCCGGTATCCAGTATTAAAAGACAAATGGATTCCGGCTAGACCCATGCCGGAATGACGGCTGTGGGCTGGATTTACATCGTACGCTCTGTCAAATACTCCCAGCGGTGGTAAAATTTATCCAGGGCGTCTTTATCTGCTGCAATTTCTTCTGTTAATTTATGGAGTAAAATATAGTCGCTGAAGTTTTTAGGGTCGGCCAACTGTGCTTCCAGTAATTTGATTTTGTCATGTAAAATTTCAATTTGTTTTTCTACATCCTGCAGTTCCAGCTTTTCTTTATAGCTCAGTTTTGTTTTTTCTTTTTTAGGTCCTTTATCTTTGTCTGTTTTGCGGGCATCGCCGGTATTTTCTTTTTTGCTTGTTTTTAAACTTTCTTCCCATTGTTCGTAGTCGGCAAAAAGTTCTGCCTTGGCATCAGTTGTAAAACCGATAAACAAACTGCATACTCGGGATATCATGTAGCGATCATGCGAAACGATAACCAGCAAACCGCCAAATTCCAGAAGATTTTCTTCGAGTGTTTCGATTGTTCTTATATCCAGATCATTGGTCGGTTCGTCCAAAAGTAAGATATCCGCAGGTTGAAGCATAAGTTTGGCAATTAATATTCTGGCCTGTTCTCCGCCGGATAGCGATGCAATGGTGGAGTTGATCTGCTCAGTTGCAAAACCAAAGCGTTTTATCCACGAAACAAGATGAACCGGTCTGTCTTTAAAGATGACGGTGTCATTGCCGTCGGCTAAAAATTGCTTGATGGTTTTTTGCTGATGCAGGGATTCTCTTAATTGGTCAAAATAAACTATTTTTAAATTGTCGGCATGCTCCACGCTGCCCGCATCAGGTTCTATTTGTTTGCTGAGCAACGTTAACAGGGTCGTTTTACCAACACCGTTTCCTCCGAGCAATCCAATACGCAAACCGGTTGTAAGATTGACGGTGAAGTTTTTCAAAATATGTTTATCGCCGAATGATTTGCTGATGTTTTTGATTTTAACCAGCACTTTGGTTTTTCTGTTGGAGGCACTGAATTCTATTTCGGTCCTGGATGTTTGCTTTTTCTCTTTTAAATCCGCCAATTCTTTTATTAAGTTATGAGCTTCGTCTATTCTGTATTTGGCTTTTGTCCTGCGGGCTTTGGGGCCTCTTCTTAACCACTCTATTTCTGCCCGCACTTTGTTGGACATTACGGCTTCGAGCTTGTTTTGTTGTTCAATGTAGAGCAGACGTTTTTCTAAAAAATCATCATATCTGCCATCGGAGTAAAAAATATTGCCTTCGTAGCGTTTGCTTATTTCCACAATTCTATTGGCGCAGCGCTCCAGTAAAAATCTGTCGTGACTGACCATTACCCAGGTAAACCTGGCGGAACCTAAAAAATTTTCCAGCCAGGCCAGTGCCTGATAGTCCAGATGATTTGTCGGCTCGTCTAAAATTAAAAGTTCCGGTTCATTAACTATCCCGCAGGCAATATCCAGCCGCTTTGTCCAGCCGCCGGAAAGTGTGTTGACTTTTACGGCATGATCATTAAAACCAACGATACTTAAGGCTTTGGCTGTTTTTACGTCGGCATTTTTAAAATCGGTGGCAGCCCTGCTGGCAACAATGTCCCACACAGTAGCGAAAGCCTCGTAATTACTGACTTGAGGTATATAGGCTGTTTTTAAGTTTTTTCTGATGGCGATATTGCCTGCATCGGTGCTTTCGAGGTTCACCATTATTTTAGTTAACGTGGTTTTCCCTGTTCCGTTATCACCGATGATTCCTATCCTTTCACCCTCGTTAACGGTCAGGCAAAGGTCTGTAAAAAGAGCTTTGGTTCCAAATGATTTGCTGATTTTGTCGAGATTCAATAATACGGCCATGCGCGGGACTATATATTAGCTTTGGAGAAAAGAAAAGTGAATGGTGAAGGGTGAAGGTAGAAGATTAGATGATTGGATGGTTAGAGGATTGGAAAATAGAAGATTAGAAGGTTAGAGGATTAGAGGTTTAGAAAAAACAGTAAACTTCATTTGTCATTCCCGACCTGATCGGGAATCCAGTTTTCTGTTCTTGGATCCCCGCCGGAGTAAAATCCCGCGTATGCGGGACCGGTATGACAGAAAATGTTTCACCCTCCCTCAATCCCTCCCATCAAGGGAGGGACGCAAAGAAAGGCGTAGGGAAAAGATTGCCACCCCGATTACATCGAGGGCAGGCGGCAGCCGAGGGCTGCCTCGCAATGACAGAGAAGGTGAAGGGTGCCCCTCAATATGTTGAGGTTCCACCGCATGTTGAGGCCGAACGAATCATTTCATACATCCCCCGTTGTTCCGTCTTGTTAATCTAACTACTTACTATTAAAGGATGAATTAAGATTTCTGATTATTTCCGATTGTTGGCAGGCTACTTGCAATTAATATCTTTATAATGAGAAAAAACAATAGGAGAAAGATTGAGGGGATTTAAAGATTACACGGATTATCTGTCTTATGCCAGAGTCTGTTTGTCTTGGATGGATGAGAAGGGACTTAAACGAACTTACAATATGTTACTTAAACAGCAACGAGATATCAACCCAATTAGTATATGCGACAAATGAAATTCGTGGCTCATAATCTAATTTAAATAAAAGGAGAGCAACGAAAACCAGACGTCATGTCGTCTGGTAAACCAAGAATTTTGCTGGGGTGTGAATCCGTGGACCATAAACAAAAAAAGGATCTGCAGAAGAAGACCGAAAGAAAGCTAGATAATAAGGATAAGAAACAACGCGAGAAGACACAAGAACTGGAAGAGTCAAAGGGAACACTAGTCATTCGTCCCGCCTGGTTCGCCGTGGTTGGGTTCGTTCTCTCGATGGTGGCAGTGCTCTCCTGGTTTTTTTTCCTTTAGTCACATGCGATCCCGGCAAACATAGGCACAGTCATTGACATTGATGATAAGCAACACTATCTTATAAATACGAGATACTGCGATGCCCGTATTGAGTCTATTCTACTGGAAGTTAACAAAAAAGAAATCACAGGGTCTTTGTGGTGATTATCACCCGTAAAAGACCAAGAATTAAAATGAAGGACTCCAGTTAAATGACAAGACGGCATATGCGGGTCTCGTTTTTTTTTGCCAGGGGAAATTAACAAGGAAAGGGGAGTTTAAAATGTGGGAAGCCGTAAGAGCTATAGGTAAAAAAATTAAAAGTGACAGAAAAGAAGTTCATGGAGGATGGATTGTCAGAACATGTAAAACAGATGAGGATGGAAGTGCTGAGGAACAATCTTTTGTGAGTGACCCAAATCACAAATGGAAGATGTCTATAAAGGAATCATTTTAGCCTAAAACAGAGGACCTTTAAAGAAAGGAGAGATGTAATGGGAGACAAGGGCGGCAAAAAAGACAAGGAAAAGGGGCAGAAGCAGAACGCTGTAAGACAGAAACAAAAGTCAAAAGACAAGTTTGATAAGCAGCCCAAAAGACAGCCTTAACATTAGAAGAGTTAAGGGAAATATTTAACTTAAGAGGTAACTCGTTGACTAATTTATAACCCTACTTTCCTTGAGGGTGCCAAAGACTGAAGTTAAAACCACGTTTCGTAAAAAAGAGAACGGGTTTTTTGTATTTTAAAAGAGCAGCTATGAAGAATGCCCTCAGAGAACAATTCAATGAAAAAAATTCATTGTCTTTAATCATTCATGCTCTTTTTTCAATAATTATGATAACAATATAAACGGAGCTGATATGCGCAAAATTATCGTTGCCGTCTTTCTTGTTTTAATGTTTCTCTGTTCCTGCTCGGATTTGAACAATGCTAATAAACTGAAGGCTGATAATACCGTTAAACAAAAACCTGATGATGCCATTGCCCACAGCAACAATGGGATTGCCTGCGCGAACCGCGGCCAGTATCAGCAGGCCATTGAAGAATATAACGAGGCCATACGCCTGCGACCGGAATTAGCTGAGATTTACAGCAACCGGGGGATTGTTTTCGCTAAGCTCGGCCAGTATCAGCGTGCCATAGTGGATTATAACGAGGCCATACGCCTGCAACCGGATTTAGCCGAAGCCTACAACAATAAGGGAGATGCTCACAATAGCCTCCATCAGTATCAACAGGCCATTGATGATTTCAATAAGGCCATCAGCCTGAAGCCGAAAGATGCCAACCTCTATTACAACAGGGGAATTGCTTACGATAACCTTGGCAAGCTGAAGCGTGCCATAGTGGATTATAACGAGGCCATCAACCTGAAGCCTGATGATGCCTTGGCCTACACCAGCCGAGGGCGTGCTTATTTTATGCTGGGCAACAAAAATCTTTTCTGCCGTGATGTGCAAAAAGCTTGTACATTGGGCGACTGCAAATTGTTTGAAATGGCTAAAGGCAAGCGATATTGCCCTTGATTCAGATGGGGACTATAAAACTGATTGCAAATGGCAATTCTCATCTAATCCCAAATTGAAAGTTAGTGAAACTCGCTGATCATGAATCCCCTCAATATGCTGAGGTTCCACCGTATGTTGAGGCCAAACGAATAATTTCATACATCGCCATAATTCCCTCTGATTAATCTAACCACATACTATTAAAGATGAATTAAAATATCTGAGTATTTCCGGTTGTTGGCAGGATAGTTGCAATTACTATCTGCATGATGCTGAAACAGAAAGATAAGAACGGTCAAACATTCGTCTCAGGTGTCTCCCCCCCATCAGTAGGGTTATGGTTATGCCTGATACCTACAAGAAAGGTCAAAAAGACCCGGATTAATTCTTTTATCTTGGACCTTCTCAAAATAGGAAGGGCACCTTTAAACCTGAACAAAAGGATGACCTTTAAATGAAATTGGGGAAAATTATGAATCCATTTGAAAAGTCTGCATGGGTGTTATTTTCGTTTATGGCATCCATTATTTTGATAGCATTTATTTTTGTTGCCGAGCAGATCTCCCAGTCAAGAGGGATAAAGACAGACGATGAATTAAGAGAGAGCAGAGCAGAAAAGATAGAGGTAACGGAGACGAAATGAAGACCGTCAGCATGTTGAGACAAAAAAGTTGAGTAGGCAATACCACTTATCGGGAAAAGCGAAGTTAGAATATTAATTGTTAAGCGATAAAGAATTCATAAATGGAAAAGAAAGAAGAATATCAAATCTCATCATCTGTGAATGAAGGAATTCTTGAAATTATTCTAACAGGCGAAGTAATAGAAAGTGCTGCTGAAAAGATAACAAATGAAGTGACCGCAGTCATAATGGAAAATAGCGTAGAGAATGTGCTGGCGGATATTCGTGCTATCAAGGGACGTTTCTTTACAGAAGCATTTTTTAATGTCAGAAATTACCCTCCCGATATTTATAGGCTTAAAGTCGCCATTATGGACATTCCTCAGAACGCTAACTTCCAATCGTTTCATGAAATTACAGCAAAGAAAGCCGGTGTGTCATTTAAATATTTTACCAATAACGATGCTGCGAGAGATTGGCTTAAGAGCAAGGAAAAAGAATAACACTCCAGCAGATAAATCAAAAACCTAAAGGAGAACAGTATGAAATCGAGCACACAAGACAAAGCAGAAGGCATGTTTCACAAAGTGAAGGGTAAGGTCAAGGAAGTTGCCGGGGAAATAAGCGACAATCCCAAGTTGGAAGAGGAAGGTACAGTTGAAAAGATAACCGGCCAGGTTCAGGAAAAGATCGGTCAGGTCAAGAAGGTTTGGGGGCGGTAGTAAGAGAACGCATAAGCTTGGATATTATTCATATGGAAGATTTTTTAACGTATGAAAACAGCCCGATTAACCATTTTTATTTAACCAAATTAAAAGAAAGGATAAAGATTATGAGCAATGTTTATAAAGTTATCGAAATTATCGGAAGCAGTGATAAATCATGGGAAGATGCTGCTAAAAATGCTGTTGAAGTCACAGCAAAAACCTTAAAAGAAATAAGGATTGCTGAAGTAAAAGAACTCGATATGAGAGTGGAAAAAGGAAAAGTTGTGGAGTATCGGGCGAAATTAAGAGTATCGTTTAAGTATAAACCTGAATAGATTTGTTCCGCCTTTGGCGGGAATGTTCGACTTACAAATAAAAGAATTTAAATCAGACAAACTGGAGAAGGTTATGAAAAAAATATTACTTTCGTTGTTATTGACATTTGTTTTTGCTGTACCTGCTTTTTCACAGATGAGGGATATGCCCATGGGAGGTCATGGTGGCGGACATGGACAGATGATGGAAATGGACCACATGGACATGATGGGCGGTGATATGATGTGCATGGAGAATGCGGATCATATGGGGCTTACCGATGACCAGATGGCGAAGATGAAACCAATACACAGAGAAATGCAGAAAAAGCAAATAAGATCAAAAGCTGACCTTAAGATTGCCCAGATCGAACTTATGGAAATTATGGAAGTGAAAAATTTTGATTTGGATAAGGCCACATTCGCGGTTAAGAAAATTGAAGATATGAAAACCGCTCAGCATTTGGAAATGCTAAAAGCCATGAAAGATATGCGGGCTATTTTGACGGAAGAACAGTTTAAAAACATGCATAAGATGATGTACATGAAAATGGGTGAGGAAAAACACGAAAAGAAGATGGATAAAAAAGACCATAAAAAACAAAGCCATAAAAAAACAGCGGATGATATGAAGGGTATGAAACACTAGAACAGTGAATGGTGAAAAATAGAGGATTAGAAGATTAGATGATTGGAAGATTAGAAGAAACAGTGAATAGTGAAATGTGAAAAGAAGGGACAAGATTTAAGTAATTAAGGAAATACTTCCTTTGTCATTCCGGCCCCGCATACGCGGGATAAACTCCGGCCGGAATCCAGGAAACTAGAGGATTAGATGTTTGGACGGGTTAGTAAAGAAACGTGAAAAGTTTAAGGAATTAAGAACTGGATTGCCAATAACCTGAATAATCTAAACACATTCAGTTGGTTAGATTATCAGGTGTTTAGTGTTCATTGATATATAAGGCCGAAATTCTTATGGCTCAATTATGAAGAGGCAAGATCATATCAACGACGCCGGAACGGAGGCGATATGATACCGAGTCAGGAATCCATTGAATCCACCCCAAAGGAACACCGTCCACGTGTGATTCGCATTGAACCCTCTCCCGGCACTATTATCGTTTTGCTGCTACTATTCGCCGGTCTGTGGGTGCTGAACAGGCTTCTACCGGTGGTTCTGGTACTTGTGGCGGCCCTCATTATCGTCGGCACCATAGGTCCCGCTGTTGAGTGGTTTGAAAAGCGGCGCATGCGCCGGGGTCTGGGCATCGCGATAGTTTTCACCGCACTCTCGGCAGTCACCGTTCTCTTTATCACAATGACAATTCCATCACTCATAGAGCAGGTTACGAGCCTTCTGAATCAGGAACCTGAACTGCGGAAACGTTTGGTGAATTGGTTGGCGGGTTCCCAACTGACCAGCCCCTTGGCAGTACTACTTAGCAAAGTGCATCCCGACGATCTTTTAAAAATGGTTACCTCGAATGCCCTCGAGTTTTCCACCCGCGTCGTCGAGATCTTCGCGTATATCCTGAGTTCCGTATTCCTCGCGCTGTACATCATGATCGATAGGGATCGTCTGCGAGGAGGCCTGTTTTCTATGGTCCCCAGGTCCCACCACATCCGGCTTTCCCGGATCATGCTGAATCTGGAAACCATCGTCGGTGCCTACATACGCGGGCAGGTGATTACCTGTGCTTTAATGGGCGCTTTTGTGTTCATCCTCCTGACTGCCTGCGGTGTCTCTAACGCATTGGCCATCGCGGTGTTTGCGGGCGCTGCCGACGTCCTTCCTTATATTGGTCCCCTGTTTTCGGTGGGCGCCGCAGTGGCGGCAGCTATCTCTCGTGGTCCTACCGTCATTATCATTGTGCTCGTGCTAATGCTTGCCTACGAAGAACTCGAAAGCCGAGTGATAATTCCGCGGATCTATGGACGCGCGTTGCGCCTCCCTTCGTCCGTAATCCTTTTGTCGCTTTTGGCGGGAGGAGTTTTATATGGCATCACCGGGGCGCTTCTTGCTCTTCCGGTAGCGGCGGCAGTGATGATGCTTATTGAGGAACTGCGCGTCGATTTGCCGGGACAGCAGGAGCAAGCGGAAGATGTGGCGATTAGGGAACGCGACGACCGAGGTGAAAAGGAGTATGAACGCCGGGCTGAAGGCATGCCCGCCGAGCAGGCCGCTGCCATCGCCGTCGATATTTCTGCCGATCGTCAGAAGGAAGAAAATAGTCTGACGAGAAAAACTGATGCACCCGGTAAAAAATGACTAAAGATAATAATCCGGGTTGAATTTGTTTTCTGATATTCTATAATTTGACATAATTGCCTTTAAGAGCAAACGATATATACTAGAACTCTAAGGTCGGCACCCAGTTGCGATGCTGCACGAATTGCCGCGAGCGAGTTTTCGGGAACATTTTTATGCGCACCGCGGTGTGCTGCTACAAGTGGCCCGATCGAAGTTGGATCCATTAGCCATTCATAAGCGAGTGGTGACCCATTCTGCTGTAAGCTCTGCGGAGAATCCGAACTGCCACCGCTGCAGGAAATACCCAAAAAACTCAATATGATCAAAAATATGATCTGACAGACAAACCGTTTGCATTTCATGATTAATTTACTTTAGCCTCCATTTCATAAAAAAAAGTGAAGCGCCATTGGAAGCAAAATGGCCGTTCTGCCGTTTTTAAGTTAGCAAAATAAGTATCATGAAGCAATATGCAATCTTTGCCTCTATCGGCAAGTGTCACTATTGAATTGACATACAAGGCTGAAATTCTTATAGTTCAATTTCTGTTGGAATTACTGGACAGAGAGGTGTTCAATATCCCACGGCACTGCGTGCCTGGGATAATTTCCAAATAGCCTTTGGATATTGGATAATTCGTCCAACAAGTTTCGGTGTGCTACGCTTTTGAAACTTGGGACTCAATAAGGAGGATGGAAAATGACTGCTGCAAGCGCTCAAGCATTAAGTGTTTTAAGAAGCACTGAAAACCTGCAATGGTACATCATACCGTTGATGGTGTCCGTCGTGTACATCTACTTTGTTGAAATCGAGAAGAAAAACTGGAGCCCGGTTCTGCTGGGACTGGCGTTTTGGGCAATCGAGTTTATCTGGGAGATTTTCAACGCGCTGCTGTTGCATTTTACAGATTACGCGCCTCTGTGGACAACGCCGGGGAAATCGGCTTTTGTTATTTATGCGGGTCTGAACATTGAAATATCATTTTTCTTTGCTGTTTACGGCCTGATGGTCTTAAAAATTCTGCCGGAAGATAAAAATATGAAAATCCTGGGCATCCCCAACCGGTTATTCATCCCCACGATCCTGGGTCTTGCCGGCGTATTTGTCGAGGTGCTTTTAAACAAAAGCAACATGCTGATATGGGCCTATAAATACTGGAGCTGGCCTAACATTTATTTCATTGTTGTTGCCTACTGTTTCCCACTGCTGGTGCTTGTCTGGCTGCATGATAATCTGACGTTGCGGGCGAAAAAGATCGGCGTGGTGCTTATGCCTGTCCTTGCAATCATGTGTCATATTGTGTTTGCAACAATACTCGGGTGGGTTTGATATCTTGTGGAATAATTTTACTTCTCACATCGGGAGAAATCGCTATTGTGGAGGTAATCAATAAATAAAGGATGTGTTACAAACATGAAAATACAGGCAGAGGGCGATTTTGGCGAGTGGATAACCGTTGGAGGAAACCAGCTTTATCCGGGTTATATCATTAAGGGTAGGCAGCGGCATTTAATGATCGATGCAGGAATGAATCTGATAGGTCCGGCATATATTGCTTCGTTGGAAAAAGTCTTCGGGGACAAAAACGCTCTGGACTATGTTTTTGCGACCCATTCCCATTTCGATCACGTGGGTTCTATTCCCTATCTCAAGAGAAAACTACCTGATCTTCAGGCCGGTGCATTCGAAAGAGTCGGAACTCTGATGAAAAAGAAATCCGTTCTCGATCTGATGACTTCCTTAAGCGAGCTCCAAAGAGGATTTTATCAAGATATCGTCGGTGATGAGGATGTTCGTCTCGAACCTGTGAATTTTGAGTTTAATCTCAAAGAAGGAGACCGGTTTGATCTTGGTGGTTTGACCTGCGAAGTTTACGAGGTGCCGGGACATACCGGCGACTCGCTGGCGTTTTTCATTCCCGAAATTCGCGCGCTCTTCGCGGGAGAAGCTTGTGGTCTTCCGGAAGGCGACAAAGACAGCCACGCAAAAGCCGAATTTCTATCTTCCTATGACGACTACGTTTCATCGCTGGATAAGCTCATAGGGCTTCATCCAAAATTTATCGGCATGGCTCACTTGTGGGT
The DNA here is from genome assembly GCA_002840505.1 of Deltaproteobacteria bacterium HGW-Deltaproteobacteria-2. Classification (NCBI taxonomy): domain Bacteria; class Deltaproteobacteria; species Deltaproteobacteria bacterium HGW-Deltaproteobacteria-2. The sequence continues at coordinate 320,302 of PHBC01000003.1, read as the reverse complement.
CTTTACAGACGGTGACGCCACCGAGTTTTTACAGCGATCCCGTGAATCCACTCCCCGGTATCGAGAGCTGATTGAGACATATCTCGATGCCGCAAACGGCGACATCAATGATGCTGTGCAATTAATGGCAAAAAAAGAGTACGATGAAAAAGGCACGATTGCCCAGCCCAGAGAATCTTATCTTGAGAATTTAAAAGCGCAAGTGCGGCAGGTAGCGTTAATATCTGCTCGTTAAACATCTTTGCGCGAGCTATGCCACCCAAATAGCATTTCCACCAATGGATCACTAGAGAGCGCGTGTTGCAATAACAAATAAGGAAAATGGAATGAAAAAGGATTTGCTGGTGACTTTGGCGGATGGCAATTACGTTGATCAGGCCAGGCAGCTTTTTTCCAGCGTGTATTGGAATGCGGGCTGGAAGGGCGATTACATGCTGCTGGCTTATGATATTCCTGAAAAAGATTTGAGATGGTTCTATGATAAAGGGATTCTGATCAGGAAATGCGAACCGATATTGACAGAAACTGAAATCCGTATCGGCCATGCTCCTTTAACGACTCTCTGCAAATTTTATTTGTTTACGCCGGAATTTAAGAAATGGAAAAATGTTGTGTTTCTCGACGGGGATATCGTTGTAAGAGGTTCACTGGAATCTCTTACTGAAGCGAAGGGATTTGCGGCGGTAAGAATTCTTAACTTGCTGCGTACTTCGCTGAAAGGGCAGTTTCATGATCGCAACAGGCGCAATAAGCATCTCTTCAGAGAGCTGGAGAGTAAATGTGATTTAAGCAGGCCCGCGTTTAATTCCGGTGTAATGGCTTTTTGCACGGATATGATATCCGAAGATGATTTTCAGAATCTTAAAAATATTCTTTTGCATTTCGAGGATATTATTTATATTTCGGAAGAAACGGTTCTGAATATTTATTTTCATGGCAAGTGGCAGGAGCTGTCTCAGGTTTATAATATTTGTCCAAGTTATGAGATTTATCATTCGGGAGGCAGTCCGGATAACTTGAAAGGAATTGTTTTACACACATATTCTAATTTCCCGGGAGGAAAACCCTGGAATCCTAAAAGTCCTTTGAATTCCGAATGGAAATCAAATCTGGATAAAGCCGACCTGATTGATATTGTTAATCCGCAAACGCCTAATAAAATATTGAGTAAGCGGGAAGAGGCGGAAAATGATTTTTATTTAAAGAATCTGCATAAACGTGATTTATATAAATATTGCCGTTATAAAATGTCTTATTATTACAGATACAATAAATACAGGCTGCGTGCAGGTGTTTTTCTGAAAAATAATTATCCGCAAATTTTCAAACTTCAAAGAAAGTTAAGAAACAAAACATTGATGTAATATCGGGATTTCTAATGAAGGTCATTACTGTTACTCCTGCGGGACGGAAACATTATCTGGAAATACTGGCTGAGTATCTTCTTAATAATCGCCGGTACATTTCAGAGCATCACTTCTGGCTGAATACTTCTGTTAAAGATGACATTGCTTATATTGAAATGCTTGCAGCTAAGCATCCCGATTTCTTTAAAATCAACAGGAAAGAAATGCTTAAAAAATCAGTGAACAGTATCTGGCAGTATTACAGGGATTATGTTGATGATGATACCATCTATATCAAGTTCGATGATGATATCTGTTTTTTCGAAAAAGATGCCGTGAAAAATCTTATTGAACACAGGATCAATAATCCGAAACCTCTTTTTGTTTTCGGCAACATTGTTAATAACGCAGTATGTTCACACTTTTTTCAGAAGGAAGGAATTGTTCCGATGCAATGGGGCAAGGTCGGATATGAATGCCTGGATATTAACGGTTGGCAGAATCCAAAATTTGCCGGGAAAATTCACAGAAAATTTATTAATGATATAAAATCGGACAATCTGAACAGATGGAAAATAGATCACGTAATAATGAATGATTTCAGAAGATTTTCGATTGGCGTAATGTGCTGGTTCGGACGTGATTTAAAAGGTCTGCCGGAGTTAAATTCAGGTTTTGATGAAACGATAGATTGCAGGACGGGAGCGTGGCGTTTCATTCATAGTGACGAATCATTTTTATCACAGGACCTGCCGCAGAGGCTGAATCGTCCCAACATGATTTGCGGTGACGCTCTGTTTGGCCATTTTGCATTTTATATTCAGAGAGATTACCTCGAAGACTGCACGGTTTTACTGGAAGAATACAAGGCCATAGCGTTGGGCGAAAATGGCTTTTCGGTCAAAGTATTCAGAATGATTTTGGGTATAGTGAAACGGCTGACGGGTAATATTTCTATAAATGTAAAAAGTCTTTATTATAAGTTAAGAAGTATTGTAAGAATGTTTCTTGAAAAAAACTATCCCGATACTTATAAATTCTTGAGAAGGTTGATAAATGAAAGAAAATTTTCAGACCGGTAATCTGACCTCTGCCGGAACTTTTAATAAACAACAGACAATAAGAAACGCCGTTTGTCTTTGCACCGACCGAAAAATGTTGATTCCCGCGTTATTCGTTGCTGATGCGGTGAAGTCTTTCGCCAAAGGTTCGGATCATAGCTTTGATACTATTATTTTCGCGGAGCCTTCGGAAGTGACGGATGTCCACAGAAGTTGGATGGAACAGCGCGGAATACTATTTTGCGAAGATATGGACATGTCGCGTCAACGAGGTGTCGGTAAATTTATTGAAAGGTTAAGTACTGCCACGATGATGAAACTATTTCTGGCTGAACATCTTGCCGGCCGTTACGACAAAATATTCTATCTCGACTGTGACCTGACTATCCACGGCGACATATCTTCAATATTTTCTCTGGATACGGCACCGTTTGCGCTGGCCGCTGTTCCTTCTGGCCGTGTTTGGACTGGTTTAAATAAGAAGGTGCACGATGATTTCAATGATCATTGCCACAAATTAGGCATGACCAAACCCTATCGCTTCTTCAATACCGGTGTTCTCTACATTGATGTCGAAAGATGGAACAGCGAAAAATTAGGTGAAAGGGCGCTGGAATTTATCCGGCAAAATACCGAGCTCTGTTCTCTTCCTGATGAACACGCGCTGAATGCTATTCTGGATGGCAACATCGCACAATTATCGCCTATATGGAATACGGCGCCTTCCCCGCGATGGCAAAAAATAAAAAACGGTAAATCCAGTGCGGTCATCATTCACCATATGGGTGATCAAAAACCATGGCGCCGGTTCGTCTATGGCAAGCCTTTGTTCTTCCCTGACCTGACAGCCTATTGCTGCTATAAGGATTTCCTTAAGGATTCTCCCTGGCCGGAATGGCTAGACGAGCAATGGGGCTGGCGCGATCTGTATATGAATATAAGAGGAGAAGTCGCCCGAATCTTGCGTATGTTAAGACTCAGAAGTAAATGGGAAGAGCCATCAGCCCGGCAGCGCAAGGCCTATAACGATGCTGTTCGGCAATATCATGTTGAGGCGCGGTTTTTTGACTTGGAACAAGGTATCGTTATCCGGGAGAACGGCAAGCTTCGACTGAAAAATAAAATTGTAACTATATGATAATATGGTATAAAATAATAATTGACTTGCAAATGGAATTTCCCTATATTGGCACCTAAACAACAAATTACCCATAAAAACATTTCTTGTTAAACGCACAGGAGGTGCAAAATGAAAAAAGATAGACAATGGCAGAAACCGGAATTGGATGTAATGAAACAAAGAAACACAAAGAAGGTTATTGGATCATCCAGTAAAGGGAACGTGCGTTACAATACAGGCATTGGTCCTACTCCTCCAGTGCCTCCTGTTAAAATGGCTTGTATTAAAGACGTTGAATAGAAGGCTCAAGACACCGGCTTTAAAAGAGTAAATTTACTGTTTGTATTTTTCCTATAGTGCTTAATACAGACGAGGGCTAGTTTTCTTTGACCGATGCGGTGATAATTGACAATTATTTAAGCCGGACCCGGCACTTATTTATTTCAAGGAATATTTTATGAAAACAAAAATAAAACCAGACGCCGTATATGTGGCGTCTGGTGATGTTGTTGTGCGTGAAGTGGAAAGTGAGATGATCATCATCCCGTTTGCATCCGGTGTCAACGATTCGGAGAACGAACCATATTTCCTCAACACTACAGGACAGGTTATCTGGCAAAGTTTGGACGGACGGAAGAGCCTGAAAGAAATAATTATGGATTTGGCTGCTGAGTTTAAGGTTCCTGTAAAAGTTATTGAAAAGGACGTTATCGGGTTTGTGGAAAAACTCCTGATGAGAAAGATGCTTGTTGAAGTCTCAGGGACTTAATTTATTACGGTATACATATGATAAATAAGAAAATTGATATTCAGGATACCCGGGAAATTCTCGGCTGGGCTTATTACGACATGAAATGGCTGACGGAAACCCAGGCCAGGGAAGCAAATCAAAAGAGAAATGAACTTCTGCAATCCATATCCGGCAGGGTAAACAGTAATTTTCTGGGAAATAAAATCGGACCAGGGAAATTATCGCCCGGATGTATGAGTTGCGGGCAGGGAACATGGTCATGTATTTTTATTGATTGCTTGTGTACGGCCAATTGCTTCTACTGTCCTCAGGACCGGAAAAACAAGAAGGAAGAGCCGCCAACGGAATCAGGGCTTATTTTTGATAATCCTGACGACTATGTTGATTATCTGGAGAAATTTAAATTTAAAGGCGCTAGCTTTTCCGGAGGAGAACCTCTTCTAAAGTATAAAAAAATACTGACTTATATCAGAAAAACAAGAGAGAGATTTGGCAAGGGAATCTATATCTGGTTGTATACAAACGGCGACCTGGTTGATAAACATAAGCTAAACAGCTTGAAAGAGGCCGGTCTTAATGAGATACGATTTGATATCGCGGCGAGAAATTATGACTTAAAAGCAGTAAAGATGTCTGTGGGTATTATCGATAAGGTTACGGTTGAGATTCCCGCTATTCCGGAAGATTATGAAATACTGAAAAAATGTTTGCCGCGAATGAAAGCGATTGGTGTGGCGCATTTAAATTTGCATCAATTATTCCCCACTCAATACTGCTATAAGCAATTTATTAATCGCCAGTACACCTTTTTGCACCAGCCCACCATGCCTGTTCTGGAATCGGAATTAACTGCATTACGATTGATTAAATATGCCGTGGATAAAAACATCGGATTGCCCATTAATTACTGTTGCTCAATTTATAAACACAGATTTCAGCAAAAAGCATACAGGGAAAGATTCCAGACTTTTATTAAAAAACGATACGAAGTGTCCACGGAATCGGGATTTATCAGAAGACTGGCTATTGAGGATACTCCGGTAAAAATAAAAAGACTCGTGAAGACATTTCAGGAAAATAAATGTAATGATAGCTTGTGGTCTTTAAACAAAAACAGTTCGGAATTGATTGTCCACCATTCGCTTCTGAAATATATTGATTTTAATAAGCACGGCCTGATTGTAGCTTATTTCGCGCCGCAGTTGGCGACTGTCCGCGATGAGGAAGATGAAAACAGCAAAGAAATCGCATTAAATTCCCGCCGAAAAATTTTTGTTGAAAGAAAATTTGTACACGAAATGAAAATAAAAAATTCCGTGGCCATAAAGAGTTTTCAGGAATTATTTATTAAAAAAATGAATAACGGTGATGTTTTTAAAAAATTCTATAGAGATTATGATTTAAAAATAAAAGCCGACATAGATAAGATGATGATCGAAAAAGACCGTCTTGATTTTTTGAAGTCATGGGAATTTATCGGCAGCGGGCTTTACAAAATTTATTGATAATATAGCGGCACGCGGTAAGCGTTTATATGCTAAAAAAAAAATTATTTTTCATCTTCGCCAGAAGTGTTTTAGGACGGTGCATTCCTGACAGAATATTTCTTTCGCTTTATTATCGAAGAAGAATGCGCAGGCGTCTGAATCTGCAAGATCCTCAATCTTTCACCGAAAAAATTCAGTGGCTTAAATTAAATTGGCATGATGATATCCTCACACAATGCGCGGATAAATATGAAGTGCGCAAGTTTGTGCAAGAAAGGATCGGTCCTGAAATACTAAAAGAGTTATACGGCGTTTATGAAAAACCGGAAGATATTGATATCAACAAGCTGCCGGATGCTTTCGTCTTGAAAGTGAATCGTGGCTGCAAACAGAATATATTCTGCAAAAAAAAATCGGAATTTGAGTGGAAGCATTCCTTTCATCTGTTAAAAAAATATTTTAAGAAAGATCTTTATCCCATCTATAGAGAATGGGCATACAAGAATATCACTCCCCGTCTCATCTGCGAAGAGCATCTGACTAAGAATGACGAAATGCTTTATGAATATGGTTTCTATTGCTATGACGGTGTCGTGCGCCAGGTAGAGATAAATAAATACCAAGCCGACTTATTCAGGGTAAATATGTTTGACATTGATTTGAATCTTTTAGAAAACAAATATGGTGACCCTGCTTTGCAGGAACCGGTTACAAGAACTCCACAGTATGAGAAAATGCTTGAGTATGCCGCTGTCCTTTCGAAAGGATTTCCTTTTGTCCGGGTGGATTTGATTTATGTAAATAACCGGATATATTTCGGGGAAATGACTTTTTATCCCCTGGCCGGACTGTGCAAACTCGATCCCGACTCGTTTGATTATTTTCTTGGTTCGTATTTAAAACTTCCTGCTTTACAGACAACCGTAGCAGCAGGGTAAGTGTGTAAATAATTAATCGCACGTTCGCCGAAATAGCCATCTTAGAGGGACAATGAAATAGAATTAATAAAGAGATTGCTTGCAGTGACAAAGTGGATTGGAATGACAAATAATTAAAGACATCTCCAATTAATGAAAGAGGTTGTGATGGCAAACAAAGTATGGCTGGGTGTTGGAAAAAAGGTTGCTCCTGCTCCATTCTGGTTGTGCGAAGCTGGAATTAGTATTGCCGGAAAGGTGATGCGGACTGTTTATCCAAGGATGTTTTCCAAAGATCACTACAGGGTCAGAAGTTTTCTTTTCCTGGAGCTTCTTCGTCTGCGTAAGCCCATTTCTCCTGAACATATCGCCGAGAGTTTGAATATGCCGCTTGATAGGGTGCGAGAAATTCTGGATAAGATTGGCAAGAGACAGAACTGGATTGTGAGAAACGTACAGGGTGAAGTAACCTGGACTTATCCGGTTACTGTGGAAGAAACGAAATTCAAAATTACTTATAACACCGGTGAACAGGTTTGGGCACCTTGAGCAGGCGACTCCCTCGGGGAGCCCTTCGTGAAAGGGCAATTAACCGGCCAGCCATGCAGCATGATACTGGAAACAAAGTGCGCGAATTCATCAAGTCCCATTCGCATGGAGATTGATAGCGCATTAAATTATCAGGTGCTTGATGAAGGTTCTGCCCCGCTTCTTTTTTTCCCGTTGGTGATATTTGGTTCATATTATTATGGCATACGGGACAGGTTTTGACCGGTGTGCGTATTCTTCCGGTCGGAAGATGATGCCAGGGAATATCGAAGAAATAACAAAGCGGTGATGGGGATTTATATCCCCATGGAAAAATGTATGGGACTGATACGTATTTTTTTCAGCGCTCTTTATCTAATTGAGTAAGAGAGAAAAAGAAAAAGGAGTGAGCAATAATGAAAATGAAAAAAATATTTATTGCGGCAGTGTTTATAGCTGTAATGATGACAATGACGTCCTGGACCGGATATGCTGCCGGACATATTGGACATATTCTGGACATGACATATGCTTATGACGAAAATACGATCTACTGGCCAAACGCAACACCATTTAAATTGACGCCGGAATTTCATGGAATGACCGAGAAAGGTTACTGGTATGCGGCCAACTTTTATGCCGCTTCAGAACACGGCGGTACGCATGCCGACGTGCCGCTTCACTTTGCAAAAAATGGGCGCACCATTGATCAGGTTCCTCTTGAGGAATGGATCGGACCGGCAATAAAAATCGACGTGCGGCAGCAGTGTGCCAGCGATAGAAATTACCTGCTCTCCGTCGAGGATATTAAGAAATGGGAGAAAAAGTACGGCCGGATTCCGGCGGGAGCATGGGTAATTATGTACACAGGAATCGGCACACAATTTTATCCCGACCGCAAGAGTGTTTTAGGAACCGATAAGAAAGGTCTGCCGGCGCTTCCTGAATTGAGTTTCCCGGCGTTTTCCCGGGAATCGGCGGAATTTCTTACGAAACAACGAAATATTAAAGGGATTGCCCTTGATACACCAAGCATTGATTATGGCAAGTCAACTGAATTTTGGGTCCACCGCGTTATTTGCGGCGCCGATAAACTCGCGTTGGAAAATATTGCCAACCTGGACAAACTTCCCGTCAAGGGAGCAACTCTGTATGTGATACCCATGTCGATAAAAGGCGGAACGGGAGCTCCGGCCAGGGTTTTCGCCATTATTCGCTGATGCGTGGAGTCATATGTGGCCGGAATAACAGTGGGGGAAAAATTCACCCTCCCTCAATCCCTCCCCTCAAGGGAGGGAAGAAAGAGGGAAAAAATGCTAGACGGCTTCAATCGTTGATGTCGGTTTGGTGGTGATGTTGTAAGTTACGCTGACGACTTCGGGAATTGTTTTGGTGATTTTGGCGGCGATGTCTTCCAGAACATCAAAACAAAGACGTGTCGGCGTTGCGGTTCGCGCGTCCACGCTGTCCCAGCAGCGGATTTCAATTTGATTGCCGAAAACCCTTTTGTTGTTGCGCATGCCTGTAACGCGATCTTCGTGCAAAATAGCCAGATACTGAAACACTTTGACATCTTTAAGCGCCGCTTCTGTAATGGCGGTCGCCTTTCTAACCAGGGCAATCCTGGCGGGTGTGACTTCGCCGATTACACGGGCAGCCAATGCCGGTCCGGGAAATGGTATCCGGTCAAACATAGCCTCCGGCAAACCCAATCCGCGGCCGACTTTTCGAACTCCGTCCTTGCGCAGCTCAATCAGCGGTTCTAAAATTTTATAGCCGAAAGCTTTCTGCGGATCAATTCCGAGTTGTTCAAAAACATTGTGTTGCCTTTTGATTCCCGCGACCGTTTCATCTACATCGGTCAGAATGGTTCCCTGCAGGAGATATTTAGCTTTGCTTTTAATTACCAGTTTGCCGAATATATTTTTGTAAAAAGTCTGGGTGATGGCTTCTCTTTTTTCTTCGGGATCGGTAATGCCTTTGAGTGCGGCGAAGAAAGCTTTGGAGGCAGGTACTACTTCCACCTGAATGCCGAGCTTTTTAAAAGATGCTGCCACTCTGGCTGGTTCGTTTTCCCGCATGATGCCATTATCAATGAAATAAGTTTTCAATTTTTTACCCAGCGCCTTGTGCCCCAGCGCCGTAACCACAGAGGAATCAACTCCCCCGGAGAGTGCATTGACGGCAAATCCGTCGCCAACGGCTTCCCGAATAGCGCGTACTTTATCTTCAATAAATTTCTCCGTGTTCATGTTCGCTGCTTTAATTTCTTTGATTTTAATCATGGTGTCTCCTTTGTGGTTAAATAAGATGGTTGATTATCTAAATTAAAATGATTTGCTTTTCAAGAATTAAATATTTTAATTATTTTAGTTGTAATATGAATAAGTTCGGTTTAAAAAGACCATACATTAAAATAATTTGGGGGAAAATATACTATGCAGCCGATTAAAATAATGCCTTGTCTGGATATGAAAAACGGAAAAGTTGTCAAGGGAATTCATTTTATTGATATTAAGGAAGCGGGCGATCCTGTCGAAAACGCTGCCTTTTATCAAACAGAAGGCGCTGATGAGCTGGCGATGCTGGATATTGCCGCCACGCTGGAAAATCGCAAGACACGCCTGGAATGGGTAAAAAATGTTTCCAGGGTAATAAATATTCCTCTGACTGTCGGCGGCGGAATTTCTTCACTGGAAGATATTGATATGGTTTTGTCAGCGGGAGCGTCTAAAGTTTCAATGAACAGCGCGGCGGTGAAAAATCCTGCGCTTATTCGACAGGCGGCTGATAAATTCGGCAAGGATAAAATAACGGTAGCTATTGACGCGAAAAGAAACGTCCAAATGCCTTCGGGTTTTGAGCTGGTTGTTTCCGGCGGCACATTGCCTGTGGCCAAAGATGCCGTAGTCTGGGCGAAAACTTGTCAGGAGATGGGTGCCGGTGTTATTCTGCCCACAAGCATGGACGGCGACGGTACCAAAGCCGGTTATGATATTCCTTTCACCAAAGCAATTTCCGCAGCTGTCACCCTGCCGGTTGTGGCTTCCGGCGGCGCGGGCAAACTGGAAGATTTTTACGAAGCCGTTGTGGAAGGCGGTGCAACCATTCTGCTGGCTGCTTCGGTTTTTCATTTCCGCCTGCTGAAAATTCAGGATGTGAAAAAGTATTTGCGGAATAGAGGCCTGACCGTCGCTTAACAAATTAGAATTGTTATAAATTCAATCCTCGAAAAAAGGAAGGGCGGGGAGGATTTCGGAACCCCTTTTTTTAAAAGGGGTTCACTAAAACTCCTTACTCAAATAACCATTGACACGCAGCCGATACTCTCTTATCTTTCCACATTACAGAGAAACTTTTCATCAAATATAACCTTAGGAGCAGACATATGACAAAAGATAATAAAGTAGTTCTGCGCAACAAGAAGGGTGATCTCAGAAAACTAGTCATTTTAATGAACAAACAGAATAAGAGGTTTATACCTCCATTCGAGCCGATACTCCAAGCCATTGATTTGGTGACAACGCCGGAAGAGCTTGCCCTACTCTTGAAAATGGGCACGGGTTTGTACTCATATGAACAAGCTTTAGCGCTCAGCGGCATGAGTAGTGAAAAATTCAATCCATTATTCGAAGTCCTTAAACAAAAGGCATTCATAAAGACACAATATTCTGAAGCAGGTACAGAACAATATACTCTTAATCCTTTTATCGTCGGTTGGTTTGAAGGCATTGTTACTTACTTGCTCGGCAAACCCGAAGAAAAAGAATTCGCGCGACGATATATGAACTTTTTTAATTCGCTGAGGAATCGTAACTTATTCCCCATCAGAAAGGTAATGGATATCATGGGCAAGTATGCTCCGGTATCCAATCAGAGTGTCGGCATAGTTCATGAGTCAAAGAACGAAAAGGGAAAGTCCAGGATCATTATTGATGAAAAAATAGTTGTGCCGGATTCTATGATTTATCCGGCAAATTCCATTAATGATATGATTATGGAATATGGAAGGAAAAGCATCATCGGTCAGTTTAAAGCCTGCATGTGCCGTAAGGTAACTGAAAATGTTGGTGATCCATGCCGCTTTAAGATGCCAGACGATATAGGATGCATGGGTTTTGGCGATCAAATTAAAACTTATATGAAATATGGATATATGCGTCAAATCAGCAAGGAAGAAGCCTTTGATATTATACAAAAGGCAAGAGATTGCGGCGCTGTCCATACGGTGTTTCACGAAAAGGATGATACGAAGCTCCCTCAAGTCGCTCTGTGCAACTGCTGCTGGGACTGCTGCGGAATATTACGCTCCTACAACATGGGAGCAGTTCCTTTGCGCTATAGCTGTTTTTATATGGCTAAGATTACAGATAGCTCAAAATGCACGGGATGCGGAAAGTGTGCAAAGTATTGTCCGACAGCCGCGATATCAGTCATAGATAAAAAAGTGCAGCTTGATACAAAGAAATGCATTGGTTGCGGTCAATGCGTTCATCAGTGTGCCTTCTCAGCCGTTGAACTTGTTGAGAATAAACGCACCGCGTTTCTGCCGATGCTCAAAAAATCCGAGATAAGAATAACAACATAATGACGATGTCACGCATATGAAACTCTGGGAGAACAATAAGGTATTGCTGATTCAGTTCAAATGAATAATCGATTTTAATCAATACTTTCATCTATGGAAAAATAAGATGGCCTTAATCGAAATGAAAAATATAACCAAGGATTATTATCTTGGCGAAACGGTGGTGCATGCTCTGAGAGGCATTGACCTGCAGATAGATAAAAAAGAGTTTGTGGCTATATGGGGACCATCAGGTTCCGGAAAAACAACTCTTCTGAATCTGATCAGCGCCATTGATGAACCTACTTTGGGTGAATTGACAATTGCCGGTAAAGATGTGCGATTATTGACTGATGATCAGAAAAGTGAACATCGCAATCAGGCCATCGGATTCATTTTTCAGGGATTTAATCTGGTTCCTGTTCTTTCCGCACTGGAAAATGTGATGCTGCCCCTGCAAATCAAAGGTGCGCCGGTGACCCAGGCGAGAAAACAGGCGCTGGCCCGTCTGGAAGAAGTCGGCTTGAGCGAACTTATCCATAATCGTCCGGCGAAAATGTCGGGTGGCCAGCAGCAGAGGGTTTCGATCGCGCGGGCGCTGGTTAATAATCCTTCTCTTATCATTGCCGATGAACCTACTGCCAATCTCGATTCCGAAACCGCCCGGATGATAATTGAGATTATGCGCGAGCTGAACGAAAAAGACGAAATCACTTTTATTTTTTCCACCCACGATCAGAGACTCCTGGATAAGGTTAAGCGCTCTGTGCTTCTGGAAGACGGTAAGATTGTTAATGGAGCGGCATATACATGATGAAATGGATGAAGCTGGCATTCCGGAATATTTTGAGAAACAGGCGTCGCTCTTTTGTTACGATGGTTGCTATCGGCGTAGGTTTTGCCGCGATCAGCCTGTATTACGGGTATATTCATAATGTGTATAACGGACTTGAAATTATGGCGATTCGAGGCGAGGGGCTGGGTAATTTAAGAATCAACAGAGCCGGTTGGCAGGAAAAAGGAAAGCTCGAGCCGGAAAAATATATGTTCTCCGGTGAGGATACTCAAAAAATCATCAAGCTTGTCGGAGAAGAAAAGGGCGTAATGTTGGCTACGCCGCAGATTCAGGTTACCGGCATCGTAACCAATGGAATAGTTTCCACTGTTTTTATAGCTCAGGGTGTTGTTCCCAGGGATGACAAAATTATTAAAGGACGATGGACTGAATATTTCCCGGTTATTGGACAACGCTTGAGCGACGATAAACGCTATGGAGTGGAAATAACGAAAGATCTGAGCAAATATCTCGATTTAACGCCGAACAAGGACGGGGTTGTTATGGCGCCCACAATAAGCGGACAGATGAATGCTCTGGATATACAAATAAACGGAGTTTATGATTCCGGCAATGATTTTTCCAACGATAAATTTATGCGCTTCAATTATTATTTCGCTCAGTCTTTGCTGGACACTCAGTCGGCGGAAAGAATCGTGATCCTGCTTAAAAATTGGGAAGAAACTGAGCAGATGCGAATGCTGCTTCTTAAAAAATTAAAGGCAGCAGGCATAGATTGCGAAATCAGAACATGGAATGAGCTTTCCATGTCTTTCTCCAAACAAAAAGCTTTCCTCGATACGATGTTTATGTTTATTTTCTCCATTGTTCTGGTGATAGTGGTAATGACTACGGTCAATACGATGGGCATGGCTATTCTGGAAAGGACCAGAGAAATTGGTACGTTGCGGGCTTTAGGTTTGAAACGCAAGGGAGTATCCGTTCTTTTCGCTCTGGAAGGAGCCATGCTGGGATTCTTCGGCAGTTTAATGGGCATTGTATTGCATACATGCGTATGGGCCATTGTTAAAGTTTATCCGCCCAAGTACATACCTCCCGGATTTTCCAAACCCGTGTCGATGTATGTGGATATGGTACCGCTGGTACTGGGTGTTTTATTACTGAGCCTTGTTTTGCTGTCCATGGTCGCGGCGATAATTCCCGCGAGACGTGCGGCAAGGCAGAATATAGTAGATGCGCTGGGACATGTCTGATAACGTTTAAATACAATGCCGCCTCGTTATCCTTTGACCGGGTGCGCAACCGAAGGGCGCGCAATAAAAACAAAGGATATTACATTACCGGGAAGTGACGCCTATCAGGCGGCAGCTTCCAATCTAAATAGTATATGTTAAAATTTTTTTTGTGGAGATGATGATGAGTCAACAATTTATGAAACTATCCTTTATTATAATTGGATTTGTTTTAATTGCTTTTTTGGGTGTGTTTGTGCCAACGGTTCACGCACAGATGAGTCACAAGGAAATGCTTCAAAAAGCGGATGAAGCTCGCGGCAACGCCGAGGGAATACAGTGGGAGATTTCCATGGATTCTATTGAGGGCGGACGTGAGCAGCATAGAACATTACGGGTAAACGCCAGAGGTTATAATTCTCTTGTCGATACTTTGGCGCCGGCTAATGTGAAAGGTCAAAAGCTGTTAATGCAGGACCGTAATATGTGGTTTTCCAAGCCGGGGCTTTCCAAAGCGGTTCCGATTTCCCCGCGGCAAAAACTGATGGGTACCGCGGCTAATGGAGATATTGCTTCTACTAATTACGCGGGTGATTATAAAATTGTAAGCACCGAAGATGGTCAATTGAACAGCGAAGCGTGTTTGGTAATGGATTTGCAGGCTGTGGACAGCAGAGCAACTTATGACCGGATAAAATACTGGGTATCGAAGGAACGTATTGTTGGGTTAAAAGCCGAATTCTATACCGTCTCCGGTAAAATGTTTAAAACGGCGACGTTTGAATACAAGAACAGCATTACCATAAATGACAAGCCGCGTGAGTTTATCTCCAAAATGATAATCAACAGCGCGATAATAAAAGATGATGTTACGGCTATTAAATATAGCAAACCTGTACTGAAAAAAGTTTCGAATGCTGTTTTTAATCTTAACCTTCTTACAAGATAAGATTGTTTTATGAGAAAAGACAAAACTCCCCAAATTATTTGTGCGACTTTTTTTCTGTTTATAGTCTTTTTTTTGTGGCTGCCGGTTATAACCGTGGCAGAGGAAATTTCTTCAGGGAAAAATACCGGAGAGCAGATCGAAAAAGTTGCTCCGGGAAATGCGACTGACGCCGAAGTTACGGAATCATCAGATGAAAATCAAACTCAATTCCAAAAAATCAAAAATCATTTTTCCGCAGATTTGCGGATTTATACTTATGGCATTGTTCAGGAACCGGCCAAAACGAGCCAGAATCCCAACAATGATTTTATGCAGTATCCTCAGTATATGGCCGTTGCGGAAATAAGGCCTGATTTTCGTTTTGATTCTAAATTCCTGGACATGGTCTTCAAACCACGGGCTAAATTCGACTTTCAATCATGGCAGGAAGGAGTGCTCAAAGACGAAACTAAGTGGGACGATGAGTGGTATGTAAACGAATGGCTGGTTCGTTTTAAAGCATGGGAAAAACTTTTTGTGTCCTATGGACGGGAGAATCTGCAATGGGGGCCTTCCTTCCTTTTTTCTCCGTCTAATCCTTTTTTCTACGATAATGGCAGGCGCAATCCTTATGTTGAAATTCCGGGTATGGATTTCGGCCGTCTGGTATTTATTCCTCACCGTCTCTGGACAATATCTTTAATAGTCAATATGAATGAAGGCCGCAATATTCTTCCTGGTCCCGATCCCTTTGAAAAAACTTACGCTGTAAAAATAGATTACACGGGCAGGGAAAATTATGCCTCTTTAATTGTTTCGCGAAAAGATCATAGAAAGACATTGGGATTATTCGGTGGATGGACTGTATCTGACGCTTTGCTGCTTTATGGAGAAGGCAGCATACAGAGAGGAAGTGATGCATTGTATCCTCAAAAGGATGTATCGCCTTTAGGAGCGTCAATGAGCAAAATCTATGAGGGTGACAGGGATGTCAAACCGATTATTTTGGTGGGAAGTTCTTATACTCTGGAAGGCAGTGGGACTTTTTCTCTTGAATACGTCTATAACATGCCTGGATACAACAGCGAAGAAGCCGATACTTACTTCGCACTCAGACGCGACGCGGCCACAGCTTTTGAAGCCGGCGGATCTCCGGGCTTACTGGGACAAGCTGTTTTATCCCAGACAGCAAATCCCGGACTGAGATTTTTAAGAAGAAATTATGTGATGCTGCAATATAATCAGGCAAACATCAGAAATAAATTGGACGTTACAGTTCGTTGGACACAAAATATCGATGACGGCTCCGCTCAATTTCTTGGTCTTTTGTCTTATTCCCTTGGAGACCATTGGGAACTTTTTTCTTCGGGTGTAGTCAATGCCGGACCGGGAGATACTGAATTTGGCAGCACTCTCAGTTATCAGGTAATGTTTGGTGTGAAATGGGTTTTTTAGAGTTTTTCTCTGAATCTGAAAATCGCTTTATATTTGTTATTCAATCCGATAATAAAATTCATTAATAATTACGATATATTTCAGTTAAGAGCCTTGACAGTAAGTTGTCGTCATGTTCTATTACAACGATGCAACGGCAGGATGTTTCATTAAATATAAAAATATATTTTTAGAGGTAACAAAATGAATAAAAAAATATTTTCGTTGATATTACTTTTTTTGGTTGCGGTTATATCATGCGCGGCGACCGATGCTTCACGTTATCGCGAAGGATCCAATGAGGGACAGGTTACTAATCTGACGGTGCAGGATGAACAGCGTTTAACTAAAGAAGCGCTTCCCAAAATGCTTAAGGATTATCCGGCAGCTAAAAATCAGGAAATTCAAAAATATGTTTCCGGTCTGGGAATCAAAATTGTCAGGGCCAATAAGCTGGAGGGGAATCCTTATCATTACACATTTACTGTTGTTGATGTTGCCGATATCAATGCTTTTGCCATGCCCGCCGGGTCAGTATTTGTGACAGCACCTCTTATCGCTATGGCTTCCAATGAGGCGGAACTTGCCGGTGTAATTTCTCATGAAATCGGCCACGTTGTCGCCCGGCATGCAGCGGAGCGAATGTACGCCATGGAAAAAGCTCAGAATAAGACTTGGATGTATGCAGCCGGCGGCGCCGCTGTTGGCGCAGTCGTAGGTTATGGTCTGGGAAGACTTATTTGTGACGAAGGTGATACAGCCTGTCATGCCAAAGCTGCCTTATTAGGAGGAGCAGTCGGTGTGGGTGGCGGTTTTCTTGCCCAGAAATATACCTTTCTGGTAAATTCAAGAGAAGATGAGATGGAAGCTGATCGTGCCGGTTTTAAGTTTGCTGTAGCAGCGGGATACGATAAAGATCAGGTGGGTAAATTTTACGAAAAGCTTCTGGAAATGGAAAAAAGCGGCAACAAAAGCGGGGGGCCCCTTGTCAAAAATCTTTCTGACGCCTTAAGCACACACCCGCCCAGCGAGGAAAGAGTCAAACAGATGAATGAAATGGCCGCTCAAAGCCCGGTAAGAAAAGCCATCACTAACACCGCAGATTTCAACAAAGCTAAACAGATTGCCGTGGCGATGAAAAAGAAATAAAATTTTACAATAACAGTGTTGACTACTCTTTTAACCATTTTTGTTTCATCTTTTATTATTGCGCTCTCCGGCGCTCTAATGCCGGGGCCGCTTTTAACTGTTACGATAAGTGAGAGCTCACAGCGCGGTTTTATTACAGGGCCGCTGTTGATTGCCGGCCATGCTATTCTGGAACTTGTGCTTGTCGCTGCCCTTCTTCTTGGTTTGGCACCTTTTTTTCAGTTGCCTGCTGTTTTTGTCGTAAGCGCCATTGGAGGAGCTTTGATTCTCTTCTGGATGGCTTTCGGAATGTTCCGTTCTTTGCCTTCGCTGCATCTTTCACTGGAGGGAAACAACACAAGAAGAAATCACCCGATGATCAGTGGTATATTAATGAGCGTGGCTAATCCCTATTGGATAATATGGTGGGCCACAATAGGACTTGGTTATATCCTCTATTCCTGGCAGTTTGGGTTCTGGGGAATTGCCTTTTTCTTTACCGGACATATTCTGGCTGATCTGAGCTGGTATTCTCTTGTATCGGCGGCGGTTGCCGGAGGAAGGAATTTTCTAACTGACCGCCTTTACCGTGGCCTGATTGCGGTCTGTGCTGTTTTTTTGGTTGTGTTTGCCGGATATTTTGTCTATGCGGGTTTTACGAAACTGAATGCCATTATTTTCTGATGGTGAGGTAGTGAACGCTATAACCATCTAAATAATTAATGATTTTAATTAAAAAGAAATGTATAAAAACTAACAAATAAGGCGTATTCTTAATTGTCCAGTCTTGGTTAAAGGAGGATTGTTTAATGAAAAAAATCACGCAAGTATTTTTGCTGTTTATTTTTGTTTTTATTGTCAACGCTTGTATACCAGTGCCGGTTCCCGTAGGTACTTCGTCACCAGGCTATGAACAGCCGTATGGTTATGGTTATGGCTACGACAATCAATATGGATATGACGATCAATATGGCTATGGTTACGACGACGAGTATGTCGATGTTCCGATAGTTTACGGAGAGCCAATGTACTATACACCTCCGATAACTGTAACATTTGTCTTCGATTATTTTACATATGAAATGGTTGGCGGGTATGTAGACATTGTCTTCTGGAGGGGTGGACATCGTTACCATCATGAACCATGGTATGATCATGGAAGAAGAATCTCTCCCGATTATATACGTACAAATCCGCATCATAGAATTCGTGGTCCTGAATTTTTCAAACATCGTGAAAAACTACGGAAAAACCATAAGATTTCTCACCCCGACAATTACTATGGTTTGAAGCATCCTAAAAAACCGGATCAACAAAGACCAAAACCTGGAGAGCAAAGGCCGCAGTTGGAACAAAAACAACCTCCGCAAATAGAGAAGCGACCTCAGTGGGGAGAGCCGCCTCCTAAACAAACAGAACAGCGTCCTTCACTGGAACAGAAAGGAATTCCGCAGGTGGAGAAGAGACCTCAATGGGGCGAGCAGGAACCACAGCAGACAGAGAAACGACCTCAGTGGAGCCAACAGCCTCAACAGATAGAGAAGAAACCTCAATTGCGTGAACAGGAAACACCGCAAACAGACAGGCGTCCTCAATGGGGTCAGCAGCAAACCCCACAGGTGGAAAAGAAACCCCAATGGGGGCAACAACTTCAACAAACAGAACAAAAACCTCAATGGGGTAAAAAGGAACCGCAACAGACAGATAAGCGCCCGCAGTGGGGACAGCAGCAGCCTAAGACTCAGCAGGGGACCTTGCGTCAGCCATCTCAACAGACAAAACAGCTTTATCAGAAAGAAAAGCAAAAACGTTTGCAGGAGAAGCAGAAAAAGATAAGAAAGAAACCGGAAAAGGATCAGAAACAAGAACAAGAACAAGAACAGACACCGGAGGAAAAGACAAAGCAGCGACCACAGCCGCGATGGTAAACGATTGCATAATGTGTTTGCCCCGGACGCACAATAAAAATGGAATGTAAAACAAAAGCGGCATCCCCCAAAAGTAAGGATGCCGCTTTTGTAATATTATGCCCTGAATAATCAATCTAATACCTTAATCCTGATGGTTTAATCTCGCAGCGGTCTGAAAATCCGGCGGGTGGTACGCCCATCGCCTGCAAGAGTCTCGCCCAGTAATTAACTTGAGCAGCAGTGCTAGCCAGAATCACGATTTCCCGTTCGCTAAATTCGGCTTTTAATTTACTGATGAATTCCTGCGGAAATTGTAAAGGCGTGCGGGAAATTAAAACAGCATATTCCATTGCGGTAATTTCGCGAGGTGAAAATGTTTTTACAGAAGCAATATCATTTATACCCTGCAGCACCGCAAGCTCTTTCGCCGTAATTCCGTATTGATCATAGTCATAATAATTCATATCGATGCAGAAAGGACAGGCTAAGGAAAAGGAGGTTCGCAGACGGACAAGCTTGAGTATCCGTTTGTCCAGATTGCCATCTTTGTGCGCAACCAAGGCTTCCATGATTCCGGAACTGATGGCTGCTTTTGGATACCAAGCCAGCAATTTACCGGGCAAAAGATCACGACCAGTCACTTTTCTGGAAATCCAAATGCCGATTTTTAAATAAAAGGGGATATGTTTAGGTGGGTCGATAAAGGCTTTCATAATCAACTCCTTGGCAGATTTAATTTATAGACCTTTCCTGATAATATGCTGTTGATCTTTTCATATTGCAATAAGTAATTTTATGATTTATTAAAACGTAGCGATTTTTTAAATTACGTTCAAATAAAAATTTTGGAACAGGTTTTATGTCTAATATAAACAGTAACAAGGAAATACCGGATGATCTGAATAAATGCGTGGAATTTCACGGACATATTTGCCCCGGCTTGATATACGGTTACCGGGTGGCCAAAGAGGCGATGAAATTAATGAACCTCTCGCGATCTGTTGATGAGGAAGTTGTTGCCATTTGTGAAAATGATTCCTGCGCTGTGGATGCTCTTCAGGTTTTGCTGGGGACTGTGGTGGGGAAAGGTAATCTGATAATAAATAATTTCGGGAAGAATGCTTTCACGGTACTGAGCCGCTCCCAGCGTCAGGCTTATAGATTTTCTCGAAATACCCGTTATGATTACAAAGGCAAGGCCAAAAGCGAGTTTGACCGGTTGGAGGCTGTTGTTGCTGCCGGAAATGCGTCGGAAGATGATCGGCGCAATCTGAAGCGACTAAAGGTAAATGATCTCTTGGAGCGTCCCTTCGAAGAAATATTTACAACTACAGAAATGCCATTCGATGAACCACTTTACGCTCCGCTTGCTCCATCTGAACCGTGTGCAATATGCGGTGAGATGACTATGGCATCAAAAATGATGAGATTAGAAGATGGGCGGCAGGTTTGCTTACCGTGTTCAAAAAAAGCATGAGGTCACCACCGGAATAATTTGCCATTAATAAAAAAAACATATATATGGTGGCCAGTTTTACCATTAATACGACTATCGCGCAGGTATGCTTAATTACCCGCATATTAAATGGCAACTAAAGAGTAAATGTACAGCTCAATGAACTATCAAGAAAGGTTTAAACTTAAGTAATGGATTGGAACATATTGGATCGTGAGGAAATAAAAGCAAGAAAATTAAAAGAGTTAATAAAGATATTTTATTTTTGTTTGTTAATTTTTTTTCTGCTGCCTCTGCCCGTGTCGGCTGCTGATAATCCTCTTCCCAAAGAATTGACAAATTATATCGAAGCTCTGAAGAAACAATGCGCGAAATATGGCTGGAGTGATATCAAGCCGGGAGAGATTCCATGGGAATATTATCGCACAACGCAGAAAAAACACCCGCTCATTTTTGTTCATTTTGGCGATTCGGGAAAAAATTGCGTTCTTTTTCTTGGGGCTGTTCACGGTGACGAGCCGCCGACCGTATATCTTATGCTCAAAATGGCTCACTACATAAAAGACAATCCGCAGATTTTTAAAGATAAGTGCATTGTCATTGCGCCACTCGTTAATCCCGATGGGTTCCTTTCAAAAAATCCCCGGCGGGTCAATGCCAACGGGGTTGATATCAACAGAAACTTTCCCACTAAAGACTGGCATGATGAAGCGCTGAAACAGTGGAAGAGAAAACAGCATAAAAACAGGAGATATTATCCCGGGCAAAAACCGTCATCGGAACAGGAAACTATGTTTCAGATTGCCCTGATAAAAAGGTTTAATCCGCAAAAAATACTTTCCGTTCACTCGCCGCTTAATTTTTTCGATTATGACGGTCCTTCCTCTGATTTGGATTCATTTGAACACTGGTTGGAAAAAATAAGTAAAGAATCAAATCACCCTTTGCGGAAATTTGGGTTTTTCCCCGGTTCTTTGGGCAATTATGCAGGCCATGAAAGAAATATTTTTACGTTAACCTTAGAGTTGCCTTCATCCAAAGCCGGTAAGGCTAAAGAGTATTTCGATAAGTTTCAGACATCGATTTTAAAATTTATCAATCTGTCCGTTTTAGTTGAGTAGTAACAACGTCAAAACTGGATTTGAGGTTCTAAGTATTTATTGTGAGACTCAAATTTCAAAAATGAAGTGAATTGAAATTTGTAAGTCGAATCCCGACTTCGTCGGGACAAAGCGGAGGGTGTAATACCCCGCAGCTTGCTTTGGGGTTTCATACCCGTGATTAACGTTGTCTCAAATTAAGGGCAAAAACCATTGTCTTTAGCCATTTCTAACAATTTGCAATTTCCCAATGTGCAAGCTCTTTGCGCGTCGAAACAGCCAAGCGTTTTGTTGCCATGCGATAAGAAATAAATACCCCGGTTATTATAAGCGCTGGCATAATTTGGCTGCAGGCTAATGGCCTTATTGTAATCTTCGATGGCTTGCTGATACTGGCCAAGTTTATCATAAGCAAATCCCCGACCATGATAGGCCTCGGCATCATTCGGTTGCAGGCTAATGGCTTGATTAAAATCTTCGATGGCTTGCTGATACTGGCCGATTTCACTATAAAGGGTTCCCCTGTTGTAAAATGCTTCGGAATAAGCCGGTTTGAGGCTAATTGCCTGATTGTAGTCCTTTATCGCAGGCTGGTACTGGCCAAGATTTTCGTAAGCAACACCCCTGTTGTAATAAATTTCGGCATCATTCGGTTGGATTTTAATGGCATTGCCCAAATATAAGATAGCTTTATGCGGGTCGGTAAATTTTTTGCCATCCGACAAGGCGATTGCCTTATTGAACCAGTCGGCCGCTGTTTCACTCATGGCCGGGGAGCAAAGAAATGTTAAAACAAGAAATATGGGAATTACAATTTTGCGCATAACGCCTCCGTTTACACATTTATATTGATATCATAATTATGAGAAAAATTGCAGCAAAGATTTTTTAATTTGGCGGAAGTGAGATCATAAAACGGTTTTTTGTTCCGCTCTTTTATCTTTGTTTTTTTATTCTTTCATGCTAAAAATCAACTCCAGGTTGAGATAGAAAATATGGAGGCAGACAAATGTCTCAAACAATTATGATGATTCACGGAATGTGGTGTAATGACTGGTACTGGCAAAACTATAAAAAGTTTTTTGAAGACAGAGGATATCGTTGTATTACCCCAATCTTGCGGTATCATGATATTGATCCCAAATCTGTTCCTCCCCCGGAGCTTGGAATAACAAGCATCCTTGATTACGCTGACGATCTTGAAAGAGAAATTAAGCGACTTGATTCTATGCCCATTCTGATGGGTCATTCCATGGGCGGTCTGCTTGCCCAGATTCTCGGAAGCAGAGGTCTTGCCCAATCTCTCATCCTTCTGACACCTGTATCGCCAAGAGGAATCCTTGTGTTAGAATATTCAGTTTGGAGGAGCTTTTGGAGTTCTCTAACCACTTGGAGAGGATGGAGAAAACCATTCAGGCTGAAATTTAATGAAGCAGTATATTCCATGTTACAAGTATTTCCTGAGAGGGGGCAACGGGAGATATACGAGCATTTCGTGTATGAGTCCGGACGTGCTGCGGCCGAGATAGGATTTTGGTTATTTGATTGGCGCAAAGCTACATATGTGGATGAATCCAAAGTGACATGCCCTGTGTTGGTTGTCGCAGGATCAGAAGACGGGATTACTCCGGCTTCCGTGGTGAAAAAGGTGGCAAATAAATATAAAACCGTTTCCACATACAAAGAATTCCCCAACCATAGCCACTGGGCTATCGGTGAGCCAGGGTGGCAGGAAATTGCTCAATATGTTGAAGACTGGCTGAAACCGCAACGAAAAGCATAAACACAACTTAATCTGAAAAAGATCATCATCGATCTTTATCGATTTTCCATGTCGATATGTCTGTAAAGATCCTGCGGTGTCTTAAACGGCTTGTGTCTCTCTACGCGATGAAGTTTGACGGCGCTCTGCTTGCATCCAATGGCGCATATGCCGCAGCCGATGCATAGCTCCGGCTTTAATTTCCATCGCTTGTTGTCTTTATCAACGGTAATTGCATGGAATAAACATCGGTTAGCGCATTTCCCGCAGAAAGCGCAAATTTCCTTATTCGATTTAGGAAGGAAGTTAGAAGGCGCCACAGCAGTGGGATTGTCCCAGCGTGTCCGTCCACGAACTTCGGAACAACAACACTCGCAACAAAGGCAAATTACCCTGCTGGTGTTTTCCTCCGAGTTTTCCGTTGCCGCAACAAGCCCCATTTCCATCATCCCATCAAGATAATCTTTGGCTTGTTTCTTGGTTACCTGCCTGCCCAAACCCATGCCCTCCATTGCCTGTCCCATAAAACCAAGCATGATACATGAACCGATAGGATTTCTTTCCCTGCATTCCCGGATACCGAGTTTTTCAGTCCGCTCCCGGCACGGACAAGGCACGAGCGTGGCAGAGGCTGCTGCGTCTATGATTTCGTGTGCTTCTTCGGTATCCAGGATTTTCTGTTCAGGGGCAAGTGTTTTAGAAACAGGAATTGTCCGGTATAAAGGGGTTCCCTTTGCGCCCGTTTCATAGAATTTATAGTATTTGTCTTCAATGAAAAATTTCTTATATAACTCAGCTCCTTTCAAGACTTCGGGACTGATTCGATCATGAAAATTCTGAAGATTTTTCAGAAGCGATATGTGAGGAAATGCGTATAATTTCATGGAAATAAATTCCATGCCCGACTTTATTCCGTATCTTCTGACACTCTCCAAAGTGCTCGTGAAAAACTCTGCCAGGACTCTGGCGGTTTCTTTGAGTCCTTCACCTTTGTAGGCTTTCCATAGCACAACGACTGTCCGAATAGGCCATGTTGCCTTTGAGGCCTTGATGATTTTACGCATATCAACCACGACATTCTTATCAGACATCTGCTTTAGCGCTTTATTAACTTCCACAAGTGGCTGGCCGGAAACTTTAGCTATTTGGGTTGCGGTCATGAAACTTGCAGGCTTGATTGTGGTAGAAAAAATGTCGGTTATGACGTTAAGATGTCTGGCTATTGTTGCTTCCTGGGGTGTGTAAAGTAACTGAAGGTATTCTAAAAAAGCTTCCGAGAAACCCTCGCCGGATTTTGATCGGGGTGCCCGCCATGCCATTTTGTTAATATTGGCGGCAATTGCGACATACGGGGATTCATTCATAATTATTTCCTCAGCTTCCAAACAGGTAAATCCAATATTATAAAAGGCATCTATTTATTAATCCGTTTCCCTTCCCAAGAGATATGAAAATGGAATAGCAACTAAATCGCCTATGATGTATATCACAAAAATTGCCGCTAAGAGAGTCGCATATAATGAATTATTTCCGCTCATCACCAGGGGAATATATACGCCGAGCATCCATACTGTCTTATATACAAGCTGCAGCATAAGGACGGGTACAAATCGGAGCGGTGCGCGTAAAGCAAAAATTGACAGAATGGCAAAAGCCACCATGGCACTGCCCATATATCCAAAAATTAAGGGATCCTGAGCGGGAAAAGGCATTAAACATTGGGTTGTTGATTGAACAAAAGCAGGAGCTACAATTATTAATAATCCGTAACCCCCCGCACCTAGTATGGTATACCAGTACATCAACTTCAACCAAGACCATCGAACATTAATGTTTGCAGACATTGCGACCTCCTTCTGTATTAATTTATTGTAAATAAATTAAAAGGCCTTTGATAAAGTTCCTTTCCAACCAAGTGTCCCACTATCAGGCCTCCGTCATTTTTTGTCCTAGCTTTTCCAGCGAACGTTCAAACGCAACCATATCTTTATTAAGCGTTTTTTTAATGTCTTCATTTAGTTGCCGTATGAGGGGCAGTATTTCTTCAGCCAATTTCCGACCCTTAGGGGATAACTGAATACAGATACTACGCCGGTTTGAAGAGTCTTCTTTTCGCTCTACCAATCCTTCCTTGACGAGACGATCGGTAAAACCAGTGATGGCTGGACTTTCTACCTGTATTCGTTCTGCAATGTCTTTAACATTACTGAATTCGTTCTCGAGCAAATCTAAAAGGATAAATACCTGACCAATGGTTACGCCATATTTTGACAGAGTGTTGTTATAGAAACGCTGCGTTTTTCGCGCAAGCGCTCCCAATCGGAAACAATAATAATCTCTGAATGTATTCATACTCCTGCCTATGTTAACAGATTAATAGTTAACACGTTAATTGGTTTTGGTTTGTTTGTCAATAAGATAATTTAAAGAAATAGCAAATACGGAATGTTGTTTAAATAATAATTATTACACAGTTAATTACTTCAGCGTTCACTCCACCCAAGTAGTCAGATTTTCCGCCGGTTCTCTTTCCGAGCGAATGTGATTAGCCGGGAAATTCAGATCAGGATAGCCAATGGCAATTGCAATCATTAAACGCTTGGTTTGCGGTATGTCGGTATGTTCGCGAAACACTTCCGGATATAAGACGCCCTGATCCTCGATGCAGGTACCAAGGCCAAAGTGCATCGCCGCAAGGCAGATGTTCTGCATTACCGCGCCTAGATCAAGCAGTGGTCCTGCTTCTCCTAAAACTTTGTCGCATATGATGATGATGGCTGCCGGAGCATCGAAAAAACGAAAACCCCGCTCCAGCCACCAGGCGCGTTTTTCCGTATCTTCACGCTGGATGTCCATAGCTTTGAACAACTGTTTGGCGAGAGCTATCTGGCGCTGTTTGTAAACACCTTCATTAGGCCAGCTTACCACCAGATGATCCGGTACAATGGGCGCCCCGTTTTTTAGTTTTTCCACGATAGCGGCTCTGAGTTTGTCGAGCTTTTTGCCGCTCACCACCGCAAATTCCCATGGTTGGGTATTCATGGCCGATGGAGCTCTGCAGGCAATGTTTAGAATTTCCATAATTGTGTCTTTGGGTACCGGCTTGTTTTTAAATGCCCGGATGCTTCTGCGCTGCTGAATGGCTTCTATCAAATCCATATTGATTGCTCCTCAAATGTTCCAAAAATTACATAATAAAATAAAGCTGCTCTTATTTTCATAAGAGTCTGAATAATTGGCGGGAGTGCCTGGAAATCGAACTCAATCCGCTGTTAAGATTATATGGTAATGTTAATTAATTAGCAAGAACTGGTCTGTCAAGGTAAAAAACAAATGTTTGTCTGTGCCTGTAAATTTTCAGGCAAAATGAATTATTTGCTGTTGTGGATTTCAATTGTTAAGTATGATAAATGTATAAAATATTACATCAATATATAAATTTTCCCAATTACCTTAAGGGGGGAATATGAAACGAATTCTTTTTATATCATGTGTATTTTTCGCTTTGGTAATTTCTGCTAACGCCGGAGAATTGTATCGATGTATTGATAGCAGAGGTAATTCAGTATTTACAGACAGTCCGCAAGATGGGATGAGAGGTTGTGTTCTAGAAGAATCTTATGTACAACCTTCATCGGAAGAGACGGAAGGTGAAAAGGGAAAGATTGTAGAAAAAGATAAGGTAGTTGAACGAGAAAAAGTAACATCCGAAGCAAAAGTGAAACGTATAAATGATTGCATTAATTGTTGCAATGACAGGATTCCGGGATGTTATAACTTTACTGCTGACAGCAGGCTTTGCACTGCGGAGAATCAAAATTGTGCTGCCATGTGCAAATCAGAAGGTTCTGCTCCTTCGTCGTGGAGTGACTGTTGGTCTCAGTCTAAAAAATAATTAACATGAATTAATAATGTTAATATCGAATTAAAAATATTTTAATGGTAATCCGAACTCTTGCTGATTCAAGCATATTGATTTATCCTAAGAAAACATCAATCTGTTAATTGTTAAGCGATATCTTATTGCAAATATTTTTAAGAAAAGGAATGACTATGAATTATTTTGATGAATCAATAATTAATGCTCTTAACGGGTTTTCCAGAGTATCCGAAGCCTTTGATTATTTCATGGCTCTTTTGATAAGCAATTACCTTGTAAAAGGTGGAATCCTGATGACGATACTTTGGTGGTTCTGGTTTTGGGATAAAAATGATAAAAAACAAAATCAGCCTTTGCGCGAGCTTAAAGGTAAAAAGCAGAATCAGCCTGTACGTGAGTGTAAGGAAGAAAAGCAGAATAAGCTTTTGCGTGAGCGCATTGTATTGACGTTAGTAGCATGTCTTATTGCTATATTCTTGGGTAGATTTTTAGCTTATGTTCTGCCCTTCAGACTTCGGCCCTTGCAAGGCATGGTTAACTTCATTGCCCCGTATGGGATCGATCCGAATGCTTTTGGTTCATGGAGTTCATTCCCCAGCGATCATGCCGTTTTATTTTTTGCACTGGCAACGGGGATATTTTTAATATCAAGAATGACCGGCACGCTGGTAACAATATATATTCTTCTGATAATTTGCTTTCCAAGAGTTTACTGTGGTCTTCATTATCCAACAGACATCTTTGCCGGTGCTCTTGTAGGTGTTGGAATTGGATGGCTTGTTATTACAACAAAAATTAGTAAATATATATCACAACCGGCAATTCTTTGGCTCAGCAAGGAACCGCGCTCTTTTTATGCGTGTTTTTTTCTTCTGACATATCAAATTGCCACCATGTTTGATCCTGTCAGAGAGATAGGGACCTTTTTTATGTGTCTGATCCTGCCGGTTTGATTTTTGGGAGAGCTTTGCTGTTAATAAAGAAAAATCCTCCAGTTCTGGTTGGCTAAGGTGTGTGTCTTAATCTTTTTAAGTCTCCCATATTTATTAATATAGTTGGCTATATCCAATGCATAATCTGAATAATAATAAATTAACAGATAGTAACCCTATATGCACTTCCGCGAATATATCTGCAAAGTTCATTATTTGTTAAATCAAATTTTAAAATCCGAAATAAACACAGTTCAACACTTTTTGCGATCATGATTGCCTTGACACGCAAGGTTACGTTTCTTATACTCACACAAGAAGAATGATTTTTATTAAAAAGGTACTGTGTCATATGAAACTCAGTAACATACCTCTGTGGATGAGGGCGTTTGGAATTCATTTCCCAATTGCCATGTTAGCACGGAGAAAGATGATAAGGACTTCAAAATTAATTACCCGATATGGTTCTATAAACATACGTCAAGGGACGACCGACATACATACTTTTTTACAGGTCATAAAAGATTACGAAATGCTTAAAATAAGAAAAAGTGACACCTGTCTTGATCTCGGTGCGAATATAGGATCGTTTTCATTGTATGCTGCGTCTAAAGGAGCAAAGGTAATAGCTTTTGAACCCGACAGTGAAAACTATGAGTTACTTGCCAGTAATGTTATCGGCAAAAACATAATACCGGTCAAGAAAGCAGTATGGAAAGATGATTTGGGAGTAGAATTATTCAGCTATAAAACATCAAAAAGTCGTGTTTCTGTATACAACCATTTTGAAGAAGCAGCGATCAGGGAGAAAGTGCCGAGCATTACTCTCCCGGAAGTTATCAAAACTTACAATCCGCAAATAATAAAATGTGACATAGAAGGCGCAGAATTAGAGGTCTTCAAAAAAATAGAGCAAACAGATCTTAGTAATATACGTGAGATGGTTATTGAATATCATCCTTTCAACAAAGATAATAATATAAAAAATTTTGTGGAGAAGATAAAATCTTTTGGGTTTGCAGTTGACTTAATAAAAAAGTCAAAAAATAATTTAAGGATACCAGTGATAATTCACGCTGCAAGGGAATAAAATAAAACCGGACTATGCACCGGAGAAAAACTATTTTTCATGTGTTTCGCAATCCATCGTTTAATCTATATCAAATTGAAATCCTTAAATCCGACAACGGCTGATCAATAAATAGTTGCAGGCTAAAGAAAAAAACCTGATGCTTTTACAGGATCAAGGTTTACTGAAGCTGAAAAATTAACCGTGTAACTTATAAGGTTTTCGTGAATATTTAAAAAAACTGATCTATAACTTAGGCATGTGGTGCAAATAAAAGACTTTACTTGTCGCAATTAAAGTTCACTAAAACCTTACAGTTTTCTTCAAGAATCTTTTCCGGTAAATTTAAAAGGTCACTGATTTCATCCGGACCATTGATGATACAGGTTACCGCATCGTCAAGAGATATGCGCCCATTGCGACACAAAGTCAAAATCTTTGCAAATGCACCGCCAAGATGCCCTCTCGACCCTATTATAGAAACCGCATTGGTAATCATGTGGTCCACTGCATCCAATGACAAAGGCTCACCGCTCCTGCCGAGAATAGCTACGCGTCCGTTAGCATTTAATCTGCGGAATACCCTGCTGATATTGGCCATGTTTCCGGACGCTTCTATTACAACATCAATAGAGGACGGGCCATGCTCGAAGAATTCATCAATGTCGTAGATCTCATTGCTCCATTTTTCGGCCAGTTTTCGCCTGAACAAAACAGGTTCAACCATATGCACCTGAGAGGCACCGAAAACAAACTTGCTCAACATGGCAGCAAATAATCCAATAGGACCGGCACCAAAGATGGCAACAACGTCTCCGGCTCCCACATGTGTGTTCTGGCAAGCTACATAGGCGACCCCGGCAGGTTCTATACAGGCGGCAGCCCGCATTCCTTTTTCATTTTGTGCTATATCGCTGACATCGTGGGTAATCATGGAAGGAACGTCGACAATATCACCGAAGAGCCCGTCTTTTTCCAATCCCAAAAGTAGCGCATGGCGGCATTGATTAAAGTCACCCCTTCGGCATTCATCGCAATAGTGGCAGACTATAATTGATTCAAATGTAACACAAGCGCCGGGTTGAATGTGGCGGACTTGCGATCCGACTTCCAGAACTTTGCCGATTCCCTCGTGGCCGATTATCCGGCCCGCAGCTGTGATCTGAGCCGGCGCTGAACATCTTATATAGCCTGTATCAGGATGCGCGGTTACGAGATGTATGTCCGTACCGCATATGCCCGCGTACAGCATTTTTACCCGAATTTCGTCCGGACGCAGTAACGGTAATTTTCGTTTTTCCACCACTATTCTGGGGTTCTTGTATATTTGGTGAGGTCCTGGTCGGGCAATACCTTTTACAGGATCAATGTCCGCATAAACGACAACGACTCTGGATTCCATAAATCATTCACTCCACCTTTAAAGGTTTGAACTCCATCAGCGATTGATGTGTGGGCAAAAGTTGCATTGTGCCCGCCAAAGTCAACCCCGCGGCTTTGGCCATCGTCTCATATTCGGCACAAGTATGAGCATCGCCTTGCGGAGTTGTTGCCAACATTCTAAAAGCAAACGCCGCCTGCTCCGGTGGTGATATGCGGTCCGGATTGGGCATAATATCTATCACAAAGACAGAACCGTCGACAGAAAGAGAATCTTTAGCCTTGCAAAGCAGATGAACGCATCCATCTTGATTAAAATGATGAAGTATATTAGGCAGTAAAACAAGATCGTAGTTATTGCCCCAGTCAATGTCGAAAGCATCACCACTCATTGTTATATATCGATCAGCCACTCCGGCTAAATCGGCATTTCTTCTGGCAACCGCCAAAACATTTTCCCAGTCAATGGCCGTGACCAAAGCATCTTTTATAACATTTGCCACTTCTATGCCAAAAAGGCCGTGACCTGCCGCTACATCTAACACTCTGCGTGGTTGCATTGCTTTTTTTGCAATGTAGGCGATGGTTCTTTTAGCCGCTACAGAAGCGAAAGGAATCATTGCCTGCGCGAATTTTACCCAAACGAGGCTCTCCTGTGAAATCTTTGTCAATCCGGAAGCTCCTCCTCTTATCACATAAGACGATGGATCGTCGATGATCATAGAGACTATTTCCGGCGCAGCCAGAAAATCAATTACATCACCAAGATAATTAGGCGACGTCCGATCGAGAAACCTTTTTGCTTCTGCTGAAAGATTATAGAGATTTGTATTTTTTCCCAACAAACCAATAGCACAAAGGAAATCACAAAGAATACGCACGCCGCGCTGTGAAGCACCGGTAATATCGGAGATTTGCTCAGCACTTAAACAGCGATTACCGATATTGGTAAAAATATCTAATTCAATAGCGGCCTTCATTGCTGCTGTCTTTTGGTATGAAAGACTTATATCATACACCGGATTGTTTGATATTTTATTCATTATATTTTCAGCGGTTTATAAAGTTCCTTATTTTATTAACGAGATCCTGTGAGTAATCTTCCGTCCAGGAGTTGTGATGCCCACGACATATGTTAATATAAACAGTTTCTCTGGAAATCCGTCTCCACGCGTACCCACTAAATTGCAGAGCAATATATAATACGGATACATTTAGTGAAAGAGGTTTATAATTGAAGAAAACATTTCTGTAATGCTGTTCTATCTTTTGGCGTTCTTCGGATTTGTCATCAAGCCTTTGCGTATGGAAAAGTCTGCCTGTATAGTATCCCCAAAAATCTTTTATTGATGTTCGCTTTTGAGGCCATGACTCCTGACAGAAGAGAAGAACGCGACGCCAGCTATCTTTCGTCAAAGCGTCCAACCCTATCAATTTTCTCCAGATCCAGATCAGGTGCTTATGCCGCTTACTTTTATGAAAACCCATTAAACGCATAAAGAAATCTGAAGTTGTATAAATGAACTGTGCGGACTTTCTGACTGACATTATTACCGGATCGATCATGACCACAGCTTTTATTTCTTTGCCCATTAAAATAAGTTGTCTTGCCACTTCAAATGCAACCAACGCTCCTTTACAGTGTCCCAGTAATATATACGTACCCTCTGGTTGTTCTTCAAGAACATTTTGCAACCTTTCTTTTGCCATATCTTCGATGGAGTCGGGCATATTCCCTTCATGAGGTAAATGAGGCGCTATTGCGTTGATAAGGTAATCTTCGCCTAGCATTTTGGAGAAGCTTTTTACGGACCACCCTCCATGCTCTATGCTGGCATGAAAAAAATGAATTATCTTCCCATTTGCAGAACCTATCAAAACGGATACTTGAGGCTTAATTTTATCCGCTGACATAATTTTATTTAATAAAACCCGTACCGTGCCCGTCTCGAATATTATTGACTTCGGTAATGATTTTCCTGTGAGCTTTTCGATTTCCAGCAAAACTTCCATTGAGAGTAATGAATCTCCGCCACACTCAAAAAAGTCGTCATCGATAGTCAAATGTTCATTCTTGAGTGCACTTCTCCAGATATCCAAAATTTCTTTTTCCACTGTAATGTCACTCAAACTTTCCTGTTTTATACTGCTCATGAATAAAGCTCGCTTAATTTTCTGCGCAGCGCCTTCCCGCCAAGACCTTTCGGAATACTTTCCACGATTTGAACTCGTCGGGGAATTTTATTCCATGATAAATGTGCGCTCATAAAGCGTCGAAATTCGACAGTGTCCAAAGTTGCTCCAGGACGTAACACTACTGCAGCTGCAACATCCTCGCCCAGTCGCGGATGCTGTACGGCAAAGGCCACAGCCTCGAGAACATCTGGATGTTTTAATATAATGGCTTCAATCTCAAAGGGTGAAATTTTTTCACTACCGCGATTAATAAGCTCCTTAATTCTATCGTGAATCGTTAAAAAACCATCCTTGTCCAAACTGCCAATGTCTCCCGTCCGAAACCAGTCTTTGGAAAAAGCCGTCTGATTCAACTCCTGACCATTTAAGTATCCCTTTATAACATTAGGCCCGCGAACCCAGATTTCCCCTTTCTGGCCTGACGGTAAAGAATCACTGTTGTTTCCGGCGATGATCACGGTATCATGAGGCGGAATTCCGACAGTTCCTGATTTACATGGCCCGGGTGGAGGCAAGTTTGTGGAAATCTGACTTGCTTCCGTCATGCCATAGTGTTCAAGAACAGGAATTCCCAGCGCCAGTTGCAAGTTTGATCGAACATTTTCAGGTAATGGGGCGCCACCTGAACCGGCAAAGCGAAGCTTATGATTCAAGCCCGATGAGGTTGAACCTAATTTTTCAGAAATTACCAAATGCATTGTAGGTGATGCTGAAAACCATGTCGGACTTAATTTCTCAAACCATTCAACTAAATTCACCTCATTAGGACTCGATGGGAACGCTACGCTGCCGCCGGAAAGAAGAGGTGCCAGTATTGTGAATGTCAGTCCATGGCTGTAATATGGAGGCGCAATGCTCAGACATCGATCGTTTTGATTGAGATTAAACCAAGTACGAGTGCGTTGGGCCGCGGCCAGCAAGCCTGAGTGATGGCAAGGAACTAATTTCGGTTCTGCTGTAGTTCCGGAAGTTTGAAATATGACAGCGACATCATCAGATGGTCCATTATTCATTTTAAATTTATTTGAAATATCAGGAGCAGACATCGAAAAAGAAAGTTCATGCTTATCCTGTGGTATAAGTTCGAATATAGCAATCCCCTGCTTTTCAGCGACAGACCGGGTGGCGGTATTTTCACCGGCCAGCACGCAGACTGCGTCTATGTTCAGAAGTTTGAGCCGTATTTCAATTTCTGCCTCTGTCAGATTCTGGTCCAGGGGAACGGCTGCCGCAAAACACGCAACAGCTACTATTGCCAGTGTGGCCGGTGCTGTATCTTTTACAGCAATTGCTATACGGGCATAATCTTTAAGTCCTGATTTGTTCAGTGTGTCAGCAACGTGGTCTATCTGCCCCGCCAGTTGGGCATACGAAAGTGGATGGTACTTTGAAGATATTATGGCAACAGCTGCCGGATTTACATGAGCAGAATTCTTTATTACTTCTTTGATACTATTGTTCTGTGAAAGACAATTCATCTAGTCATTATTCTTTTGTAAAGCTTATTTTCTTTGAGGGAAAATATAGGTTAATCATAATTGTATGTCAATGAAGATTTAGCCTCGAAATTTATAGTGCTACACCGATGAGAGAAGTGGTGGTATTTTGCGATATCAGTTCTCTTGAAAATCTTACTTTTATTTTGGTTCCTCCGACCGTCATAAAAGTGTTTAAAAAATTAGGACCGTAGCATCGTCCTCTTATTTGTTCAATTCACTCAACATTTAAACAGAAACTGGTCAAAAACTGCTGAGATCAAACTTAATATATGTTATAATTTAAAAAATAGTATACGTTTTAGAATAAGGAGGACACTTGTTTGACAAATGTTCCAGTAGCTTTCATTTGTGACAGCCGTTACGCTCTACCAACCGCTGTTGCTATCACTTCCCTGATTTGCAATAAGAATCAGGAAACGTATTATGATATTTATATAATAGCAGCCGACTTATCGGAAATAGAAATAGAAAAATTTTATGAATTAAGAGCAAGCAGGGCCGATATTCATATAATAAAAGTATCTTCGAAAAAGTTTAAAGACATACCTCAATTTATTCACATTACTTCTACGTCTTGTTTTAAATTTGATTTACCGAATTTAATTCCCCAGCATGATAAAATTCTGTATTTGGATAGTGATATTATAATACAAAAAGATTTGAGTGGTCTGTTTGAAATAAACGTCGATGATTATTATGCCGCAGTGGTCAAAGATATCGGGATGGTTGATAATGATCTTCATATTAAAGATTATTTTAACTCCGGAGTAATGATGCTGAATCTTAAATTGATGAGAAAAAACAATGCATCGACGGCATTGTTTAATTATCGCAAATCAGCGGAAAACTTGACTTTTATGGATCAGGATTGCTTCAACATTTTGTTTGATAAGAAAGTTAAATTATTGCCGACAATATATAATTGTTGTTATAACATTTTTATGCATTATAGAGGCGGTTACACTCTTGATAATATAAACAAATGTTTTGGAACGGATTATTCATCTTTGGATAATATAATAAATGATTCATACATTATCCATTTGGCCAGCCACGAAAAGCCTTGGATTTATTTTGATAGTGATTTTGTCCGTGAGTGGGACGAGTATTTTAAAAAGTCACCGTTTAAACTTCACAAATTAAAACGAAAGTCAGTTAAATTGCGAAGATTTATAGACTCACATAATTTTACAAAACTACCATATAATTTCCTCCAGCACTGGCATAATAATGGTTTTAAATTCGCCATGGGCAAAATAAGAAAAAAAATGTTGAAAATATAAAGTGATTGGTCGTTATGTTCAGGCACAAGATACGACAATTTTTGAATGGTTTTTCCTGGAGTCATAAGCTGGCTTCCAAAAGGATATTCCGGCAGGCATATTTAAAAAAGAGCGTAAAACAGCGTCTGTCGCCGCAAAATCAACTGTCATATTTTGTTTTGAACATTCTTGACCATTGCAATCTTAAGTGCAAAGGTTGCGACCATTTTGCCTCTGTTGCAGATGAGAGATTTGTTTCAGCGGATGATATAAAAAAAGACTTGGCCCAAATGTCAAAAATACTGAAAGGAGATTTTCCACGCATCGGGGTAATGGGAGGAGAACCTTTACTGCATCCGCAACTGAAAGAAATATTGATTTCCACACGATTGTCCTTTCCAAAGACACTAATTGAGCTTTTAACAAACGGGATTCTATTGCTGAAGCAAGACGAAGATTTCTGGCGGATATGCCGCGAACAAAATATTATCATTGCCAACACTAGATACCCTATCAATTTAGATTACAAGGCGATGAAAGAAACAGCGGCGACTCATGGTGTTATGTTTGAATATGGCAGAGGCACCGAAAAGTTTCCCAGATATTCTTATAAGAAAACTTTAGACATTGAGGGAAACCAGAATCCGACAAAGAGCTTTATCGAATGTTTTGGTGACAATATGTATCCGCTTTTGATGGAGGGCAAATTGTATGGATGCACCATTGCGCCAAATGTTCGTCATTTCAATAAGAGGTTTGGAACGAACATGAAACTTGAAGATGGAGATTTTCTGGATATTTACAGTATAGAAAAAGTATCTGAACTTCTTAAT
Organism: Deltaproteobacteria bacterium HGW-Deltaproteobacteria-2; assembly: GCA_002840505.1. Lineage (NCBI taxonomy): Bacteria > Deltaproteobacteria > Deltaproteobacteria bacterium HGW-Deltaproteobacteria-2. The sequence continues at coordinate 283,728 of PHBC01000003.1, read as the reverse complement.
TTTATCGGCAATCCAAAGCCATTTTGCCGCTATTGCGATATAAGCAATCGATCGTATGGTAACAAGTGGGAACGATCCAGACAGGAAATGAGTGAGTGGGTTAAATAGATTATATTTGCTTGTACCGTCTTAGGATACCGCAATTCAAATGATAATCTAAAAATTTTGCAGTCATGCTCAACAGCAACTTAGCAGTTAAAGTCAAACAAGCAATTCGTGCAAAGAATACCATGTACTTTATTCTTAAAAAATGATTATTTGCTGTTATGCGTTAGTTTCACTTGTGACCGACGTGATCTTCAGGTTATTTAAGTTATCGGAGAAAGTTAAGTTAGAAAATTATACTATTTTCAATTCGAAGAAATATTAATCTACATTAGAATGACCTAAATAATTTTTTAACCTCGCGAAAAACCATACTTTGTGATAATAGTCCTTTCGATTTCCCAGGGCATTGTATTTCCCCTTAATGCGTGCCTTTTTATCACTGGTCGGTTGATGTGGCGGAAAAAATAAGTCAGTATCTTGTTTGTGATCACACAGATGTAAATTACGATCTTAATTTTTCTCCCGCAATTTTTAACTTAACAAAAAAATTTTCGAGGGGTTGGTTTTTTATGCTTCTGAAATGGATTAACAAGAAATCAAGCTTTGTGTTTTTAATGGCGGTTGTCGCCGTTTTTTTTCAATATGATTTGTCAAAACCAGCTCCGGCTATGGCGGCATCAGCGGATAAAAAAGTATCCATTGAAGGAACCATCAGGGTTTCCGGTGCATGGGCGTTGTATCCCATGATGATCAAATGGGCGGAAGAATTCAAGAAAATTTATCCGCAGGTTAGAATAGATGTGTCCGCCGGCGGAGCCGGAAAGGGCGTGACGGATGCTCTGACAGGTTTGGTGGATATCGGTATGGTTTCCAGAGAACTGAGACCGGAGGAAATAAGACAAAAGGCTTTTTATGTGTCAGTAGTTAAAGATGCCGTTTTCCCGACAATCAATTCAGGCAATCCGGTAATGAAAGAACTTTCACAGAAGGGATTGAAGAAGAAGTTTATGCAGGACATGTGGGTGACCGGCAGGGAAATGACCTGGGGTGAATTAACCGGCGTAAACAATAATCAGAAAATAAGAGTTTACACTCGTTCCGATTCCTGCGGCGCGGCAGAAACATGGGCCAAATATCTGGGTGCAAAACAGGAAGATCTTAAAGGAGTAGCTGTTTATGGCGATCCTGGTGTTGCCCAAGCCGTGAGAAAAGATAAAACGTCCCTTGGTTATAACAATCTGAATTACGCCTACGATATGAAAACGGGACAGCCGCAATCTGGCCTTCAGGTGGTACCAGTAGATGTCAACGAGAACGGCCGTGTGGATTCCGGCGAAAAACTACGCACAAAAAAGGAGGCTATCAAGGCAATATTGTCCGGTATTTATCCGTCCCCACCAGCAAGAGACCTTTATCTTGTGACCAAGGATTCCTTGCGAGGTGCGTCAAAAGTATTTGTGCAATGGATACTTTCCGACGGACAGAAATATGTTGAGGAAGTCGGTTATTTAAAATTAAGTGCCAGACAGATTAAAGAAGCTTTGAATAAAACAGGCAAGTAATGAGGGAGAAAAAGGCGGGAGGATGTTTGGAGAAGGTTTGTTGAAAAAAAGACAGATCAAAGAGGTTCTCGCGCTTTATTCCGGTCGCTTAATGTTGATTTTTATCAATGCTTTGGCGCTTCTTATTTTTTGCGGATTACTACTGAAAGCTCAACCGATTCTCCAGACCATATCAATATCCGATTTATTATTTTCATCATCCTGGCATCCGATGAAAAATGAGTTCGGCTTGTTCGTTTTCATTGTCAGCACGCTGGAAGTAACCATGCTGGCCATGATTATTGCCGTTCCCGTCTGTCTGCTTGCGGCTATTTATCTTTCGGAATACGCGAGCCGGCATTTTCGCGAATTCGCGCGGTTCATTATCGATATTCTGGCCGGTATTCCATCAGTTGTCTATGGTCTGTGCGGTGTGCTGGTCATCGTGCCATTGGTCGGCACTATTGGTGAACTTGCCGGAGTTTCGACAACCGGTTACAGCCTGCTTGCTGGTGGTCTTGTTTTGGCCGTCATGGTTATTCCATTTATTATTTCTATTACAGTGGAAGTATTGAGAATGGTGCCCGAGCCAATCAGAGAATGCGCTCTGGCTCTGGGTGCAACCAAATGGGAAACAATAAAATATGTGGTTCTTAAAAAAGCAAAAAGAGGAATTATGGCCGCTGTTGTTCTGGGATTTGCCCGCGCATTTGGCGAAACAATGGCCGTGTTGATGGTTGTGGGCAATGTTGCCTTGCTGCCATCTTCGGTTTTTGATCCTGCTTATCCTTTGCCCGCTTTGATTGCGAATAATTATGGTGAAGTTATGTCCATACCTTTGTATGATGCGGCTCTTATGTCCGCGGCGTTGATACTAATGCTTGTTGTCGCGCTGTTTAGCCTGACCGCTCATTACACACTGCTGAGAATTGGAGAAACAATCGAACGATGAAATCAAGAAAGATTGAAGAAAATATTTTCAAGTTCCTCATGGCTTTGGCGCTTTTTATGGTCTTTCTGGCCCTGGCAGGCATTATCATTGTTGTAGCCATAAAAGGCCTTTCTTCTCTTAATCTTTCCATGATTACCGAGACGCCGAAAGGCGGTTACTATCTGGGCAAGGAGGGGGGCATTGCCAATGCCATCATTGGGTCGCTTTATCTGGTAATCGGCGCTACTATTTTGTCGATTATTTTCAGCCTGCCAATAGCTCTGGCACTGCAGAAGGAATATCTGGGACGACGTTTCGCTGATTTTACCAGACTTGTGCTCGATATTCTCTGGGGAACGCCTTCGATTGTTTACGGTGCCTTTGGTTTTGTCATCATGGTTTATTTTGGTTTGAGAGCTTCTCTTTTAGGCGGCATTATAGTATTAACATTGCTGATGATTCCGATTATGAGCCGGGCCATGGATGAAGCCATTCGTCTTGTTCCCTTTGAGCTTAAGGAAATGTCTTACGCTCTGGGCGCGACAAAGATAGAGACAACACTGGCCGTTGTTTTGCGACAGGCGTTTCCCGGTTTGTGCACGGCGGTTATTCTGGCATTCGGTCGAGGAATCGGCGATGCCGCGTCAATATTGTTTACGGCGGGATATACGGACGAGATTCCTCGCTCTCTGATGGATCCGGTGGCGTCACTGCCGCTGGCCGTGTTTTTTCAGGCGGGTACACCGGTGCCGGAGGTTCAGGCCAGGGCTTTTGCTGCGGCCCTGATTCTTCTTTTTATTGTAATGATAATTAATATCATCGCCAGAATTTTAGGATGGCGGTTTTCAAAAAATATAGTGAGATAACTTCAACAATGTCGCATATCAGGATTAAGCAATTAAATATATCATATGGACGTCATCAGGTTTTAAAAAACGTCAGTCTTGATATACCCGATCGCCAGATTGTCGCTATTATAGGTCCATCAGGTTGCGGGAAAACAACACTGCTCAAGAGCATGAACAGACTTCTGGATTTGAATGAGGATGTAACGGCAATGGGCGATATACTTATTGACGGTGTTAGTATTTATAATGCCGCTATGGATGTCACTGAGCTGAGAAAAAAAATAGGTTTTCTGCCGCAGCGCCCTTATCCTCTACCCATGTCTGTTTTTGACAATGTTGCATTTGGACCACGTATTCATGGTTTGAAATATTTTCCCCGCGCTGACAAGGCCGTAGCAAATGACGGCCAGCGTTTAAAGGGTAAAAGCAAAACAAACATGCTTTTGTTTGTGGAGCACTATCTTCGTTTGGCAGGTCTTTGGGAGGAAGTCAAAGATCGACTGCATGAACCGGCGGCAAAGCTATCCATCGGCCAGCAGCAACGGTTAGCGCTGGCGCGTGTTCTTTCCATCGAGCCTGAAGTCATTCTGGCCGATGAGCCGACATCTGCCCTTGATCCTGTTTCCGCGAAGCTTGTGGAAGAACAATTCAAGCTGCTGAAGAAAAATTACACGATTATTATTGTTACCCATATTCTGCGTCAGGCCAGAAGACTGGCCGATTACATTGTTTTTATGTACATGGGTGATTTAATCGAACACAAACCGGCGGCGGAGTTTTTCGAAAGACCGGAGAATGAAAAAACGAAGGCCTATATCAGTGGAGAAATAAGCTGAAATGAATTCTTTTTCCATATCTTACTTAAGGCATCTTGAATCGGAATCCATCCACATCATGCGTGAAGTTGTTGCCGAATTTAAAAATCCGGTGATGCTTTATTCGGTGGGCAAGGATTCCAGTGTGATGGTGCGCCTGGCGCAGAAAGCGTTTTATCCGGGCAAATTTCCTTTTCCTTTGATGCATGTGGACACTGGTTACAAGTTTCCGGAGATGTACAAATTCCGCGAAGAATTCTGTCAAAAAATCGGAGCGCGCCTGATTGTGGAAAGAAACGAGGAATGGATTGTCCAAGGTTGTCATCCGCAGAAAATAGGCGTGGATAAATGCTGCAGCCATCTAAAGACCGGTGCTCTGCTGGATGCTTTGAGAAAACACGGATTTGACGTCGCATTCGGCGGCGCCAGAAGGGAAGAAGAAAAATCCCGTGCCAAAGAAAGAGTTTTTTCCCTGCGGGATTCCTTCGGGCAGTGGGATCCCAAGAATCAGCGTCCGGAACTGTGGGATATATATAATACCAGAATTAACGAGGGAGAAACAATGCGTGTTTTCCCCTTGAGCAACTGGACAGAGCGGGATATCTGGGAATATATCAAACTGGAACAGATTCCCGTTGTTCCTATTTATTTTTCTCTTCAGCGGGAAGTAATTGTTCAAAAAGGTATTCTTATTCCAGTCTCCGATGATTTCACCGGTGATAGAAAGAAAGTAAAAACGGTTTTGTGCCGTTTTCGCTCTCTAGGTTGTATCCCCTGCACCGGAGCCATCGCCTCCGCGGCGACAACTATTGACGAAATTATCGGTGAGGTTAGAGCCGCGAAAAAATCGGAAAGAGAAAACCGCGTCATTGACTTGACCAGCGACAGCTCCATGGAACAAAAAAAGAAGGAAGGCTACTTCTAGTGTACTCAGGTGAAAAATCTTTGCTGCGTTTCACGACCACCGGTAGTGTTGATGACGGAAAATCAACGCTGATCGGGCGGTTGTTGTATGAAACGAAATCCATCTATGACGATCAGTTCGCGGCAATCGAGAAAACCTCCAAAAAGAAGGGATTAAAGGAAGTCGAACTGGCCTACCTGTTGGACGGACTGGCGGCGGAAAGAGAACAGGGCATTACGATTGATGTGGCTTACCGTTATTTTGAAACGCCCAAAAGAAAATTTGTCATCACCGATACGCCGGGTCATGTGCAGTACACCAGAAACATGGTGACCGGAGCTTCCAAGGCCGATTGCGCCGTAATTTTGATTGACGCCCGCAATGGAGTTTTAACCCAGTCGAAGAGACACGGATTCATTGTCTCTCTTTTGCAGATTCCGCATCTGATTGTTGCGGTTAACAAAATGGACCTGGTTGATTACGCAGAGGATGTTTTCAGTCGTATCATCGAAGAATATGAAAACTTCTCTCAGAAACTGGATATTCACGATATCGTTTATATTCCCGTATCGGCCCTCAAAGGAGATAATGTTGTTACCAAGAGCAAGAAGATGCCCTGGTATGACGGCACACCGCTGCTGCATTATCTGGAAAATATCCATGTGACCGCGGATCGTAATCTGGTCGATTTTCGCTTCCCCGTGCAGTATGTCATCCGTCCGCATCTTGATTTCCGGGGTTTCGCGGGGAAAATTATTTCCGGAACGATTACGCCGGGAGAAGAAGTGGTCGTCCTGCCTTCAGGTAAATCATCTTCTGTCAAAGCCATTACGACTTATGACGGTGAATTAAGGGAAGCCTTTTGTCCGCAATCGGTCGTTCTGTCGCTGAACGATGAAGTTGATGTCAGCAGGGGTGATATGATTGTCCGGAAGAAAAATCTGCCTCAAATTGAAAATCGCATGGAAGCCATGATTTGCTGGATGGATGAAAAACCCATGACCATGACCAAAACATATATTATGAAACATACGACCAAATACGTTAAAGCTAATATAACAAAAATAATTTACAAGGTTGATGTTGATACACTGCATCGCCAACCGGTTGAAGAGTTTCATCTCAATGACATAGGAAGAATAGAGATTAGCACCTTAACACCGGTTTTTTTCGATCCTTATAAGTTAAACCATGTCACCGGCAGTTTCATTTTGATTGACCCTCTGACCAATAACACGGTTGCCGCCGGAATGATCAGAGATGTCGCCAGACATATTGAAGATTATGCTGATACAAAGCCCAAAGGAGGCGATCAACCTAAAAAATCGCCGCATACCATATGGCGGGGATTAAATATTGAACTTGCCGACAGAGAAAAGCAAAATGCTCACAGGGCGGTTGTGCTGTGGTTTACCGGCTTATCCGGTTCCGGTAAATCAACAATCGCCGCCACTCTGGAGAAAAGATTGTTTAATCGAGACTGTAAGACAACGTTGCTTGATGGCGATAATATCAGGCACGGTCTCTGTTCCGATCTGGGCTTTTCCGCTTTGGACAGAAAAGAAAACATTCGCCGGGCCGGGGAAGTCGCGAAATTATTTTTTGAGCATGGCAATATCGTTCTTTGCACATTTATCTCGCCTTTTAGGCAGGACAGAAATTTCGTAAGAAGTCTTTTCCCCGAGGGAAAATTCATTGAAATTCATGTTCGTTGCGATATCGATGAATGCCGCAGGCGTGATCCGAACGGATTATACAAAAAAGCGCATTCAGGGCTGATAAAAGATTTTACAGGACTTTCTTCACCCTACGAGTCTCCGGAAAAACCTGATTTAATCATCGATACCCAAAATTACACCTTGCAAAAATGCGTTGACATATTGGAAGAGTTTCTAATCGGTCATTCCATAATCCACAATAAAAACATTTCGAATTAACAGAATACGGGTAAGAAATGGCTGAATCTTAACTTAAGATATGATAATGATATTTTACAATAGGTTGTTTACGATCTGTCATTAGAGTACCACTGAATAACCAAATAGGAATGTAATATAAATAGAAATAAACAAAAAAGGGTTAAATGGGAGAAAATTTAAAACAAATCGCCCCGGTATTGCCGAATTTTTTGATTGTCGGAGCTGCCAAATGTGGGACAACGTCTCTTTACTACTACCTTAAGCAACATCCTGACGTATTTATGAGTCCCTTGAAAGAACCTAAATTTTTTAGTAATTATAAGACGACTCCAGGCAAAGGTATGGGCGACAATTTTAGATTTAAAAAAAAAATTAATTCTTTTGATGATTACGTTAAACTTTTCAAAACAAACAACGGCAAGAAGGCAGTGGGCGAGGCAAGTGTAGACACAATTTTCTATTTTGAGCGAACAATACCAGCTATTAAAAGCTATCTTGGTGATCCCCGGATCATTATAATCCTGAGAAATCCGATAAGACGTGCCTATTCCGCCTATAATTTTTTAGTACGGGATGGATACGAAGAACTGTCCTTCAAAAATGCCCTGATCGCGGAGGAACAAGGAAGGCGAGATGAATACTCATTTATTTGGCAATATAGGAAATGTGGTTTGTATGCTTGTCCGGTGCACGCCTTTCAAACTAATTTCAGCCGGGTAAAAATTTTACTCTACGACGACTTAATGCGAGATGCAATCACGCTGGTTCAATCAGTATATGCGTTTCTTGATATTGATCCCGACTTCATTCCGAATACGGAACACAGACACAATACTTCAGCCATTCCCCGCTGGCGTCTTTTGAATAATCTTTTTATGAAACCGAAAAGACTACACAAAGTTGCCCGAAAAATTGGCGGTACTATATTAGGCATGGATCGATGGATTAGCCTGCGTGATGGTATTCGCGCTACCAACATGCAAAAGCCATTGCCCATGAATCCTGAAGTTGAACAGGAACTCAGGCGGTTCTATCGCGATGATATTTTAAAACTGCAGGATTATATTGGTAGAGACTTGAGTTCCTGGCTCAAAGGAGAAGATAAATGAAAATATTTAACCTTAGGGATGTACTACCGCAAATACCTGCTCTCATGCTGAAAGGTAAATTTGATTTTGAATTCGAAATGCTGCCTTACAGAGCGGAGAATATACGCTTGCGTAAAGCGGTCAATTTTTTTATAGCCGGCCTGAACCAGTTTTTATTGCCGGCGCGGCCGCTGGGATATCCGGTCATTGCCCAGGTGGAACCGGCTAATTACTGCAATCTTAATTGCCCGCTGTGTTTGACTTCATCCGTAACCAAAGCCAGGCCCAAAGCTCTTTTGTCGCTGGAAAACTTTAAACGTTTCATAGACGAATGCGGAGACCATCTGTTGTTGCTCATCCTCTGGAACTGGGGAGAACCATTTCTGAACCCTGATCTTATTCCGATGATCACCTATGCCAAAGCGAAGGGAATAGTCGTTCATACCAGCACCAACGGTAATGTGTCGCTGAATGAGTTACAAATTGAAGCATTGGTGGATTCCGGTCTGGATAGTCTGGTCGTGGCTGTGGACGGCGCCAGTCAGGAAACCTATGAGAAATACCGGCAGGGTGGCCGTTTGGATCGGGTTATTTTGAACATTGAAAATATTCTCCGTGTACGCTCAGCAAAAGGCCGAACAACGCCTCGTCTCAATATGCGTTTTGTCGTCATGCACCATAATGAATCCGAATTACAACAAGTCCGGGAGCTTGCTCAAAAACTAGGGGTTGATTTCTTTACTCTGAAAACGGTGGATATGCCTCTGGATAGAGGATGCGATCTTGATAAAACCTATGCGCCGGGGGAAAACAGTTACCGAAGGTACGACTACGATAAGGAAACTTTTACGCGGAAAGAAAAACCTTTTGTCTGTATGCGACCGTGGAAGCGCGTTACTCTGGAAGCTTCCGGTGAGGTCATTGCCTGCGAATACGACTACAAAAATGCACATTCCTTCGGAAACATCGGCCATAATGGAACACTCCGTGCCTGGAAGAGTAAAGCTTCTGAGGATTTCCGGAAGGTATTCAATCTGGGGAATAATGATTCTTATTTGTGCCGCAACTGTACCTATAAGAACAGAATTGCCGATGATTGCACAATCGAACGTTTCAATATCAAGCCTGCAAAACCATGATGAGTGTATCCGGAGTATGGATTGATGCCGAAGTTTAGCAGGATAAATCCAGTTTGTTATAGGGGGAAACTTCTGCCTCAGGCGCTGGCAACACTTCGCGGCCAGGGTTGCCGGTTAGAGGCTCCAAGTTCATATCGAGGTGGGTTATAGACAGTGAAGATTGCTCTTTTAGGTCCGACACATCCTTTTCGGGGTGGGATTGTACATTTCAACGGCAATTTGGCCAAAGCTCTCCGCAGCAGACAGGAATTGAATGTGGATTTGTTTTACTGGTCCAAGCCCTATCCCACTTTTTTGAATGCCGGCGCTGCCGCTTCCTGGCCGGATGAGCAAAGCTCCACAACCTTTCACCAAGTGGGTCTTAGTATTCTGAGTTATACCAATCCCATGACATGGATAACTCTGATCAGACTTTTGCGGCGTGGCCGATACGACATCTTCATAACCCATTGGGTGCACCCGGTTCACTTTCCGGTTTTTAAATTTCTATTCACGGCTATCCGGTTCTTGACGAAAACAAATATATGCCTGATCGTGCATAACTGCCTGCCCCACGAGCATGTGCCCGGCGCCGCCTTTATGAGTAAGTCCGTTATGAAAATGGCTCACCGGCTGGTAATGCATAGTCTTCCGGAATCAGAGCTGGGTATACGAATCGGGCTGAAGAAAGAAAATATAGTAACAGCATTTCACCCCATTTATGATCAATTTGCGCTCCCGACCGAACCGCGGGAGTCAATTAAACGCGACCTCGGTCTGCGTAAAATTGTGTTCCTTTTTTTCGGATTCATCAAGCCTTACAAAGGGCTGGAATGCCTGGTGGAAGCATTCTGCAATCTTGCGGCCAGATATCCTGACGTTTCCCTGCTTGTGGTGGGAGAACAATTTCACGAGACACAAGGGAAAAACCCTGAAAACGATTCTCTTCTCAGGAACTTGCCGCTGGACGATCCCATCAGGAAACAAATTGTCCGGATCGACCGCTATGTGGCCAACGAGGAGGTTGGCCGTTATTTCTCAGTTGCCGACGTGCTGGTTACCCCGTATCTGTCAGTAACACAATCCGGACCACTTCAGGTGGCTTATGCTTTTGACAAGCCAGTTATCGCCAGTGATTTACCGGCCTTTCGTGAATGTGTCAGTCATGGAGAAAGCGGATACCTTTTTTCGACGGGAGATGCGCGGGATCTTGCGGACAAGATGGAGCTCTTCTTGAACAAACCAGTTGACTCCGGGCAAGTGCGGCAGTATCGTTGGCGGTTCAGTTGGGAGCGCTATATCGGGCTGATGCTGGATTCCCGGCATACAGGAATTAAGTAATTTATTTTAATCTTTATGAAGCTCTCTTTGCTAAAGAAAGAAACATCTTTAATTAAAAAATATGAGCAATATTGAAAAAGAAGACAGTAAGAAAAGTTCACCAATAGTCAGTGTTATTCTTTTGACCATGAACCGGAAAAAGATGCTGGAGAGTTGTTTGAGGTCAGTGCAGAAACAGGCGCATCCGAATATGGAAATTATTGTGGTCGATAACGCGTCTTCTGACGGAACCGGGGACATGATTCAAGGCATTTTCCCGGATGTGCGATATTTTTATTCTAGTGATAATCTTGGTGTTCCCGGCGGAAGGAATTACGGAGTGCGAATGTCCACAGGGGAGTTCTGTGTATTTATCGATGACGATGCTGTTTTCGCTGATGACAAAGCACTTAGCCGTGTAGTTTCTTATTTTCGCTCCGATAGGGGATTAGGTTGCCTTGCCTTTCGAATTGTGAAGCCGAGTGATGGGTTAGAGGAATACAAAAGCATTCCCAGAGGGGACAAAAAAATAATCAATGAAGATTATGAGTGCAGCTATTTCTGCGGTGCCGGTTTTGCTGTTAGACGCGAGATTTTTTTGGAAATCGGGATGTTCTGGGATCACCTGTTTTTTATCGGTGAAGAACAGGACTTCAGTTATCGCCTTATGGATAAAGGATATAAGATTTTGCATCCTTTTTCGATATCCGTTATGCATTATGAAACACCGCAGGCGAGGGTTCCGGGAAAATGGATATATTTCGGTATTCGAAGCCGGTTTTGGATTTCCTTGCGCAACCTGCCATGGCTGTACGCGGTTTCATATACTTTTTTATGGTGCGGATATTATTTTATCTTATCACTTCGACATCGGCATTTTACTTATTTTGTTCAAGGTATTAAGGACGCGTTGGCAGGTGGTTCTCTGGCGATACAAACTCGTTATTGTATTTCCAGAGAAACGATAAATAAATTGAAAAAACTGTCAGGCAGAGTCTATTATTAACGTACGTCCATTATTTCATAAAAAGAGGATAATCGTAATTGTCCAAAACAACACCAACTATTAATGGCAGAGGCGTTGCCTCCATAGTCAAAAACTTAATGTACCTGCTTGGCGGTAAGGGAGTGTATTTTGTTACGCGCTTCTTCTACGTTGTCATTGTGGCAAGAGTTTTTGGCCCTCAAATCTATGGTATGATAAATTATGGGATAGCCTGGTATTTGATGTTTATACCTCTTACCAGGATGGGTATGTCGGTAGTTTTAAGCCGAGATGCGGGGAAAAGCAGACAAACAGGCGATCATACGGCAAATGTTACTCTGGCTCTCAGTATAGTGTCAATAATCGCGGTAACTGCGGCTTACATAATTATTTCACTTTATTTTGAAAATGACCCGGCGTCCCGTTCAATGGTGCTTATTTTTTCTTTTGCGTTAATCGGCCGTTCACTGGCTCTTTGGACAGGAAGCGTTTACACTGCCTATGAATGCAATCAATATTCCTTCCGTCAACAATCATTGTTTCGTTCTCTGGAAGTTGTTCTTGGTCTCGTCGTAATTTTTATCTGGAAAGAAGTTATCCTGGTGGTTGCGATTCATGGATTAGTCTGGTGTTTGGAAGCCATTTACGGTCTGGTAATAATAAACCGCCGCGTACTGGTTTTAAAATTAAATGTAAAATTTGCAGAAATGAGTCATATTTTTAAGCAGGAGCTTCCTCTGGGTATTTCCATGCTTTTAATGACCATACCGTATCAGGGGCCGTTAGTATTTTTTCGTCATGTGATTTCTTCCGGCGATATTCTTGGACAGCTTGCGTTGGCCATGCAGCCTTTATTTCTTCTTGCCAATATTCCGTATGCCTTGAGTGGCACATCTCTTCCGGTTCTGAGCAGGTCAGCGAGCAGAAAAGATGGGAAAGACCGCATTTACGCGGAAACGATGATTCGCTTTTCGGTACTACTTGGATGCTTGGTGGCTTTGTTGGGAACCGCATTCGCTCCCTGGTTGATAATAAAAATATTCGGAGCTCGCTATGCTCAGGCCGGCAATTTGATGGGACCGGTGTTGTGGATATTAATTCCCTTTACAGTACGCCAGGCTTTATCCGGTGTATTGCTGGCTCATAAAAAAGATTTTCAAATATTAGTCGGCGCATTGATTGCCGCTGGTACTTTTGTCATAATAATTTCAGAAGCGGTTTTGAGATATAAAGCTGCAGGCGCTATATTAAGCACTGCGGTTGCTATGTCTCTGACAACCTTTTATTTTATGTTTTTATTGCGAAGGTATATCGCGATCGATCTGCATTCTGTAATTCTAAAACCGCTACTGGTTGTCGTTCCCACTGTCGTAGTGTTTTATGGCCTGAACTTTGCCGGACCGATATTTTCTCTTCTGGGAGCTTTTGCAATTATGTTTCTAATATGTTATTTCATTAAATACCTGACACCTCAGGAAATAATCTGGCTGAAAGATTCTTTTGTATGGATAAGAAAGAAATTGTCTTTTATTAAATAATTATTCCCATATAAAAAGGACCAAGCAATGAAATTGATCATTCAAATTCCATGTTATAACGAATCTGAAACTTTGCCCATTACTCTTGCCGCTTTGCCGCGGTCTGTTCCCGGTTTCAATAAAGTGGAATGGCTGGTTATTGACGACGGTAGCACTGATGATACCGCGAGTGTGGCAAAGAAAGCAGGAGCGGATTATATTGTAAGATACACTCGTAATCAGGGACTGGCCCGTGCTTTTATGACCGGAATAAACGAATGTATCCGGCTCGGGGCGGATGTGATTGTGAACACGGATGCGGACAATCAATACTGCGCGGACGATATTTCCGCCTTGACTCAGCCGGTTTTGGACGGACGTGCCGATTTGGTCATCGGTGCGCGCCCCATTTACAGCATCCGCCATTTTTCGCCACTGAAAAAAATCCTTCAGAAGATCGGCAGTTGGGTAGTTCGAATTGTCAGCCGGACACGTGTTGACGATGCGACGAGTGGTTTTAGGGCGTTCAGTCGAAACGCGGCAAGACAATTCGTGGTATTCAACAACTATACCTATACCTTAGAAACACTCATTCAGGCGGGTCTAAAGAACATGTCGGTCGTTTCCATTCCTGTGCGCGTCAATCCGGATCTTCGTCCATCGCGACTTATTAAAAGTGTACCGGTTTATATATTTAAATCGTTTGCGACAATTGTCCGGATTTTTGTAATCTATCGGCCTTTCCGTTTTTTTGCAGCCATTGGCCTGCTTTTATTTGGCTTGGGATTTATAGTAGGAATGAGATTCCTCTATTATTATTTCACAGGTGGCGGAGGCGGTCACATCCAGTCTCTTGTTCTTGCGTCGGTACTTTTGGGCATGGGTTTCCAGACGATCATGGTGGCTTTTGTCACAGACTTGCTGGCTTCAAACCGGGTGCTGCTCGAGAAGATCAGCTTTCGGCAAATGGGAAACAGTGATTCTAAAGACAATCGAGAGGTTGATTCATAACATCGTGTAGACGGGGTGTTAAGGTAATAAATCATCACAGTGGTTGTAATATATAAACCCGATCTTGGCGTTTTGGCACTTTTTTTTAAAATCCACTGTTGTACAAGTAAAGACCTTCGTTATTGTCAATTATAATATTGTTATTATGCTGGTCTTAATCCGCTCCAAATATTTGTACCACGGGATAATCCCATCAAATATTCATAACCATATTATTGGATCGTTACATAGCTCTAAAAAATGTCAGAAATCGGATTAATACGGCTGTTTTCACGAAAATTTATAAAATATAAACAGATGAAGAGCATGTTCAAATTTCATTTTAAAAATGAACCAGAATAATATTTACATCTGCTTTATTCAGGAGAGATTGTTTGAACGTTCCAATTCTTGTCATTTGACCAGCCGGGACATTTGTACCGAATGTTTCCGCCAGAAATTGATTGACCTTGTTTGGAATATATACAATGAAACAGCGTCCGCTTGAGGAATGGGTTTTTACTTCATTAAACAACATTTTTGCATCCTCGGCGAGTTTCGTCTGATTCTTGAGAAGTCGGGAAACGTTTTGACCGCCTATGCTTCGTAATTTCGACGGTGGATACGAATAGAAATGCGGATGTGGTTTTTCCTCTCTCAGATAATATTCGAGAAATCCCCTGGTCAAAGACGTGCAAATAATGGTGTCGCCCGGAACCAAACGTTCTTTGATGGTTTGCGCTATTATTTTGTTCCCGGGTTTCAGGTCGATTCTGTAATAATCATACAATGTAAATAAAGAAAAAAACATAATAAGAATAACTACCGCATACCGTAGAAAAACGGGACGGAACTGTTGAATGCCAACTGCGGTCAAAAGACAAAAAGCTGGAAAAACAAGTTGGTCGGTGCGTCCTGGTATGTATATACTGGAGCGTAACCAGGATACAATTGCCGCGCAAAGCAAAGGAATGAAACAATAGACGGCAAGCCAGCCAACTCCTGTTTTCCAACGGTCATATTTTTTGCTGAACAGGGGAACCAGACTGATTATTAGTAATAAAAGCATAATCAGCACCGGCAGGATAGGCATCCAGCGCAGTGAATTAAGGGGCACATAGGGAGGCTGCGAACCTCCGGGAGAGAAGGAAGAAACGCTCATGAAAAGCGATCCTCCGAAGCCGTATAGATTCCAGAAGTAATCCCTCCATCCGGTTTTGGGTAGTGCTGAGATCTGGCCGGAAAGAGATGGGATCCAGATGGCATAGACAGCACCTATGCAAACCATACTAAAGCCCCACCACAAAATAGTTCGGCGTTGTCGAAAAAAAAGAAGGATCAGCAAAGCCTGGGCGGGAAGAAGAAACAAACCGTAATTATGAGTAAAGAGGCATAGTATGGTGAATATTCCGTACGCTGCAAGAAATGAGCGCTTCTTTTCCCGAATAAAAAGCAACAGGTAGTACATGGACATAAGAGACATGAGGGGCAGAAGTGTGTACATCCTGATTTGCTGTGAATACATGATCTGAATAGGGGCTACAGAAGCAATCAATGCCGCATAAATTCCCACTTTTTCGGAAAATATTCTTTTGCCGGTAAAATAAACAGCAATGACCAACAAAACTCCGAACAGAACGGACAAACTGCGTAATGCCAATTCCGTTTTTCCGAATACATCCATCCAGTAATGTAATAACAAATAATAAAGAGGAGGGCTTGCATCATGGCTGATACGGGCAATGACACCGGAAGGATTGAGCTCCGCAATAATTACGGAATTTGCTTCGTCAAGCCAAACATCTTCAGCGCTGATATCATAGAACCGCAAAAAAATTGCTAAGACCGCGATTACCAATAGAAAGGCATATCCAGAATACTTGATCACGCGATTGTTATACCTGAGGCTTTTGATAATGCCTTCTTTTTGTATCTGATTATTATCAGGCGGGGATTTGAGTTTTGTTGCTTTTACATCCTGCCGGTTATTTTTTTTCTTTCTCTTCGACATAATTTATTTGTCAACAAAATAATCTTTCAGCGATATCCATACTTGGATGCTTCCGTGGAAACAACAAATATTCTACTTTTCAGCAGGGGCGGATAACATATATCGATTAAAGTATCTGATACATGTTCCCCGCTTTTTGACAGGATATTACTTTCACAAGGGCGAACTATAAGAAAGGTAATTCTGTATGTCAAGAAAATCTTAGAGAATTAATATTGTTTATTGCAGACTGAAACCTTAACTTGTGGTAATAAGTTTATACACGGGAAAGCACTTGAATTTCCCAAAGAAATTGATTAACCATTGGCATTCTTAAAGGAGTTCACAAATGGAAAATAAGCCAACAAATAATATCTCAACATTTATAAATAGAAAAAATATTTAAATTGTTTTCACAGAAGACGCGATAGAGGATTGTGTCGAAAATTTGAAGAACGAAGTAAATGCTATAGTAAAGTTAATGGACCACGATAGTTTGTTAGCGGATTTTTGCACGTTGAAGATACCTCGCATATTTTCAGTATCAGAAATGATCCTACCCTTTTGCATATTCAGCCTGTGTTTGTGGACATTCCGGGAAATACTGAATTCCAAAATTTTCGAGACCGTGGCAAGTAATGCCGGAGCAAAATGAAATGTTTTACTGATATTGATGTTGCAAGAGACTGGCTCAAAAGATAGCAAAGAAAAGGCAAAGAGTTGATTCCTTGATTGACTTATATGTAAAGTCGGATATTAATTAATAAAAGATTCTGTATGGAGATATGATTATGAAAAGATGCTCATTTTGCCTGGAAGAGTTTCCGGATAAAGTTACTATATGTCGTTACTGTGGCAGGCGGCTTGAAACAGTACCGCTGATTGGAAAAAAGACTTCCGTCAAATCTCCGAAAAAAAGACAAAATGGAACGGATTCTATTGACTGGCAAACAAAGCTGGGGGAAATAGGGAAAGACTATAGGATACCCATCATTGTAATTATTATCTTAGTCGTCAGCATTATATTCACAATTTCACAAAAACCAAACGTCGACAAAAGCGCCCAACAAATAAAAGCGATTGAACCCCAGAAGTTTGATGCTCCCGCTGCTCCGGTACATGAATCTACTTCAGCATCTGAACCTGCTCCGACACCTGTCGTGGCTAATAATTTGTTCCGTAATGCATTTGCCCTGTGCTCCAGGGGAAAATGTACCGACCCCGAAAAGGCTCTTGAATATCTGAACGAAGCAATTAAACTGAAACCGGATTACGCTGAGGCCTACAACAACAGGGGGAATGTTTATGGTGACCTTGGCCAGCATAAACAAGCAATTGAGGACTATAATGAAGCCATCCGCCTGAAACCGGATTATGCCATGGCCTATAATAACAGGGGGGTTACTTATCGCGATTTTGGCCAAAATCAGCGAGCAATTGAGGACTATAATGAAGCCATCCGCTTAAACCCGAATGACGCCATGGCCTATAATAACAGGGGGGTTACTTATCGTGATCTTGGCCAAAATCAGCAGGCAATTGAGAACTACAATGAAGCCATCCGCCTGAAACCGGATTATGCCATGGCCTACAGCAACAGGGGTGATGCTTATCTTACTCAGGGTGACAAAGAGTCTGGATGCAGTGATGCGCAAAAAGCATGTGAATTGGGAAGTTGCAAATTGTTAGAATCAGCTAACGGGAAAAAATACTGCCGTTGATTTGATGGTGAACTCAAAAAATTGATTATGAATATCAATCCTTAAGTCTGACAGCGGCCCATTACTGTAACTCTGCAGGAATAGTCAAATATTAAAACGATATGTAGTTGAAAGTAAATGGACTGCACCCCAGGGATGCAGTTCAACCGGACTTTCTATAATTTACGTATATGGGGAGTAAGAATCGATAATTTCGCTAATCGGTTTTCCATCCAAGTCGTAATTTGTTAAACCAAATAAATGTAAAAATGTGGACGCGAAATCCATAATGGAAATCGTTCTTCCTATAGATCCAGGTCTGATTCCGGGTCCCGTCACAATAAATAATCCATGGGGCCTATGATCTCCCGTGCGGCAATAATTGTACTCACCTTCGAGTAATCCAATCTTTTCCGAAGTCAATTTAAGCAAACAGGATTTGTTATTCAATCTCTTGCTTCCTATCATAATTTGTTCATTCCATTCGACTAAAAGATCCGGTAAATGATCAATATATTCGCCTTGAAAAAAGTCAGAAGTTCTTATGACCCTTTGCACCATCGGTTTACCGCTATCCATTTCAACAATACTTAGCAGATCTTTACTTAATTCCTGACATAAATCATTCAATTCTTTTCCCGATTTTATAAAACCATCTGGTTCTCTTCCTTTCAGATTAATCCGGATGCCGCTTACCAGGTTTCCATTTTCATGGGGAAAACATTTGCAATGCTTTAAATCAAATTTGAAAGAGATTTGTGAAGGATCTTCACCAACAACCAGGTTTTGTTTGGCTGATTTGTAGAGTGGAAATAGTACCGGCCTCAAAGCCTCCTGAATTGTATTGGGTATTTTCTGCCATTTTGCTCTTGTCATATTAAAAGTCTTTTTAATTATCCCTTGAACATCGGAGACAGGTCTTTTTCTTAACAGATTCAACTTCTCTAAAATATCTTCAAGCAAGAAGTTTGCACCAATATTATGGGCCATGCCATGAGTTGCAAGGAAAAAAACAAGCGTGTTTTCGTCAACATGTTCTAAGATCTTTCCCACAGCACTATCGATGGCTCTATATACTTCACGGACAGGATCTCCCGTGAGAGCAACAATTTTTTTATTATAATTAGGATGGTTAGTGTCGTGAAGATGCCAACATTGATGACCTACACAATGACTCTCAGAAAACACCTGAGCAAAAAAGTCCCATTCATCTTTATCCATGTAATTTACGGTAAGCTCGCATTTCTTATTAACACCCTCGAGCAGGTGATTTATAAATCTGCAGAAATCACGGGGAGACCTCCCATAGGAGTCACAAGATGCTTTAACCGGATGGTACCCAAATCTCTTGATTACGTCACCCTTTAATTTTTCCGGCCATGTATTAAATCCGTATACTCCATCATGGGATGCCCATTCCACCATTTGAATGCCATTCAATCCTTGCGATGTTCCGGACAAGGGAATATCCAAGATAGCAACTTTCTTCCCGGCGTTGCTCAGAAGATTCCAAAAAGGTTCCCGTTTGCTAAATTCACCAGGATTACAATGATGGAATTCATAAGTATTCGGTTTTATTTGGTTTAAACGATGGAAACCATGACGCGCAGGATTCACGCCTGTATAAAAAGATGGCCAGGTTGATCCTTCATATAACCCTTCAATACTCATTGTTTCTCCGACAAATCCTTTTGCAAAAAGCGATTGAATATTCGGTAATGTTCCATCCGTGGCCCATTTTTGGATTAAAAATTTATCCCCCGCATCCATTGCCAGTAACACGATTTTAGCGAAAGGTTTCATTACTGCATCTCCTGATAATTATAAGAATCCTGGCTTTTAATCTTCTTAAAAAGTGTTATGCATCCAACTACATCTTTTGCAGGCGGGAAACTGTTTTTCCCGAAAGATTATTGATCTGAAATGTCTGGCACTCTTACAGTTCCAAATATTTTCAAAACTATTCTCACGGATATTGCCAAGTATATAGTCATCAATCCACTCGTCAGGACAGAATTTTAAATCGCCGTTAGGTTTCACAAGTACTGCAAGGAAAGGTGCCACACATCTTTTCTTTAACCTATAGCCATCAGAATAAAATTCGTTAATTGCTTTGCCTTTAAGATTTGGAAAGAATTTAATTTTTTCCTCACTTCTTAGCTGAAATATTTCATCGGACAATGCATTTGAATCAATGCATTGAGAAAAAGGGATGCAATGAGATCCCGATCCAGGAGCTGTTCTGTCAATATTTTTATTAACGGTTACTTTGTGAAGCTGCAACTCAGATGGAGTAATAAACCAAAGATGATGGATTGTAAAATAATCTACCTTATCTCCGGTCATTTTTTTTATTGAGTTAATAGTTTTTTTTAAATGACCAACAATCGAAGGGCTAATAGTTATATTTACAGTTATTAGAGGCTTTGTAATGTCTTCCCCTTGTTTGCAATTCAAAAAATGCTGCATATTAGACATTACTTTTCTGTAATTACCTTGTCCGCGCATTTTATCATGTAACGCCTCGGGCCCATCGATTGAAAAAGTAATATGGTCAACACCCAATTGTACGATTTTCTGAATCTTCTGTTTGTCCAAAAGAATTCCATTTGTTGTAAATGATGCTTGTAAATTGAATTTTTTTACATAAGCAATTATTTCCAAGAAGTCTTCCCGGATAAATGGTTCACCTCCTCCGAAATATATATGAGGCCTATACACGATTAACTGATCTATTAACCCTAATATTTCTGCTGTCGTCATCTCTGAATTTAAATATCTATCACCAATCCCACTTTCACCATGAAACCAGCACATTTTACATTTCAAATTACATTTGTTACTCAACTCAATATCAACACAGACAGGCCCTTTTGAAAAATAATTGGAGTGAATAAAACTTATTATTCTAAAATATTTACGAAAAAGAGACAACATAACTCGCCTATAATTATGATTTAATGAATATCCATTTCACTGTCCATTATACGAATCGCAATATATGACAAAAATTAATTTAATATTGAAACTATCTTTTATGAAGCGTCTATTTCCCATTGCATATATTATTATTGATTCGAAGCTCTTCTCGATTTCTTCGAAACAAATCGTGCATTATCATCAGAGTTGTTATCTACTATAATGATATCATACGATAAATGATAGATGGTCACAGCATCTTAACCTGACCCGGGTTACTTGTAACATACGTTATTTTACTTTTCAGCAATTCTTTATTTATCAATTCAGGTAACCCTCTGGCAAATGTTGCTTATGCTGAATGCAAACAAAAAAAAATAAAAGCTGAAATGAAAAATTGAATATAAAATGTGAGGTGCTGTGTTGATATTTATAAGTTGAAGAACTTCATGTGCTTCGGAATCCTACGAAGGCGCAAAAGTTTAGAAGTTTCATCTTATCAATAAGATATTGCGGTATTAACGAGAAGATAAATCATTGTTCCGCCTTGACTTTTTATAACTACATAGTCATCGGTAACATCATCAATGATTCCCTCACTTGCAAAAGGTTCCGGCGCTCCAAAATTAATCGTACATTTAGTATGGTTTGGGTTAAATGTGCATTCTCTTCCAATCTGCTTCTTTAATAATTCTTTATAAGCCATTTTGCGATTCCTTTCTTTAAATGTTATTTACTTCAACATTCTGATAGCTTTCTTAAAGTCATCTTCATCAATGGTATTATACTGGCCAAACATCGCTTTAGTTTAATATTATAATAACACTATTCATTGTTTTTAAAAGAGGAAAATCCAAAGACTGGTGAAACAATAAAAATAACAGCCAGATTTACAGCAAAATTTAAGCCAGCAATGGCATTTAATGAAACGGTGACGTAGCTTTTTAAGCCTTGGGAAAAACGAAGATTGATGGAGGGAAAACAGTGAAAGAACTCTTGAGTGGACAATATTCAAATCCGGTATGGGGTACTTCAAGTCGGAAGTTTAAAGAAAATTAAAGGATAAAAACTTCTTCTGATAGTGTCGCTTTTTTAATTTTTCCAATTCACACAACATTTCAAACTGAACAGCTTATATGTTACAACATCTTATTATTACTTACTTTTAACATGAAAGAAATATCATATTGACACAGAAGCCAGTAAGATATACAGTTTCAAAAATTATTCAAAACGGCATTAATTCAGACTCATTAGTTGATTGACAAATTGCTGATTTATTAGCAGACATTTCCGTAAGGTACAGTTTTCCTTGTTGTGTCGTGGCAGTTAATGAACAACATAAAAATATATTAGGAGAGATATTAAAAGGAGGTATTATGAAAAGATATGCCTGGGTATTAAGTATTTTTTATTTAGCAATTGTTTGTCTTGTCCTGGCAGGTTTTTCAAAAAATGTTGGAGCTAACAGCGGCCCTGTTGCTCAGGATCCTCCTACCCTTGCATCCCCTGTTCCTCCTGGTTATTCCGTCCCTATACTAAAGGATGATTATACCGTTATAGCAAGATATGGCAAATCATTCCTGGCAGAGTACAATGACGGCGGGTCATATCAAAACAAGAAAAGGCTTCTCTATCTGCAAGGAGGTGCCAAATTAAACACATTACCGGCAACAAGAGGCAAGACGGATGCATATCAGAGGGGTTTTGCCGAGGGATACCTTTGTTCTAACGGGGTTTATCGGATGACACATGACTATGTGGATAACTTTCTAAGGGGCCAGATAAGTGTATATAATGGAGCGCCTGGCGACCAGATACCCCAGGAACTTGTGGATGAACTTAAAAATGTATTATTGATAGCAGTGAGATCCCAGGACTATGCCGTTCCCCAGAGGTACAAAGATGAGATGCAGGGTATCGCTGATGGAGCAATGGCTTATTTCGCAGAAAATGGGATCAATAAAGAAATAACCTATAATGAAGTAGAGATGATCAATGTAGGGTTTGATATACTCTATAGCCTTATCTATCAAGGTGGCAGTCTCGCCTGTAATGAATTCGCTGTGTTCGGGAATGGAACCTTAGATGGCAGAGTCTATCATGGAAGGGACTTTATGTTTACCACGGGTGGCGGTGTATTTTCTGACGAGGCCCTTTTAATAGTACAAAAACCTAATGAAGGCTTTCCCTTTGTGGCGGCTTCTGTGCCCGGATTTGTAGGCTTCCCTACCGGCATGAATGCAATGGGCGTGAGCATGGGTATGGATATGGTACCAAACAGGCAAAACAGGGCATTAGTCACCGGTATGGGGGTCTTGCTCCTATGCAGGGATGTTGTCCAGTTTGCGCAATATCTGGGGAATACCAATCAGAATCAATATGACCCTCGCTCCGCGATTGACAGGGTTCGCAATACGTCCCGCGGTGTTTCCTGGCTCTTACAGATATCAGACAAAAATAATTCCGTCGCGTTGGAGACTGTTACCAACAGTATGATTCCGGACCAAAGCGGACTTTTTAGTACGCTCTCAGCAATTCTTCCTGGATTTGGTGCGGCCTATGCTGCTTTACCAAGTCCGATCCAGTTCAGCATTATAAATGCTGCTGGCACTACCGTTAACCTTGCTACTGAAGGATATGGCAATCTTTACCTTCACCCGAAATACGGTGTTGCAGTAAGATCAGCTGCGTATGTTTACCCGGAGGAATTAAATAACTACCAAATAGTAATCCAAATGACTGATCCTCTAGTTTCGAGCGCACCAACTACCAGCATCTCTGCCTTTCCTCCACAGATAGAGAATAAGCCTGATCTGGTGGGCATGAGCAACCACTATATCCTACCGCAGATGAACTTGACGCAAGCAGGCATATTCTACCATACCATAGACACCGAGCAGGGAGGAGGAAGGGAATCTGAGTGGCGTTATCGAACCATGATGTCATATATCTTAAACTATTATGGTAACATCGATGCACAGACTGCCATGTACCTTATCGACTTTCTTAACCCAAACGATCAGGAGAGAAGCGGTTCCTTCTATGGAACCTCAACAACACAGGCAGTAGGTGGCCACCATGTGGTTATGGATACCACATCACTTCAGATGTGGGTTCTCCATGGCTACTATGACGAACCATGGGTACATGTTGATCTTAACAAGTTTCTCAAATAGGTAAAAAGAACGAGAGAGAGGGACAGCCATAAGCTGTCCCTCTCTCTAAAAGTCTTGATTATTGTCCATGCTTTTCTCCTTTTCTAATTATTATTAAAGATAATATCCTACCCACATGACGTTATAATCCTTTGACATTTATTGTTACTTAGGAACACATAGAATCTCTTCCAAGTATACCCATTTTTCATACACAATTTGAAAAAATGGACCACTCAAATTTCAAATCCAGTATGGAACGCTAAAGTAGTAAGGTTAAAGAAATTTATTCGATAAAAACAGGAATTTGCAAATATATTTGGCGGAAGTGCATGGGAATCGAATTCGTCCGCTATTATAATTAATTTAGTAATATCAATTAATTAACAACAGTGAGAATGTTAAGGTTAAAGAAAAGTTAAAGGATAAAAATTTTCCCCCTTAACCTTGAAGGTTTCATCTGAGAAAAACATTCAACCTTTCAATCGCTAATAAGAAATTTACATACGACACTTTAAGGCAAAGATTTTCTTGACATACAATAATGTTCTTTATATATATCGCCATTCAAAATAATGCCTCACAATAATAGCTTCACCAGTACAATAAGAAAAAGGGATTAGAACTGCTCAACACAGAACATTTGCAGGTATGTTCATTAATCAATGATAAGAAAAAATTTTTAAAACAAAGGAGTGGATATGAAAAAGACTTTTGCATTCAGAATGAGAAGATTCAATACAAAGACAATTTCCATTATTACATTGATTTGTTTTTTTATTTCAGGTTGCACTGCAATGACGAAAATTAGTTCTCCTCAGTCCAATGTTTCTTTAAGGATAGATGAAAAAAAATACTCATCTATGCCGCTGGAAGATAGTTTTGGAGTTACAACCTTCGGTAATTATTTGTTTGTAGCCGAAAAAGAGGGATATGAACCTGTCTATGGGGAACTTCCTATGGATCTTAAAATTTCATATCTTGTTTTGGATATATTATTTTTCACACCGTTAATGTTGCTTAACCTTTATTCTGTATTTCCTAATTATGAAATTGATATAGATAAAAAAATTATTCGTTATAGCTATGATAAAACACAATGGTGGGAATTACAAATACCAATTAAAGAATCTGAGAAGGCAAAAGAATATTTTAAAAAAGCAGATAAACAAGATAATAAACCGGTTGCAGATAACAAGACTGTTACAGATAACAAATCTATTGCCGAAATAACGAGCTCTCCAAAAATAGAAAGCAATAACTGACAGTATTTTATCAAAAACTAAAAGAAGTTAGTATTCACTAAAGCTAGGAATGATTGAAATTCAACCCCCTTGGCTTTGGCATTTTTATTTTTATCAAAAGAAAAGCATGAAAAGGAAGGAATCCGAGGACAGGGGAGGCAGTCAAAATAACAACTAAATTTACACCAAAGTTTAAACCAGCAAGGGCATTTAAAGAAGCGGTGAAGTAGTGGTAAACTAACACCGATGGAAAGAAAAAAAGTAAAAGTGTTTCTTTCACCTACTTATCCACAGTATTCGGCATTCATTTAAATTAAGGATTGCCATTCGTAATCCTCAATTAATAATCCATAAATTAGATTATCAACACATTAGTAATGTAACTTACATTCTACTTCATTAATTCTACAAACCTTTATCCATAAAACTGGCACACCATATAAGAAAGGCCGCAAGGCATTTGCCCGGCGGCCTTTCTGTTTACTTAATAAATGCAATTATTAAGGAAGCATCTGCGCTCCATCAACCCATGCCGAGCCGCTGCTGCCGGCTGTTGTACCCGTGCCAGCCGTCACGCTAAGGTTAGTCAGTGTGTAAACCGTATCGACTTCGTCGGAATACAGACTGATGTAACCGCCCGTGCCGCCGATACCGCCTGATGCCGATGCGTTGCCACCCTTGGATGTCAGCTTGCCTGTCGACGTCACATTCCAGCAGTATCCACCATTGCCGCTCCCTAGATAGATGTCGTAAGAGTTGCCTCCGGTACCGCCTGATGCCGTAGCATTGCCGCCGCTATTGTCAATCGTGCCGCTCTGCGTAATCGTTGTGATCGACGTACCATAATTATAATCGTAATCGGTGGCCAGCTCGACATATCCGCCCGTGCCGCCGATACCGCCTGATGCCGATGCGTTGCCACCCTTGGCCGTGACATTAGCCTCGGAGATGATCGGGTAAGCAGGTAGGTATTCGCTATAATACTCGCTGTAAGGTGCGTAGGTGTATAACTCGTAAGACCAATCCGATGCGTTGCCGCCTTGTGTCGTGCCGTTGCCGCCGCTGAGGTTGATGTCGCTAAACCCGAGGAGTTCCACGTCGGGAGCCTGGCCCAGGTAGTTGTAATCGCTACTGCCACTATAAGAAGAGTAAACTTCCACATAGCCGGCATTGCCGCCGGCCTCCCCATTGCCGCCGTTCACGTTGAAACTACCCGATATCTGGCAGACGCCCACGCGGCGATAGCTCTCGCCGTAGCAGTAAAAATCGGCGCCGTAAGGTTCTCCACCGGTGTAACCTGAGCCCGAAGCGTTGCCGCCACTGAAGTTTAAGGATGCGTTAACTATCATGTCGCCGCCATAAGTAACGAAATACGAATAACCCCAACCGCCGCCGTCGCCGCCTGTCGCGCCGCCGGCATTGCCGCCCTTAGCCTCAATAGTGCCGCTGACAATAACACTGCCGCCGTTAATGGGATCGACGCTAGAGTTTTCGTTATATCCGCCATAAAGATAGATATAATCATAATTTTGATCCTGGCCACCACCGGCACCGTTGCCGCCATTACCGTTATTGGCCCTTATGGTACCCTTGGAGTAAACGCTGCCCGTGTAGGCATAGATATAGATACCGTAGCTCTGGTAGCCGCTACCTGTCGCGTTGTCGCCTCCACTGGCATCAATAGTCCCGCTGTTGTAGAAATGTCTGCCTGCGTCGAACTCTACCCAGCCATAATTTTCACCGGATGTGGTGACGGTACCCGTCACGACGATATTGTTCGAATATGAGTTAGCATTATATAAATAGATGTAATTGTAACCCGCGCCTGTCTTGAGCGTGCCATCAATAACTATATCATTGTCAAATTCAAGGTATGCGCCGAGGTCACTCCCGCCATAATAATTATTATCCGCATTGATCGTCAGCGTTGCTCCCAACGGCACACTGAGACCTGAAACGGTGTAAGCCGCAGTTGGATTACCTGCACTTCCTGTGCCGTCGGCCTTGTAGAGGCTCCAGTCGCCGGAAATCATATAGAGGCCCGCGTAATTTGCCGGCACATCGGTAGCAAGAAGGATCTCCTCTGCTCCCGAGACCGTATATCCGTAGTCACCGAAATTGTAACTGCTCTCCGCTGGCATGGTGAAACTGGCGTCGGCGGAGCCGGATTTCAAAACCTTGATTGCGCCATCGGATTCAACGTAGAAAGAGCCGCCAGTACCGCCACTGCCGTTTGAACCAGTGCCGCCAATTGCGGTAACTCCCAAGTTAGTTCCGCCGCCGTTGTCATCGCTGCTGCTGCAAGCGCAAAGCATTGCAATACAGATCGTGATAATGATAAGTTTTATTGTCTTCATATTATTTCACCCCCCGTTTTACTGAGCGCTGAGCTTTCCTCTCCATAAGAGCCTGATGTCTCTTCTCCATCATCTGCGCCCGAATTGCACTACGTTCCTCGGGTGATTTCGCTATCTTCTCCTGTTGATGCAAGGCTTTTAGTTCTGTCCGCAACGTTCTGTCTGCTGCCTTACTGGCCCTCTCGGCCGGCGCCGCCATCGCGCCCTGAACTAGAAATAAACCTAGTGCGCAGGCTGCCATAATCCGGCACGTCACCCTGATTTTTCCGTCCATAGTTTCTTTTCCTCCTCATAATATTATTTTTATAACGATCTCTATAATTAGAATTTAAATTCCAACTTTATTAGTGACATGGTTGATTACTAGGCTTTACTCTGGCAATCGCCGCAGCGATTACATTGCTTATCCGTTCTTATGGAACAGAAATGTATGTAAAAATTCATTGCGCTTGCCAGGAAGGATCTTCCTTATTATGATGACAATGACCACTTTTTTTATCAAAAAAAATAAACATGCCTATGTGATAGCAAGAAGTTTGCCAATAGCCGAGGTAGAGTCAGAATATTGTATTAATCCATTAATAACGTGATGTTAAATTAAAAGTAAACAGCGTCAACATGGTTTGGAATGATTCGCTTTGCCTCAGTATTTGGTGGAGCCTCAATATTTTGAGGGATACGTTGAGGGGATGTGGTTAGTTCAGCCGGATGTTTGTCATCTGGCGTGAATTCTGTTTATAACGGATTGCAATGTTGTATATTCATTAAGATTGACGATTTATTTCTTTCAGGAAGTAAGCAATAAAAATCAGATTTCCGAATCGTAAGAATTATTTCTTATCTACTACTGTTCAGTAGTTGGCAGTTGTCAGAATTGAGAATTACCATTTGTAATCAGTTTTAGAGTTCAATTTACAACAATCGTATTTCTCATTCTTTGATAAAAAATTGGACTTCCTTAATAAAAGAATATGATGATGTATTTCCATCTTTTGTGCGAATCTTTACGATGTCAGCACTCATAAAGAGTATTTGTCCTTCAATAGCAGTCCCGTCATACAAAACAATTCCCTTTATTCCTTTATATTGCTGGTCTGCGACAATGGCAGGTTCTTGAGATGCCGCTGTGGGTTTCGGAGTGGTTTTCTCCTCTATTCCTTTATAGCGTTGGTCCGCGACAATGGCAGGTTCTTGAGATGCCGCTGTGGGTTTGGTCGTGGCTTCCTCTTCGCTTTTTCCCTTTTGAATAAGATAAAGAGGAATTTTGATTATCTGGTCGGGGTAGATCCAGTGAGGATTCTTTATCCAGGGGTTTTCTTTCCAGACCTTGGGCCATAGGAATGGATCATTCAATTCAGTCTGGGTGATATCCCAAAGGGTGTCCCCCTTGACAACTTTATGTCCCTTCATTTCCTGTGTCTCTGCAAAAATGATCGAAGGTAAAAGCAGAAATACTATGAGTGCATATATTATTATTTTGGTTTTCTGCATGATTGTTCTCCTTCATTATTTTTTACCATAATTCTAAAATAGCCGAGATGATTAAAACTGTCAAGATTATTGATAATTGGGTGTAGTGACAATGATTATCATTTGGTGCAAATTGTGTTTGTTACGGATTGAAAGGTTGTATGAATTGAGAAAATATCAAAAACAAGATTTCAGGAAGAAAGAAATAACTTTAGTTCAAATCCAGTATGGGGTGCTTAAAGTCGGAAGGTTAAAGTAAGTTATTCGATAAAAACAGGAATTTGCAAATATATTGGCGGAAGTGCATGGGAATCGAAAACTTGCAATCCGCTCTAAGTATTTGAATTAACATTATGCCTTTTTGTCTATCGGCACGCTATCGGCACGGAATGAATTATTATTTTTAAAGTTTTCATAAATAGCATTTTCGTTTTCATCGAAATCGTCGAACTTTTCCAGAATGTGGGCAACGTAACTATCAGTTGTGAGATGATGTACTTGAATTTCACCTCCAATATAGATCCGTTCTTCTTTAGGCTTGAGAGATTGGCTTCTTCTTTGATCATTCATCATTGTTTTAAAATCCTTGGGCAGTTCGTAAGGTTTTGGAATGTTGCATTCAGGTTTTACGATGAGTGCAAGAGAAGAGAGGGTTTCTGATTCAAAGTCATTTGTTGATCGATAAGCATATACATGTACTTCTTTAGTTTCCTCGGAGAATCCTAAATGGTAAATCGTAGATGTAACTGTATCAGGGATTGAAAATTCTTCTTTGTGCTCTTGCCAAATGAGCGAAAGGTTACTGGGTGTGTGATAATTTAAGTGATCAATTCCTCTTACAATCATCCTGTCGTTTATTTTAATGAACCATTTTCCGAGAAATCCAGCTACACCAGTGCCAGCGATGATTAGCCTAAGATGCGGCACAAAAAAAGCTTTGGTAGTAAACATGAAAGGTTCACCATCAGGTGAAGTGGCAAGCGTGTCTGTGGCAACCATAATTTGTGATTTATCAGTATAGAAGATAAGTGATGACATCCTAAATATCCTTACACAACATTATTTTAAACGACTAAATATTTATGTCTTGTTAATTATATTAGATTGAAGTGGCACTACATTATCCCGGTTCACAACTTCCCGTAAGTCAGTCATAGCATTATGAACATATTTTTCAGATGTTCTTATATCTCCATGCCGTGCTAAGTCCTTAACCTGAAATGCTGAAGCATTCTTTGACCAATCAGTAATAGTGCTATGCCGCGTTGCTTCGTATAACTTAAGTCCTTTTATGCCATACGAGGCCCACAAATCCCTTAGGTAGGATGGTTTATATCCCTTGCCTGTAGATAGATTAATAAAGAGGAAATCTGCACCGAAGCGCCCGGTAACATGTCTTTGTGCTATTTCAAAAGCACGTCTTGACAAAGGAATCCATTTCTTGTGTTTGCCTTTCGTTTTTTCAACAAGGCGATAGCCGGAATAGGTTCTTTGAATCAATGCTCGGGCACCAGGCAAATCAATGTCGCGGACCTGAAGAGCGCACCCCTCAGAAACTCTCAATCCTGTTTCACGAATAAAGAACATAATATCTTGATGCTCCGCCGGAAAGCGTTCAATAGTTGCAATTTGCTCTTCGTAGGAAATTGCTTTTTGTGTCTCGCCGGTCGTGATTTCAATATCCGGGAAAATAGGCAACCTTACCCGTTCCCATTTATTCAACCATTTAAAAAACGTTTTCAGACAGTCGACAAGGTTTTTGACGTACTTCTCAGATAATCCCGTAAAGCCGTTTACAAGCTCCTGCAAATGGGAAAGCTCAACTTCACGCACATCAAGCTCATAAAGCGGACCATAGTGATTTTTCTTATAGGATTGATACAGCTTCAGGGTCTCAAATGAAAAACGGCCAGCTTCGGCTTCGATGGTTTTCTGCTTTATCCAGACATCATATTTATTCTTGAATTTATTTTCAATGATAGCAGGTTGAAGCCAATCATTGATATTAAAAGAACGGTCTTTTATTTCTTTGTTGATTTGAGTTAATGCCTGAAAAGCCATTGAGAAGGAAAGGGCAATCCCGTTTTTATCATGGTAGATTCTAAGGCGTTTTCCTTTAACCGATATGCGAATAACACAGGCATCATAACCACATTTCGGGCAAACTCTTTCCCGCCTTGTCGTTCCGCAACGCTGACAGCTAATTGATCCCCGCGCAATAAGTTCAGCCATGATCTCACTTCCAAGACCTTTTTGAGATTGGCTTTGATTACTATATGATGAGCTAACTGTCAATGGATCAATCCTTTTTCAACGCTTCTTCGCTGGATACAGTTATGACTTAATCCTCTCTTGGTTTTCTCATTAATAAACGGGTCAAATCGCTTGTTTCGCCATTGGCTAAGTCGTTAAATCCTTTCATTGTGATTAATGCCTGTCCTGTGGGTAATCCTGTTAAATACCCGGCGCTTTCAAACGAATACCTCAGCCATTTATCAAACTCCCCATCATCAGTAGGTAGTTTGACTGTTTCGCCTATGGCTTTTCCGGCTACTTTGCCAAAACGCGCCGCGGGTGAAAACTGATAATCGTACTCACCAAAAACCGATGATGTTATGTCTCTGATTACGGGATAGCCGCCCATCCGGTATTGAAATGATTCCTTTGCAATCTTAATTGGTGTGGGCGCTTTGCGCTCTGTCATCATGTACTGAAGAATGGCCGGAGCGACCACGATCCACCACCAACTTTTCAATAGCTGGATTATGTTTTTATCCCCGTACTTAAATCTTGTCTGAGCTTCTGAAACCTGATTGTGCATTGACGAGAAGAAGGTATAGAACATTGTAACCATTTTCTTGAGTTCTCCGCCTCTCTGGATTGCCGCCATGTCTTTAGGCAGCGCATTGCCTTGACTCTCCCGTACCTTCATATCGGCATAGTTAATTGCTTGCGTCTCATCACCTTTGAATTTTTCAATTCCCTGAGTATAAGCGGCTTGCCATGTCGGATAAGCAACCGCCATATCCATGAGCGTGATTAACGAGAAATAAGCGTCCTTGAGTAATTGAGATCCTTTAAACTTCTCAAGGCCGAGCTTCCCGTAAGCGTCCCGTAATTCACGATCCCAGGACTGAGAACGGTTAGCCAATTCCGGAGATTTTGATTTGATTGTTTCAACCATGTCCTGACGGTGAGTATAAAAATCAACAAAACCTTTGACAAACTGATTATGCCCCACGGCTTCAATGGATTGCGTTGTACCGAGCCATTGAAACGCGGCAACGGAGAATTTCAGCGCCAGGGCAACCGAGGTTGTATTTTTGCGAATAGTCTTTAACGCTGATTCGGTCAGTGATAGCGGGTCGGTCTTAGGCTTTGCGATTTCCTGCAGCCATGGCATTAACTGTTTGTATGCGTCCGCCCCGCCTATGCCCTCCGGTGCACTTTCGATTGCCGCCCTGATGCGCGGATCACTGATTAATTTTTGAATGTCCCGAACGGCCTCTACATGACTGACATAATGATTTACGTCCGCAAGGTGTTTAAAAATAGCATCGAATGCAAGTTTAGGCGCGAGCCTTCCGCCTTTACGTTCAACAGTGAATCCACTTTCAGGCTTTGGTTTTGTATAAATTGTCTGGAAAAAGTCTCTATTATCAGCCTCAGCCGCGTTTTTATCGGCTATCCATGAAAGAGTGCGATCAAAAACCAAAGGATGATAACGGCCTTCAACCTTCTGCAGCTTGGCGCCGGTCATTTTCAGGTAAACATCGGACAGAGAAGGAAACATTTCGTCGTAAAGATTCCATACGTCTTTAACTAATTTCCATTCTTCCTCTGTCAATTTACTGATTACTGCTTTTATCTGGTCATCATTCCACTGTAAACCTTCACGCAAAGCGTTCAAATTTCCTTCATTGCCTGTATTCAGGGCAACAAGTATCATCTTTTCTTTGGTCAGTATTTGGGGAACGCCCTCTATTTTATATTTCTCGCGTGCCCACTTTCCCCCGCCCTTCTTTGTGAATGGTTCGAAGATAACTTGAAGCTTATTTGTTATATCTGTTAATCCAATAGCCTCTTTATTGTAAGCGTCCTGCAGTGGCTTGTATAGTGAAGTCCAGACCGGACCTAATTCTTCCCATTTATCCAAACGCCTGAAAATATATTCTGGCTTCACCAGTTCATTGAAATAAGCATTTTTCTTTTCCTTGAATTCTTGCCACGTTGATTTTTCCAAAAGCATTGTTTCTGTTTGCTCAGGAGAAATATTGACGCTGGGCCAGTTCTTTTGTATGGAATCAAGAATTGTCGAAACGGTGTTATTGTAGTCTCTGCCTTTTTGAGCCGCGATTAACTCATTTTTAAGTTTGCCCAAATGAGCCATCATCTTGACCTGATCGTAAATGTCTTTTAGTTGATCAAGATTTAACTCTTTCCAGTGCATGCGGCCGTAACGCTCAATCTTGCTCAACAGAGACTTGGGAATGCTTACATCCTCGCCCTCCTCCTCCATTCTATCCATAAACTCTCTTGTGGATTCGATTCGCTTGCGTGTTCTATCGCTCCGGGGATAAAGGTCGTAATCAGAAAGAAAGTCTTCAATGCGTTCTTTGTAGTCAACAGGAAGATTATCATCTTTCATTATTGATAATATGTCATCGTGAATATCTTTGGCCTCCTGCTTTGCCTGAAGCCGCGCTTTCTTCCTTTCCGCAATTTCCTTTTGCCTGATTTTTTCTTCAAGAGCGCCTTCAATATTCCCTTCTCTGAAGGCCTTGCGTGATGCCCGTTCAGCTTTTTTCATGGCTGCAGTAAGCGCGTCATATTCGGAAATCATTAATTCATCTACGCGGACCTGACCGGTTTCCTGACGGATAAATTTCTTCAATCCCTTTGCTGGTTTCGGAGCATTGCCTTTCAGCAATCGGGAAAGTATTTTTTCTTCTTCTTCCAATAACTTGATATGAAAATCTTCCAATTCGGCTTTAGAAATCAAATCACTGTAATACTTATCGAAAGATTCAGCCTGCTTTACGCCTTCGGCTTTTATGCCCTCCCAATCGAGAATAGAGTTTACAAGGTCATCATCGGTTTCAAATCCAAACTGATCCGCTACAACGTCCATTTCCAACGTGCCTTCATTGGCAATAAGGCCGGGACGTTTACGCATTAATTCTTTTACCGTGTCTTTATCGTAATAATTGGAAATTGCTTTTTTGCTGATCCCGCCCTTTTCTAGAATGTAATCCAATGCTTGACCAACAGGCGTAAGTCTTGCGGCTTCCTCACCTTGACGTTTTAAAGCGGCTTGTGCTTTTCGCTTCTGAAAATCTATTTTCTTTGAGATTATTTCAAAGGCTAGCTGTGCGGCTTTTTGACGGATAGCATCATAAGAGGGATTTTCCGTTAAATCACCGGCGGCTTTGTCCTGAACCGCCGCCATATTCAAAAGAGCGTTTATATTGTCCGCTTCTTCATTCTTGACAAATTCATTTTCCAGTGCTATATTATTCTTAACCCCTGCACCCTCATCGGGACGAGTACGCATAGGCTCGGTGAGCGTAGATTCGGAAGAGCCGTTAACCTCTCCGGATTCAACAGGGGGTTCGTTTTTCCAGCCCGTCAGCAACCACGTTTCTTTGTTTTCACGTTTATCAAGGTCATATGTTCTAACTAATCTCAACATGGAATTAGCGGCTTTTTCGCTTATTCCATTGTCAACCATATATTTAAAGACATCCTTCCCTGATTCCTTGGCTCTTTGTTTAAAAACTTCAAAGTCTTTTGCTAGACGATTATGAACCTCTAATATTTCACCTTCAAGAAGCCTTCTGGATACCTCCCCAGATTCATCTAATGTCTGCCTTGCAAAAAAATCAATATCCCTCACAATATCATTTATGCTTCTTTCTTGACCTTCAATCAATCCGGCAACGGGTTTTTTCGCTTGTGGTTTTTCGGCAGGAGTTTTTACCGTTTCCTCAAATGGAGAAATTTTAAAATAAGACTTTAATTTTTGCACCCAAGGCTTATCTCTATGAGTGACAATCTTTTCGGTAGGTATCTCAATGTCAATGCCGTTTTTAAGAGCCTCAACATAATCCTCGCGCGTCAAATTGGTATCTTTCAGAAGGTCAGATACTTCCGGGGAAATAACGTCTTCCCGCCCCAATCCGTGAAACTCCCTTATTTTCTCCGGGGAAATATAAACCTTGCTGGGCAGATTGTAAGCTTCCGTTACGTCCCGCATGAACTTGTTGACGAATTTACCGGATAAATCTTTAGCTCCTGCAGTTAAAACACCAGCACCGACAGCTTGCCAGGCCATATCAGAGAGCCAAAGAATATCTTTGACGCCCTCACTTGTATTTTCCGGCACAAGATCAGGCATTCCCTTGCCCGCTCCAAATTCGTAAGATTCGCCTTTTGCTTTAGACACGGCAAAGTTTTCTATTTCTGATAATCCGGCAAAAGTACCGAGGCCAAACAAAGTAGATAATGGTGAGGTCATTAATCCGACAGTCACCGGAGCAAGGGCAAGTTTTGTAAAGAAGTCTTTATTTTCCGGTTGAGTATATACGCCTTGTTTTTCTGCGTATTGGCGCATGACATTTTTATCAACTTTATTAATGGGGATTTTTAAATCACGCGCCACTTGATAAGCGTTCATTGCCTGAGCATTGGAAACATAAGGAGATTCTTCAAAGAGAAAACTTTTTACATCATCAAAAAATGATTTGCTGCTGTCAGCAGTTTTAATAACCGTCTCATTATCGGGCTGTTTTCTGTCCTTCAGGAGAAAAGAACTTCCGTCAGAGAAGAACATGCCTTCTTTTGTGGTGTAGGTTTTATCATCAATCTTGTTTTGGATTTGCGCCATTTCTTCAGGAGATAATTTAATATCGAAAGAAGGCATATTGCTTTGAGGCGCAAGAGATTGATTGATGCCCAGCGGGTCGTATTGCGGTTTTTCTTGATTTATTCCTAACGGATCGTACATTACATGGCCCTCATTTCTTCACGTAATATTTATAAAGATTCCCGGCACCGGCCAAAAGTGTAGTTCCGGCGCCTATCGCTCCGGCAGTCTTTATATTTTTCCCTTCCATTTTATAAAGATTTGCCGCACTTCTTTGTTTTGCAGCCTCAACATCTCCGCCGTAGCGAATAGCCAGAGCGTCCATAGCGCCTTGTTTTACGGTATCGTTCATCACCAGAAGCGGAGAACCTTCTTCAGAAGAAACACCTGATTTGCCGTATAGAGACCGTTGCGTTGCCAGCATCTTTCTGACTTCCTGATTGTGCATTTTGGCATCATAAGCGGCCTTGTCTTCAATCGCTTCAGCGTTTTGATTCGCAACCGCAGCATTGTAATTTGACATATCGCTTTGCTGCGAGGCAGTGATAAGAGTCCCGGCAACCGAGGCCACAATACCGGCTACTGCCAAGCCTGTTTCGAGTCCCATTTTTAAAACTCCTTTACATAGCTGATTGTTTTAGGTCTAAATCCTTCAAAAACAAGCATGTCATTCAAATAAGAATATGTTGGAGTATTGACATAAAGAGATATTTTCTGTTTTTGACATGTGGCAATCATAATATCCAAAAGGCGTTTCATTAAGCTTGCCCGGTCAAATCTACTTAGTTTATCGCTGGCATACCAAATAAACTCTGCTGCTTGCATGACATTAGGGTTATATAAGTGAGGTACGCATATAAAGCCGGAGATGCCCAGCACATCACCAGCTTTGTTCTTGGCTAGCAGTATCGGCAGCTTTCCATCTGCGTACTTCGTTAAAAGATTTCTTATGTGTTTTTTGTCGTATGGTTCGTTTGTTTCCAGGGCAAATTCGCAAATAAGCTTTGTAGCTTTTTCAATATCTGCCGCCTTCAAAGGTACAAAAGGTTCAATAAATTTTTCTCGCTTTTTTTTGCCTTGGTCTTTTTTCATGTTTTCTCCTTTCTCTTTTGTTTTTGTCTATGTTCCTCAAATATAAGGAAATATTTGTCCAGTTCAAATATAAAGGCAAAAGGCCTTCCACTCGTCCACCGTCTAACAACTAATGAATGATGCTTTTCCCATCGCTTTACCGTGCTTACAGAAACTCCGAGATACTGGGCAATTGCCCTCCATCCTTTAAGAGTACTTTGATCAAAAAGACTTTTCATTTAATGAACCCTTTTGAACTGTTTTGAACCGATTCCCCTACTAAATTATAAAAGCGTGTAAGTTCTGCATTGAATTTCATTTTAAAGGCGCCTGTGGGTCCGTTACGTTGTTTGGCAATGATGATTTCAGCAAATCCACGTTCTGGATTGTCTTTTGATTTGTTATAAACCTCATCACGATAGAGAAAGGCTATAACATCAGCATCTTGCTCGATCGCGCCGGATTCTCTTAAATCTGCAAGGCTGGGCCGCTTTTCTGTGCGGTTCTCAACGGCTCTATTTAACTGTGACAGGGCGACAACGGGAATCTGTAACTCTTTGGCCAGTGCCTTTAATGAACGGCTGATTTCGGCAATTTCTCTTTCTCTTGATTCGGCTTTGCCGGTGCCTGTCATCAACTGCAAATAATCAATCACGATCAGGCCAATGCCCTTTTCAATTTTCAAACGGCGGGCTTTTGCTTTTAATTGCATCGGGGTTAATGTTGACGAATCGTCTATAAATAGGGGCGCCGCGCCTATATGGTTGACAGCCTCTACAAGACGCGGCCAGTCTTTATCAAAGACAACGCCGCACCTTAGCCTCCTTGAATCAATCCCCGTCTTTGATGAAAAAATGCGCGTCATAAGTGATTCGCCGGACATTTCAAGGGAAAAGATAACTGCCGGGACGCCGGACAAAACAACATTCTCAATAATATTTACGCCAAGTGCTGTTTTTCCCATGCCCGGCCTTCCGGCGATAATGATAAGCTCTGAGTTATGAAAACCAGATGTCCAGTTATTCAGATCATTAAAGCCGGTGGATAAACCGGATATGATGTTTTTATTTTTGTGGTTTTCTTCGATTGCCTTAAAGGTTGCTTGGCATAGCGTCTTTGAATCCCGGACATCATTGCGCTTACTGTCAACGGTAATTCCCATTAATGCCCGTTGCGCTTCATCAAGAACAGATGCCGGTCCTTCACCATTTTCCGAATAGGCATTAATAGTCATCTCATCGGCTGCTGCGATAATAGCCCGTAAAACGGCCTTGTTTTTGACAATACGGGCATAATGCGCAATGTGCACACTTGTTGCTGTGCTGTCTAATAGTTCCGCGATATAGAGCTGGCCGCCAATCTTATCTAATTTGCCACGCATTCTCAGAAAATCTGACAAGATAATTGCGTCTACAGGTTTTCCCGAATTAGATAATTCACACAATGCGCTAAAGATGATTTTGTTTCGTTCACTATAGAAATCATCTGGGCCTATTATCGAAAGACAATTGTTTAAAGATTTGTTCTCAAAAAGTACCGCACCTAGGACAGCCTCTTCAGCTTCTGCATTATTCGGAGGTACTTTGTTTACAATCTCTTTCATGCTCGCGCCTCTTTACTTTCACAAAAGATGCACCCAGCTACTGTCCTGTCCTGCGGTGGTACCTGAGCGCCGCACCGCGTACACTTGAAGGATTCTGTTGTCTCTGGTTTTCCGTCTTGATTTATTGCGCCGGTGCTTTGCATTTTGGCTTTAAGCTGATCGTATTGTTTCCGAAGCTTGCCCGTGGAAAGAATGTTACTTTGCCAAAATTTATCCTGCTGGCTCCATTCAATAACTTTGCTGATATCTGAAGGGTCTCTTTTATCAATGCGAATCATGAAATCAATGTGCCTAGCCCAGCTTTGAATATTTGGTTTTTTATACCCCGGAAGACGGGAAAGAATGTTCTTAAGCAAAAGCTCTGCAAGTCTGATTTCGATAGAATCAGACAAGAAGATTCTTTTATTCTTATCATTCTTACATTCTTGTCTGTGTTCCTTGCCTGTCACTTGCCTGTCACTTTCGCTGTCACTATTTGCTGTCGTAGCTTGGTAAATTATCCAATTTACTATATGAATTATTGAATAATGGCTGTTACTTCTGATGTTCAAAAAATCGAGTTTTTCTAATTTCAATATTCGCTTCCATACTGTTGAAGGGGACATATCGAGTTTTTTTGCTGCTGATTCACGGCCAAAAATGAAAGTCCCTGGTAATAGTTTGACTTCAGAAAATCCCCGCCCTGTTTTAACTTGAACAAATTGTTCTTTGTGGTTCGCACGTATAAGGCACCAAACAAAAACTTTCAAAAGCCCTTCATTTTGGAATACTGCTGAATCCTCAATTTTACGCCAAAGCTTTACGTATCCCCGGTTCATAAGCTGTACCTCCGGGGATCATCAAACCTTGTAACCATTAAGCGTTGAATTTCCTCTTCGGGAAAAGGTGTTACAAGTTTGACTTCCCCGTTTTCATCGGCCAGCTCTGCAAGCATAAGAAAAACGTTTGCCGCTGCCGGGTCCTTACGGTAAAGTCGGTCATAATTGCGCTTAAATTTTCGGTTCGGTTTGAACATATACTTTCATCCCTTTTTGAAAAGACGCTTGATCCAGCGGCAATGATCGGGCTTAAACAACCTATCTAAAGCGCGTTCCAGCGTAGCTTGATCTTTTTCACGTTCGGCATTTAAAAGGATTGCTTTCAAGTATCCGGTTTCCGTAAATTCAAACTGTGCGCTTAATTTGGATTCGTTCATTACGCGGCCTCTTGTGATCTTGATTGCAACCAGGCCACTAAATTTTTAACAGGGTAACAAACCTTCCGACCGACACGAAAGCGACCTTCCGGGCCCTTCCCCGCGCTATCTAGGTTAGCAATATATTTTTCTTTGATCAGTCCGTTGCTAAATTTCTCAACTTCTGTACGTGCAACAAATGGCGCTGGCCATTTTTCCGCGAGTTCTAAAAAGATTGTGCCCATAAAAAAACCTCCAAAAAGATTTTATTTCCTTTTGGAGGCTATTTTAATAAATAGGAATGTATATGTAACTGACCTTTAACAGTTAAAGGTCAACTTTTCTTATTATTCTTATATTTTTCATCAAAATAATTTTGAAATTTTCGCAAACCCACTGGTTTAATTTTCCCGTTCGGCATAATGCAAAACGCCTTTAAGTCGCCATTCTCTGTTATTTCTTTATATACCTTAGCCCCGTCAATTTCGGCCGCATCTTTTCTATCGGGGAAACTGTCTAATAATTGAAATGCTGACGTGTATGGCAGTTTCCTATCTTTCTTTAATTTGCGGCAGTGTTTTAAAATGTATTTATTTCTTTTATCTTTAGATGCATGTAGCTGATTTAATCGCTTTTCCCCTTCAGCATAGACAGGCTCCTTTTTTTTGAGTAATGAAGAGTAATGTTCCCTAAGTTCTTTTTCCTCGCGCGTTTCCAAAATAGCACTATCATTTATAAATCCTAATTCTCTAAACTCATTGATAACCCTCTTGCGCAAATCTTCTGGCAATATGCTTAATGGTGGCAGCGGTTTGGTTAAATCTTTATTTGTGTATAAAGCCCATAGGTGGGACTGAAGTGTTATTTTAAGCGGTATTTGTCCGATTATTTGAAATGACTTTTTGTTTTTTTCAGCTTCTTCTTTTAATATTCTTTTTACAATTTTCCATTTTTTTGCATTTTCAGATAAATATTCTTTTTTTCTTTTCTCCGCTTCTTCCTTTGTCGGAATCCTAGGCATTGCTTCCCTCTCACAGCGCCCCCTATAATTAAACCGGGAAAACAGAAAAGGGGTTCTCTCTGCTTATCGGCTGGCCTGCCTATTCCCGGCTGATAATCTCAAAATACGTAATTACTTATTTTCAGAAATCCTCTGTATTAATTCCCTTATATCCTGTACATTCCATACCGTTGTGTTTGGGCCAAGCTTTACCGATTTTGGATATTTCCCGGTTTTCACTCCGTCCCACCAGGACGATTTTGATACGGGGATGATCGGCGGAATCTCCGTGCGCTCCGGCAGCGGCGGCTTTCCTTCTCGCGGGGTTTCTTTTCTTTCTTTCCTACCAACAATCTGATTTAATCTTAAGAAACCGTCTATCGGTATTTTTTCTAATTCATCCATTATATATTTATTTTATTGGTGCGTTGTGATGTGTATTCCTTATCAGATATTTGTTCATAATACGACCGTTTAATGAACAGCCGCGCAAAGTAAATGCTTGTTATAGCTGGCCTTAATAGTTCTAAGGTTTGTATTGATCGCCTTATGAACATACCCAAGAGAAAGCCCTGTACTCTTTGAAATATCTCTATAAGGTTTACCGGTAGAGCGCAAGCGTTTTGCTTTTTTTATGGCCTTCATAGCTGTTTCATCTTCTATCAATCGATTACCTTCTATCCTATATCCAAAGGGTACACGTCCGCACCATTCACCGGCTTTCTTTTTATGCGCCAGCGCATCAATCGTCCTTTCTGAAATCAAATCCCTCTCCATTTGTGCAAGTGCGGAAAGTATTGTTAAAAGGAATTTCCCGGCTGCTGTCTTTGTGTCTATTTTGTCGGTTATGCTATGAAAGGCTATGTTTTTCTTTTCCCATGCGTCCAGGGTACTCAATATATCAATGGTCTTACGTGACAGCCTGTCCAGTTTATAAACGATTACAGCGTCAATTTCTCCGGTCTCAATCATAGCGTTAATTCGATTCATGCCCGGTCTGTCCATCGTCTTACCGGAAACGCCCTCATCTTTTATCACATCCACAAGTTCAAAGCCGTTAAGGTCTGCATAAGCCTTGATCTTACTTTCCTGATTGTCTAAAGAAATGCCCTCCCGTGCCTGATCCTCGGTGCTGACCCTGATATAACCGATTGCTTTCATGATCCCGCCTCCTGATTTTGTTTTTATTCCCATGTTTTTGTTATGCCGTGCCCTCCTGTGCTGAAGAATTTTTAAAAATAAATACTTCTCTAATTTCGTCCAACTTCTTTTGAGCATCATTAATCAATACTTGAACGCTTTCAGCATCAATCGATTCAAAATCTCCAGTAATGCCAGCAAATATAAGTTCAAGAACGCCTTTAACGGAAAGAATATTATTATTCATTCTGTCTTCCAATTTCACTGATATTCCGTTTCTTCTCATTTTCAATCCTCCAAATGAAACAAAAACCCCTCAAAGACTTCTCACGGCCATAGGGACCGCCCACAACGTCACCGCTGCAGGAATCTTCAAGGGGTTATTGATTATGTTTATTTGTTCTTTCATTGCCCTATGTTTTGAGAGATTTAATTTATATAATATATATCCCCTATATAAGGGATTGTCAATATATTTTTTGTTGAAAATAAATAAAATGAGCTGTATATATCCGACATGCCAACCGAAAAGCCCAAAATATTAATAACCTTTGATGCTGATCTGTTGCGGCGGATTGATGATCATCGTTTCGAGAATCGAATTAATTCGCGCTCTGAAGCTATTCGGCGCTTGATTGAAACCGGTCTAACAGCAGAACCATCAAAACTAAAAACAAAGAAGAAATAGAATATTTATGGAACTCGATTCCCAAACATTAGGATTGGCGCGTCAGCGAATTAAATTGGAAATATCTAATCGTAGAGATGCGTTTCAAAAAGAAATTAGCAGAACATTAGAAAGTATGAATGCACGTGGAATATTACATTCAAGTATTGCAATTAATGCGCTTGCTAAGGTTCGAGCAGATGAAATAAAAGAAAGAGTGACTTTAGCATGGACAATATTACATAGATTTATTACAAATACAGGAGTTAGTTATTCTGAGAACCTTGCAAATAAGTTAAAAGAAATAATAAAAGAATGTATACCAGAAGACTTAGAAGATATTAAAGAATCAAGGCAAAGATTAGGATTAACACCAACGCTAAGCGAGATTCATCGAAAATCTGAAGTTCAGTTGCATTCACAGCGCCTTAATTCTTTATCTATCATATGCAATGAAATAGATTTATTTGTGCAATCGCTAAAAGCGAAAGAACAAGATACTATGTCTGGAATCAAGCAAGTAAATATAACAAATTATTCCCCTGTAGGTGCAATTCAAACTGGCGAAAATTCATTAGCAAACGTCATACAAAATATAAACCCAGAAAATAGAGAGATTGTAAAAGTACTGGAAGAAATAAAAAATAAAATAATAACACAAAGTCTCTTGACGCAAACACAAAGAGAAGAAATCATTGAGATACTAAGCGATAGCCAAAAAGAAATACAGAAACAAAAACCAAATACATCTAAGTTTAAGAGTTATATGACAACAACAGGTGAAACAATCCGGACTGTAGCAAGTCTGAAACATCTTTATGATATGCTTAAAACTACATTGATTCCTTTTGAAATAAACCTTCCCTAGCAGAGGTAAAATGACTTTTACTAGTTCAAATCCAGAAATTCTCTATCATTATACAACCCAAAAAGGACTTCTTGGAATTTTAGAAAGTAAAGTATTGTGGCTTACTGATCTTCATTATTTAAATGATCAATCTGAGTTTGTTTATCCAATTTATTTGGCAGAGAAAATTATAGAAGATCGAACTGAAAATATACAAAAAAAATATGACAAAAATGTTATATCACGTAGTCTTTCGGAAAAAGAATTTTCTGAAGTAATGAATTTAGAGAAATGTATGAGGCTTCTTATAACTCGAAAAGACATACCAATTTACATATGTTCTTTTTCTGAAGCAGGAGATCAACTTGGACAATGGCGTGGTTACTGTAATAATGAAAGCGGTTATAGTATCGGGTTCGATTATGAAAAACTTAATAAACTTGCTACTGAGCAAAATATAGATTTAAAACCATGCATATATAATAAGCAAAAACATTTAAAGGAAATGGAAACGGTCGTAGAAGAATTAATTAAAACGGATACATTACCGGAAGGTATTGAAAAAGAAACACAACGTATTGAAGCCTTGAAGTCATTATGGTCTATGGCGCCTACTATCAAACACATTTCTTTCAAAGAAGAAATGGAATGGCGTTTGATTTCCAAAACATTTGGTATAGATGAAGTATTAACGTTTTTCAGACCAGGAAAATCTTCGATTATTCCGTACATTCATTTTTTACTGGGAGTTGATTTGCCAATAAGAGAAATTGTTATAGGACCTACTCCAAATGTAGAAATAGCAGCCAATGCAATTAGTCAAGTTATGCTTAAAAATAAACTAAAAAGAGTAAAAATAAAACGTTCCAAAGTGCCATATAGAACCTGGTAGAAATTAAATAAACGTTCCGACGCTATTAAGCTTTTCTTCTTACAAGTTTTAATAAAATACGAAATAAAATTACAAAACTGAGTCATATTTTAAAGCCACGAGATAAAAAATAATGGAGAATACCTATGAGAAGATTATTTTTATTCTGTCTATGTTTTCTTACCTTCGGTTGCGTTGCTTTGTGGGGTAATTCATATAATATTGCCTTATCAAACAGCCGTTCAGTTGTAATTGAATATGATCCAGCTGTTATAAATCTGCCCGAAATGCTCGGTGCCGCACAGGCTGCATGCGATAAATATGGGAAAGACGCTGTTTTAAAGGACACAAGCCGCGGTAATCTAGGTATTCTGGTTAATACTTATAGATGCGAAACCAGAAAGGCAGATAAAGTTATTGATGTACAGAATTAGTTAGTAGTGGAAGCAGTAGAAAATAAATGGGCAGAT
Source organism: Deltaproteobacteria bacterium HGW-Deltaproteobacteria-2 (assembly GCA_002840505.1). NCBI lineage: Bacteria > Deltaproteobacteria > Deltaproteobacteria bacterium HGW-Deltaproteobacteria-2. The sequence goes on along the minus strand of PHBC01000003.1, from coordinate 239,158 downwards.
CAACTAAAGCTGGAAAAGAAGTCTAAACGATAAAGCGGTTCTTATTTTAAAGAGTATTTTATATAAGAATTTCTCTTCTTCAATATTAATATTTTTTTCTATAAAATTTCCATGCCATTTAAAAATAAACCTTTTTGTAATTGAATTAGAATTTTCTCCAGTTGCTTGAATGGTAAGTCTGTATTCGCCAGGTGGATAATAGAAAACTATTCCGCGTGCACCACCTTCGGTATAGAAAGAAAACTTTGAATTATCATTATATTCAGAACAAACTAAATCAATTCTGCGTCTATAATTTCCAGGAATTTCTAAGCCATTAAATCCCTTTTCTTGGTTTTCATTTGACCATTTTAGAAGCAAATGGACTTTGATAGGTATCTCTACGAATTTGTTATTTTTCTTTTCTTCAAGCTTTAAGAGAAATACTCTACAACCAATTGCCATTGTTTTTTTAACATTCCTAATAACAAGATGCATGAAAAGATAATCAATGCCATTTTCATTAGGTAATTTTGTGTAAGTCTCTGACTTTTTGAAATACATTTTTAACCGTGGCTTGGTAATCCAAGTTAATATTTTTATTAACGCAGCCGCGGAAAGACCGGCTATAAGTCCAGCAATAACTTGTTCTATTACTGTTGAAGAAAATAATATGTTTAATAGTTTGTCTATGATCGAATCATTTTGTCTTGTGGCAGAGAAAAAGAGCTGAATGCAGTCTAAATTATCATAGATTAAATACATGTTGTTAAAAGAATCCATAAGGCATGTTCGAACGGATAGTATAATATTTCTATGTTATCTCTAAGTATTTTGCAGTCGTCAGTTGTCTAAGTGCTGCAAGATCGTCATCGGCAATTCCAGCGCAGCAATACAGAAAAATAGCGAGAAACATATTAAAAACTTCATCGGATAAACATAAGTCAGTTGTTTCTATGGCAGCTCTTTCTTTTTTATCCCTTATAACCTGAATTCTATCAAATCGTGCAACAGAATCTTTTGTAATAATCTTGTATGCCGGAATCGGAAAGAATTGGCTATAAATTAGGCACCTTATTCTCTCCGCCATTTCAGGTGGAAAACCTGATGGGTCATCACGTGTTTCTATTCCATAACAGGGAATAACAAACAAAGCATCATCTTGGAGATGTTCTTTGCCTCCATGTAAAAGAGTTGCTATTTCTGGATACAAATTAATAATTGATGGCATTATTATGCCAGGCCGCTTTTTTGCTCTATGTACAAGTAATTCTTCATTTGTCCTTAAATTAATTTTACTTAAAGGAAGAGTTCTATCGGCAGCAACAAAATCACCAGTTGGTCTTGCGTTTCTGAGTACGAACTTTATATTGTCATGTTCTTCAGGATTTCTTCTTTCTACGTCTAAAATTTGTGGAATTTTTGTTAGATGAGGAACTACTGTATAGCATATTTGTCCAGGCGCATATGCCTTAGGATCGATTGTTTTATAAAATTCTTCTTTTGGGTATACTTGCAGAATTCCCATTATGCCTCAATTTTTATTATACCTTTTATTTCTGTTGGCAATGGTTCTTCTTCAAAATAATCTAACGCCTTAAAATACTTATCGTCTTTATATTTATCAAACGATCTTTCCTTTAAAGCGCTTTCTTTTTTCGCTGTATTAAACTTATTGCTTAATCTTCCAACGTGATATTTAATTTTTTTTATGTCATCGTTTGACAATTTTGGCGTTTTTATAGTTACATCCAAACGCGGTTTTTGAGCTTTAGAAAAATCAAGCAGGTCACCTTTATCAACATTTTTCATTGGTTCAGTTTCAAAATATACATAATCCAATAATTGAGGCGTATCGTAAGCGAATTTTTTTATTTTTTCTTTTAATTCGCTAATTACTTCCAAAGGAAAAAATTTCCTGAGCTCTTCGTATTTATCGTCTTTGCAACTAAAGATATTATAATCTTTGTCACTGAATTTGCTTTCATATGTCATACGAGATATTAAACCAGTCGATACAGCCGTATCAATACTTTGCATAACCTCGGAGCAATATGGACCATAATAAATAAATCTCCAAGGATAATGGGTGATAGTTTCACCATTATGATAACGGGCATAATAAAGATCAGCTAGATAGATATATTTAACAAGCTGAACAGTTGTCAACTTAATATCATTATATGAAGCATGGCAGGTTATGTATTTTATTAAATTTAGGATTTTTTTATTATCAGTCATTTTGACGATTTTGGTTTCAGAATTTACCAGCAATATATACTAAGAAAGTTTGTCAAAGTTTTGTATTCTATAACCTTAAATAATTATTCTGTCAATCTTAAGAAATGTAGTTTATCGGCACGCTGTCGGCACGCTTTTAAAAAGTAAATAACTTGATATTATTGGATTTCATGGCGGAAGTGCATGGGAATCGAACCCACCCGGGACGGTTTTAGCGCCCCACACCGGATTTGAAGTCCGAGAGGCCCACCAGTGACCTTGGCACTTCCATTTGAGAATTTATCTGTAAAATAACAAAGTGTCAACATGCAAAAAATATCAGTGATATTTTTATACCTTGAACGAAATAAGTTAAAATTGGAGAGAATCGGACTGAAATAAAGAATTATCCAGTAACTGAACAGTCACTTCGGTACCCTTTTTAATCCTGGTTTCGCTTTCTCCAATAACAATCAGGCCGTTGGCTGTGACCATTGATTTTAGAATACCGGAGCCTTGACCTCCAGTTGTAATGACAACATATTTATTTTTTCCCCTTTTAACTATAGCGCGGATAAAATGTTTGAAGCCCGCCTGTTTCTGAAAGTCCTCTGCGCAGACTGCTTTTATAGTCTGGCGGAAAATATTTTTGTGTCCCTGCATCTTTAAAAGGGAAGGGCGCACGAACTGTTCGAAGGAAACCATCGCGGATACAGGATTACCTGGCAGGCCAAACAGGGGAACGCCTTCGATAGCGCCGAAAGCCAACGGTTTTCCCGGCCTCATGGCTACCTGCCAAAAATGCATGGCGTTGCCTAGTTCTCCCATGACGTTTTTCACAAAATCAAAATCGCCGACGGAAACTCCGCCGGAGGAAATAATCAAATCGGCGTGCATAGCGGTTTTAAATGTTTCCTCCAAGTCCGATTTTTTATCTTTGGAAATGCCCAACATGATAGGTATCGCGCCGCATTCCAACACCTGCGCTGCCAGTGAATAGCTGTTGCTGTTGACGATTTTACCAGGCGGCGGATCAATTTCGATATCGACAAGTTCATCGCCGGTGGACATAATCGCTACGCGCGGTTTCTGATAAACGCTGACAAAAGCTTTACCTAAAGCGGCGAGCATTCCGATATCCGCCGGCCGGAGAGCGCTTCCTTTTTTCATAACCAGTTCACTTTTGCGCACATCTTCACCGGCAAAACGAATATTGTCTGCTTTCTTAGCTGAAGTGTAAATGATGACGGTTTTGCCGTTTTTGAGGGTATCTTCCTGACGGACAATCGCGTCCGCGCCTTCGGGGATTACCGCGCCGGTCATGATGCGGGCCGCCTCACCCTTATTTATTTTTTTTAGGGCGACTTTTCCTGCCGGTATATCTTCTATAATTTTCAGTTTCAGAGGTTTGTCTTTGGTTGCGCCTTTAGTGTCGATGTGGCGCACGGCATAGCCGTCCATAGCCGAATTGTTGGCAGAGGGAATGTTGCGCGGGGCAAGAATGTCTTCGCCGATCACCCGTCCGCGCCCATCCAGAATATTTATTTTTTCCAGACCCAGCGGCCGGAAGTTAATAAGAATTGTCTTTAGGGCCTCTTCTACCGAAATCATGTCTAGTCTCCATTGAATTAATGGGCGACAGTTTATCAAAGACAGGACGGTTGTCAACAGATATTGGGGAGAGCATTGATTTTAATGAGACTCAGTTTTTGGAAGCCCACTGGCGAACTGAAAACTGCAAGTCGAATTATCCCGATAGCGAAGCATATCGGGATTGTGTGCATTGTCCCACTGCTTACGGCGCGGTTTTTATTTGCAATTCCAGAAAAAAGAAATTTTTAATTGAATTATCCGGGAAAGAAGATTAGAAAAATACTTGAACTTACCCATTCTGGATTGAAGATGTATTTTGATTCAGAATGGGTTTTGGTGTTGCTTGATCATAATTTAAACGAAGTTGGGCTCTAATCAGTGCGGAAAATTATTACAAAGAAAAATAAAGAAGATATCAAACCGTTATATAATCTGACCAGACAGATTGAAGAGGGGATAAAACAGGTTAATGTAAGCGGACTAAAAGGTGCCGCTCGGTCCTTTTTGATATCTCTTCTTTTTGAGCGTTTGGAAAAACCTTTGCTTGTTATCTGTCCGGAAGAAAAAGAAGCGGCGGTAGTCGCGCGTAATTTAGCATTGTTTCTGGGAGAAGGGGTTGTATTTTATTATCCGTCGCTTGATTTTCTGACAATTGACATGTTTGCTCTCCAGAGAGAGGAAGAATTAGCCCGTCTGGAAGCGCTGACCAGCCTGCAAGTAAACACGGGAATCATTGTTGTTACGTCCGTGATTGCTTTGATGCAAAAAGTTATGCCCGTTGCCCAGTTTAATCAATATCTACAAATAATTTCTACGGGCGATACAATAAATAGAGATGATTTCTGCTCGCGTCTGATGTCCGGAGGTTACAAAAGAGTCGGCTTGGTGGAAGAAAAAGGTGAATTCAGTATTCGGGGAAACCTTATTGACATATTTCCTCCGGCTGAAAATAATCCTCTGCGCTTGGAAATGGTTGGCGACGAAATCGAGTCTATCAGAACTTTCGACGCTTCTTCTCAACGGTCGATAGGGCAGGCGTCCGCCTTTGTTGTGCCGCCGTCAAGCGAGGTTATGATCAATCCGCAATCACTCGAGTTGGCTGTCCGTAATATTCGACGGCGTGCCGCTGATCTCGCTCTGTCCCGCGAAACTCGCGATAGCCTTGTAGATTCTCTGGGGAATGGATTGTCTACTTCCATCAACCCTATATTTCTGCCGCTGTTTTACGAAACATACGACGATACCGGGTTCTCGTATAATAAACTGTCCAGTCTTTTTAATTATTTACCGACGAATACTCTGATGGTTTTAGATAATCCGCTGGCCATAAATCAGTCGATGCAGAACGCGGAACTAAGCATAGATAAGTTATTATTCAAAACTAAGAATAGTGGCAAATTTTATCTTGAAAAAGAAAACGCTTATATTGATCCGGCCAGTATCTTAACCAACATTGACAGATTCGGGCAGATTTCTCTGGAAGGGCTTAATCTGGATCAGGGAACGGAATCTGCTGCTGCGGTTGCTTTTGAAACCTGCCAATACGTGTGTGCGGGTGATTTGCTTGCCGGTGAAATCAAGGAAGATGCTTTTTTGCGCAAGACGGTGGAAAAGATTAATTCATGGCTGGCCGATGGGATGATGATTTTGTTCTTCTGTCCGGATCAGGAAGCTCTGCATCGGATGAAACATCTGCTTTTATCCTATGATTTGCCGGTTCAGACGTTATCTGAAAACAAACCAACTCTGGAAATTATTTCTCAATGGGAAGGAAAATCTCAGTTGCTTTTATTGGAAGGCGAGATTTCCACAAGTTTTATTATCCCGGTGATGAAGCTGGCTTGTTTGAGCGAGGAAGAAATATTTGTCAAAAAAGCACCCCGCCGACGCACGCGTCCGACACGTGAAGGTTATTTTTTAAAATCCTTCGGGGATTTGAAAGAGGGCGACTTTGTCGTTCATACTGATTTCGGCATTGGTGTTTATCGCGGATTGAAAAAAATTACGGTGAGAAAAATCGAAAACGATTTTCTGGTTATTGAATATGCGGACAGCGATAAACTATACATTCCTGTTAATTCTCTGGACAGGATTCAACGCTATCTTGGCCCGGAGGGGTATGTACCGAAGATAGACCGGATGGGTGGCTCTTCCTGGGAAGCGGTCAAAGAAAAGGTAAAAAAATCAGTGCGGGAATATGCCGAGGAGCTGGTCTCCATTTATGCCGCCCGCGAGGCGTTGGAGAGAAAATCATTTACTCCGCCGGACAGGATTTACGAGGAATTCTGCTCTACCTTTGAATTTGAAGAAACTCCGGATCAAGTCAAAGCAATTGAAGATATTCATCTCGATATGGATGACGGTAAACCCATGGACCGTCTTATTTGCGGTGATGCAGGCTTTGGTAAAACGGAAGTGGCGATTCGTTCGGCTTTTCGTGCTGTCATGGACGGCAAGCAGGTTGCCGTTTTAGTGCCCACGACCATTTTAGCGGAGCAGCATTATCAGACTTTTTCCCGCCGTTTCAATGATTTTCCCGTTCATGTGGAGGTATTGAATCGTTTTAAAAGCGTCACCGAACAAAAAAAGATTATACAAGAGTTAAAAAGTCAGAAGGTGGATATTGTCGTGGGGACACATCGCCTGCTTCAAAAGGACGTTGAGTTTAAAGATTTAGGATTGGTGATAATCGATGAGGAACAACGCTTTGGTGTGTCGCATAAGGAAAAATTAAAGAAGATGCGCACACTGGTCGATGTGCTGACGCTCTCGGCGACGCCGATTCCGCGCACGCTTCATTTATCACTGATCGGCATCAGGGATTTGTCCATTATCAACACGCCACCGGAAGATCGTGTCTCCATAAAAACATATGTTCTGGAATTCGATGAGGATGCGATCAAGACAGCGATAGAGAAAGAATTGTCGCGGCAGGGGCAGGTATTTTTTGTCCATGACCGGGTGCGCTCAATTTATTCTATCGCTCGTCTTATTCAAAGTCTGGTGCCGCAGGCGAGAATCGAGGTTGTTCATGGCCAGATGAAGCCAGCAGAAATTGAAAAGGCAATGGCTAAATTTGTCCGACAGGAATGTGATGTTCTTGTTTGCACTACTATTATCGGTTCCGGTCTGGATATCCCCACGGCTAATACTATAATTATCAACCGTGCCGAAAAATTCGGATTGGCGCAGCTCTATCAAATTCGCGGCAGAGTAGGACGATCCAATCAGGAAGCATTTGCTTATCTTTTATTGCCTCGCGGAGCAATGCTTTCCCGTGAAGCGATGAAAAGACTGCAGGTAATCAAGGAATTTTCCGAGCCGGGATCAGGATTCAGAATAGCTTATAATGATCTGGAAATTCGCGGCGGAGGAAACCTGCTGGGCATTTCCCAATCCGGCCATATTTCCGCTGTTGGTTATGAACTTTATACCGAGTTGATGGAAAAAACTGTTCGGGAAATCAAGGGAGAAAAGAGTACTGAAGAAGAATTGATGCCGGAGATTCAATTGGGAATCTCCGCATTTATTCCGGAAGAGTATGTACAGGATGTTCACCATCGGCTGGTTTTATATAAAAGAATATCTTTAGCCGAAAACGAAGAAGACATTGATCAGATCAGGAGCGAATTACAGGATTGCTACGGTAAGCCACCGCAATCAGTGGACAATTTGCTTCAGGTAATCAACATAAGAAATTATCTTAAACCGCTGAAGGGGAAGAAAATGGGCTATGACGGCAAATATCTGTATATTTTCTTCCTAGATACTTCTCCGGTCGATCCGGCAAAAATTATTTCTCTTTACCGTAAGAAAATTAAAGACTTACGCTTTACGCCGGATTGTAAATTGTTTGTGCCGGCCCCAAGACTCACTGAAACCCAGATATTAGAACAGGCTGATTTATTGTTAAAGATGCTTGCCCAATAGCGTCAATCAAGATATAAAGAAATATTATGGTTAACTCAAAACCGTATTCCGATGTTTCTTTCTCCATTAATAAATTCAAAGCGATTTTATCGCTTTGTTGTGTCGTCTTTTGCTTAATGCTATTCAGTGCTACTATTGCGTGCGATAAGATTAATACCTTTTTTAAACCTTATGTCGCCATGGTTAATGGTTCCAAAATATATCTGGAAGATTATAAATCGCAACTTGACCGCGAAATGCACATTGTGCCCAGAGATTTTTTAGATCAACCCGATTACAGGAAACGGTTTGAAGAAGAAGTTCTGGATGCTATGATTACGGAAAAAATAATGTTCCTGCGTGCGCAGCAACTCAATATTTCTATAACCGACGCCGAACTGGAGGGGAAAATTAAAGAATTTAAGCAGGATTTTGGAAAAGATTTTTCCAATTTGCTGACACAGGAAAATGTAAAATATGAACAGTGGAAAGAAGATTTTAAAAAAGAGATGCTTTTGCAGAAACTTGTTGCAATAGATGTCAATGCAAACATTAAAATAACGGATAATGAAGCCGAAAAATATTTTAATGAACACCGCAACAATTACAAAACGGAATCTCGGGTGAGAGTTGCGCAGATAGTTGTTCGAGATTTAGCTTTGGCTAAAAAGGTGTCAGCAAGATTAAAAGCCGGTGAAGATTTTGCTTCTGTTGCTGCTGAGGTATCTGTCGGTCCGGAAGCTAACCGGGGCGGAGATCTGGGATTTATCACCAGACAAACCATGCCGGAACCTTTGGATAAAACTATTTTCAGTCTGCCGGTCAAAAAGATAAGTCCGGTTGTTCAAAGTTCTTATGGATTTCATATTTTTAAAGTGCTGGAAGTTCAATCGGCAAGAATTGGAAAATTTAAGGATATCAAGGAAGAAGTGATCACCGATATTCGGTCGCAAAAAGAAGATGCAGCTTTTATAAACTGGCTTGAGGCATTGAAAATGAAAGCGGTGATTAAAAAAGAAAAAAATATCTTGGGTAAAGAATAAGTAATATAAAGAAATGGAGGAAATACTGTGAAGTTTTATAAAAAATTATTCTTGATTTTATGGGGTGTAATACTTTTGTGCGTGCCGGTTGGTGCCGAGGTTGTAGATAGAATTATTGCCGTAGTAAATGATGATATAATAACACTTTACGAATTTAATGCCGCTTTTGAGCCTTATTTGAAAAACATCGATAATACTTATAAAGGCAATAATAAAGAAACAGTTATTAAACAGACAAGATCTGCTTTCTTGCAGCGGCTCATTGATAATATTCTGATTGAACAAGAAGGGAAAAAATCAGGTACAGGTATTATCGTTAAAGACGAAGAAGTTATGGACGTGATTCGGGATATAATGTCCAAACAAAAAATGAGCATGCAGGATTTTCTGAAAAATCTTGCAAAAGAAGGTAATTCACTTGACTCTGTTAAAAAAGAGATAAGGACGCAGATGATGCGCGCTCGTCTGTTGCGGCGGGAAATCAAATCCAAAGTTATTGTCACTGATGAGGAAATAGGCGAGTATTACAACAAAAACCGCCAGGACTATGAAGGTGAGGAAACTGTTAGAATTAAACAGCTTTTATTATTGAAACCTCCTAAAGCGGATAGCAATGCGATAACACAAGTGAGAACCGGGGCTATGCAGTTGCATAAGCGTGTTATAGCTGGAGAATCTTTTGATTTGTTAATTGTAAAATATTCACAGGGACCGGCGGCGGCACAGGGCGGCGATGTTGGTTTTATCGGAAGAGGTACGATTATTCCGGAAGTAGAGAAGGTGGCGTTTAGCCTTCCCGTGGGGCAAATAAGCGAAGTAATCGAATCCAGCGTAGGATTTCACATAATTCAGGTGGTGGATAAAAAAGGGGCCGGGTTGAAACCAATCACTGCGGTACGGGAAGAAATAAAGACTAAAATTGAAGATGAGAAATTAGATAAAAAATTTGAGGAATGGATTGCCTCCATCCGGGCAAAATCGCACATTGAAGTAAAATTATAAAAGAATGACAAAGTAATAATATGGGTGCAATAAGAATCAAAGGTGCTTCCCAGCATAATTTAAAAAATATAAGTTTAGACATTCCTCGCGATGAGTTTGTCATTATTACCGGTGTAAGCGGTTCGGGTAAATCATCGCTTGCTTTCGACACAATCTATGCCGAAGGTCAAAGGCGATATGTGGAATCGCTTTCCACTTACGCGCGTCAGTTTATCGGGCAAATGGATAAGCCGGATGTCGAATCCATTGAGGGTTTATCGCCAGCTATAGCTATCGAGCAGCGCACAGCCAGCCATAATCCGCGTTCGACGGTAGGCACCGTCACCGAAATCTATGATTATTTCCGTTTACTTTACGCCGGCATAGGTGTTTGTCATTGTTACCGGTGCGGACGAGAGATTAAATCACAGACAATTGACAGTATTCTGGAGAGTGTTCTTTCACTTCCGGTTAATACAAACTTCAGCATTATGGCGCCGCTTGTCCGCGGGAAAAAAGGCGAGTTCCAGAAAGAACTAAAAAAGCTCCAGAAAGAAGGATTCGCGCGCGTCCGCATCGATGGAGAGGTTCGGGATCTGGCGGAAGAAATTGTTCTGGAAAAGAATAAGCGTCACGATATCGATCTCATTGTTGACCGACTGGTTTTGAAAGAAGGCCTGAGGAAAAGATTGCGTGATTCTCTTGAGATTGCAGCCAGCCGAGCGGATGGCCTTGTGCGTATAGTTACCTCCGGTGGACAAGAAACACTTTTCAGCGAAAAATATGCTTGTCCCGATTGCGGAATAAGCATGCCTGCGCTTACTCCCCGCATGTTTTCTTTCAATAGTCCTTATGGTGCATGTCCTGATTGCAATGGCCTTGGCTCCCGTATGCACTTTTCGGTGTATCTGGTTGTGCCTGATACCGGATTGTCTTTGAGGGAAGGAGCAATTGCGCCCTGGGCCGGCCGAAGTTCTCTCTACTATTATAGTATTTTGGATGCGTTGAGCGCTCACTACGGTTTTGATGTTGATACGCCTTTTAATAAATTGCCGGAAAAAATTCAGAACATTCTTCTTTACGGATCGGGTAAAGAAAATATTAAATTTTATCATGATCGTCCGAATAAAAGATACTTTTCTCACCGGCCTTTTGAGGGAGCGATTAATCAATTGGAACGACGCTGGAAAGAAACGGCTTCGACCGCGGTGCGCAATGATTTGATTCGCTACATTGATTCGAGCGCATGCGATGCCTGTCATGGTGCGCGTTTAAAAAAAGAAGTACTTGCCGTTACAGTTGGTGGGAAAAATATTTATGAGCTTTGCCAAATGTCCATCCGCGAGTGTTTCAATTTTTTCGAACAGCTGGTACTGTCTCCTCAGGAAAGGAATATTACCGAAAGAATAATAAAAGAAATTAAAAATCGACTTCAGTTTTTGCTCAATGTCGGCATGGATTATTTAAGCCTGGAGAGATCGACTTTGTCTTTATCGGGAGGGGAAAGTCAACGCATCCGGCTGGCTACACAAATCGGTTCCGGCTTGATGGGAGTTTTGTATGTGCTTGATGAGCCAACCGTCGGACTGCACCAGAGAGATAATTTGCGCCTGATTGATACTTTGAAAAAACTGCGCGATATGGGCAATACCGTACTGGTTGTGGAACATGACGCCGATATGATCCTTTCCTGCGATCACATTGTGGATATGGGCCCTGGTGCCGGAACACAGGGAGGAGAAATTGTTTTTCAAGGAACTCCCGGGGAAATTTTGCTAAGCAATGAATCGCTCACCGGTAGATATTTATCGGGTAAAGAATCCATCGCGCTGCCGCCAACAAGACGTCCACTTACCGGAAGATATATAATTTTAGAAGGAGCAACTGAAAACAACCTCAAGAATATTGATATTAAAATACCTGTAGGACTATTTACAGCGGTAACAGGGGTATCAGGTTCCGGCAAAAGCACAATGATCATTGAAACTCTTTATAAGGTGATGGCGCGTCGTTTGAATCAACATAATGGATCAATGGGGAAAATTAAAAAAGTTGTCGACTTAGGTGATATTGAACGGGTCATCATGATTAATCAACAGCCCATCGGACGCACTCCTCGATCTAATCCGGTAACTTATACGGGAATCTTTTCTTTTATCCGCGATCTTTTTGCCAATCTTCCCGAAGCTCGGATGCGCGGCTATAAACCTGGTCGATTCAGTTTTAACGTGAAAGGCGGCCGCTGCGAAGCCTGTGAAGGTAACGGCATGATCAAGATAGAAATGCATTTTCTACCGGACGTTTATGTAACTTGCGACGTTTGCCGCGGTAAACGATTCAATTCCGATACGCTGGATATTAAATACAAAGATAAAAATATTGCCGATATTTTGGATATGACGGTCAATCAGGCGTTGCAGTTTTTTTCCAATATCCCGTCGATTAAATCACATCTGCAAATGCTCTATGAGGTTGGTTTAGGCTATGTTCACTTGGGACAGTCGGCGACCACTCTTTCCGGCGGAGAAGCGCAGAGAATAAAACTGGCAAGGGAATTGGGCAAGAAAGTCAACAGTAATACTCTTTATATTCTGGATGAACCTACCATTGGATTGCATTTTGCGGATATTCAGAAGTTGCTGGATGTTTTAATCCGCCTTGTGGATATGGGCAATACGATGGTCGTAATTGAACATAATTTAGATATAATTAAGTGTGCAGATTACGTTATTGATCTCGGACCGGAAGGTGGTTCCGGTGGCGGTAGAATTATCGCCTCTGGTACAGTCGAAAAAGTGGCACAGGAAGGAAAATCTGCAACAGGTCAATTTTTGCAAAAAATTATTTCTGCCTGATAAAATTTTGTATATTTCTTCATTCTACATCTACAAGTGAATATTACCTGAACTATAAATCTATGATCCCTCAATGAATAAGGTCTTGACATAATCATAAAAATGATATTAAATTCATATTAATCACAGCTATAGTTGTTAATGAATAATGAATATGGTAAAAATAATATTCTAAAAATATTGTACAGGATTGTGTGATAGAAAGGATTCAGAACTGCCAAAAACTTTGAAACATAAACATCCAATATTAGTAGTCGACGATGAAGATGCTATCCTTAATGCTTTCCATCGTATTTTAGCCGATGAAGATTATGAAGTTCATACAGCGAGCAACGGATCAGAAGCGCTGAATAAATTGCGAACAGCTCAAAACCCTTATTCCCTTATTATATCCGATCAAAGAATGCCGCTGATGAGCGGTGTGCAGTTTTTTGCCCAGGCCAAAAATATTTTTCCGGACGCCGTTCGTATACTCTTGACCGGTTATGCCGATACCGGCACTGTGATTGATGCCATTAATAAAGGAGAGGTTAGTCTTTATTTTACAAAACCATGGCATGAAGAAGAATTGTTGTTTCATATCAGACAGTCGATTTCCAAAGTGGAAATATTGGCCGAGAATAGACGTCTGATCGAATTGATCAAACATAAAAATACCGAATTGCTGGAGTTAAACAAAACTCTTGAAGATAGAGCCAGAAGGAAAACATCTGATTTGTTTGCTCAAGCTGAAAAGCTTAAGGACAGTTACAAGAAATCGCAGATAATTTTAGAAGGCATAGTTAAAACATTATCTAAAATAGTTGAAACAAGAGATCCATATACTTCGGGACATGAGGATCAAGTCGCTAAAATTGCCTGTGAGATTGCAAAAGAAATGCAATTGCCTGAAGAACAAATTACAGCTATCAATATTGCCGCCACTCTCCATGATATCGGCAAAATATCAGTGCCTACAGAAATATTAACAAAACCCGGACTTTTAAGTGATCTGGAAAGAGAAATTATCAAGACGCATTGTAAAGTTGCCAGAGATATCCTTGTAAATATTGAGTTTCCTTATCCGGTGGGAGAAATTATTTTTCAACACCACGAAAGGATAGACGGCTCAGGTTACCCAAGGGGTTTAGTGGGAGATGCGATTGTACTTGAAGCACGCATTATAGGAGTTGCGGATGTTATTGATGCTATGGCTTCCTATCGTCCTTACCGGCCGGCGCTGGGTGTTGATGCCGCTATTGCAGAAATCGTCAGATTTAAAGGAGTGGCATATGATGCAGCAGTCGTGGATGCCTATTTAAAAGTTCATAAAAAATATTTTAAAGATAGACTTAATCAAGCAAGTTACCATTAACTGCTGAAAAATAGCGATCATTAGTTATCCTCGTTTCCCGAAAATTGCCCTGCCGATGCGGACAATTGTTGCACCTTCTTCAATAGCTACTTCAAAGTCATCAGTCATACCCATGGAAAGTTCTTCCATATGAATACCCGTAATTCCTTCACGAATTATATTGTCGCGAAGATTTCTCAGAGCACTAAAATATGGACGGGCATCCTCCGGATTGGCTAAAAAGGGCGCCATTGTCATTAGTCCCCGCACAGAAAGATTCTCTGACGGGGAGATATTCTTAATCAAGTTAATAGCTTCATCGGCCGGAATGCCATCTTTTGTTTTTTCACCACTTACATTGACTTCAATCAGAATATTTATCTTACGGCCGATCAAGCCGGCTTTTTTATCCAGTTCCCGGGCCAGATCAATGCGGTCAACGGAATGAATATAGTCGAAGAGTTTGACGGCATATTTCGCTTTGTTGGTTTGGAGATGTCCAATCATGTGCCACTGAACACCCTTTTCTATAGCGGCGATTTTTTCTTTTGCTTCCTGGACGTAATTTTCTCCGAACATAGAAATGCCCGCGTCAATCGCTTTACCGATGTATAGGGGAGAAACAGTTTTAGTTACTGCTAAAAGTTTAATGGAATCAGGCGCGCGTTGAGATCTTGCTGCAGCGGCAGCTATCCTTTGCCTGATCGTGCTTATATTGGCGGCAATGTCCATTTCCATAAAATTTATCTCGCTAGAAAGCTCCCTTTGAGTCCTGCCTTTAGAAGGTCAAAGACCTTCTAAAGGGGTTTAACGGAAATTGAGTGCTTTGAGATTTTTAAATGCTTCCAAAACTTCGCAAAGCGGCAGCCCGATCACGTTTGTGTAAGAACCGCGAATTGATTGTATGAAGTAGGCGCCTTTTCCCTGTACTGCATATCCGCCGGCCTTGTCGTATGGTTCATCACAAGAAACATACCATTTCATCTCTTTGGGGCTGATTTTCTTAAATAGCACGGTGGATTGAATAACTTTTGTTTGGTAAATTCTGGAGGCTGCGTGAGCAATAGTGAAACCTGTAAAAACTTTATGTTCGCGTCCGCTTAGTTTTCTGAGCATTCCTAGCGCCTGTTTTTTGTTCTTTGGTTTTCCTAAAATAAGGCCGTCAATAACCACAATTGTATCGGCTCCCAGCACCCATGTCTCGGGATATTTATTAGCGATAACAGTAGCTTTATCACTAGAGAGTCTTTTTACATGCTGTCGCGGACTTTCTCCTGCAAGGTAATTTTCGTTGATCCGGGGATGGATTATTTTAAACTTCAATCCCATAGACTGCAGTAGTTCCTTACGTCGCGGCGAAGCCGAAGCTAGAATAAGAGGTGCGCTTGAAATAATGGGCATAGTTATTTACTGTTTACTTTGAAATAATTTTTTCTTTCTATCACAAATTTATTTTTGTCTGTCAAATGTAAATTCTATTTGATTATGGGAGTTGTTTGGAGTTATTATAAAAAAATAGAAACAAGCATGGGGTGAAAAATGAAAAGAATATTAGGTGTATTTTTAACATGCATTTTATTAGTGTGTTTTGGTAGTGTTGCTCTGGCTAAGGAAAGAGTTGTGCAATTAAACATACCCGGGTGCTCCGCTTGAAACACCAAAGCCAGGATGAGTTCCATCCTGAAACAAATTGATGGCGTGAAAAAACACGAAAACAAGGAAAATGATCTATTGATCATTACCTTTGATGATGAAAAAACTACCCTGAACATGATTATCGATGAGCTCAAAAAAGGAAAATTTTTTGTCACGGGGGGGCCGGTATACTTGAAATGATACCATACCAATTCGCTTTCTTTGGCTAACTTTGTTGGTCCCGATTTATCGGGATCAGCTGCCTCAGCGTATTAGTAATACGCCTGCGGATCCTCCTCCTTGCCGCCGCGTTATCCTTTGAAATCGAAATGGTATCAATTGGTATTATAAGTATTTTTTTAACTTTTTTTCTTCCAGTGCGTCGACTACTTTTTTCACATTTTGCGAGCAACCTTTTTTACAAATAAGTAAAGCGTCTTTTGTTTCAACTATTATTAAATCTTTTATTCCAACGAGGGCGACAAGCTTTTGCGGACTGTAAACAAGAGAGCCTTCAGTATCTTCATAGATAACATTGCCTTTGCCGGCCAAAACATTTCCTTTAGGGTCTTTTACCGATATTTCCCAAAGTGCGTCCCAGCTTCCTACATCACTCCAGCCGAAATCTCCTCGCAGCACGAAAACGTTATCGGCTTTTTCCATGACACCGTAGTCAATCGAAATGGATTTAAGCTTCTTGTAAACACGAGGCACGATTAACGCTTCGTCAGGCAAGCCGAGCGCTTCATCAATCTTCATCAGTCCTGCGTATAAATCGGGTAGCCAGCGTCTGATTTCTTTTAATATGGTCGAAGCCTTCCAGATAAACATACCGCTGTTCCAGTAAAAATTCCCGTTTTGAATATATGTTTGCGCCTGCTGGAAATCAGGTTTTTCGCGAATGGATTTCACACGAAAAACTTCTTTACCATCTATCGTCTGAAATGAATCCGCTTGTTCAATATAGCCGAATCCTGTTTGAACGCTGGAAGGTTTGATGCCTATTGTTACCAGTCCTTCTTCCCGCGCGGCAACTTTTGCTGCTGCGCCGATGACGGCGTTAAATTCCTGCTCATCGGCGATGGCGTGATCGGAAGGCAGGACTACCATAATTTCATCGGGTATTCTTTTTTGAATATGCAAGGCAGCGAGTCCAATACAGGCGGCTGTGTTTTTCCCTTCCGGTTCGATTATTATATTTTTAAGGGGGATTTCTGGAAGCTGTTTAATCAGAGCGCGGGCGTGTTTTTTTCCAGTTACTACCAAAATATTGTCAGGAGTGATTAGCGGTTTGATCCGGTCCATGGTTTCCTGAATAATAGTTTTTTCGCTTATTATATCCAATAAATGTTTAGGCTTTTTCTCTCTGCTGCGGGGCCAGAATCTTGTACCCCGTCCACCGGCCATTATTACTGCGTACATTTTTTACACTCCTTTAACTTTTTGGTATTCGAATGCTCACGGCGAGTGTTTTATAATATAAAGTGTCTTGCAATTTCAAGCGGGAAAAGATATTTAGACACCATGTCAACGATAATGTATCCGGAAATAATTCTGAAAAAGGGGCGGGAAGTGTCTTTGCTGCGCGGTCATCCCTGGATATTTTCCGGCGCGATTGCCGCGATTAATGGAAACCCGGCCGCGGGCGATATTGTCTTGGCTAAAGATTCAGCGGGTAACCATCTGGCGCTGGGATTTTATAATCCATTGACCGATATTGCCTTTCGTTTATTAACCAATAAATGTGAAGAAAATATTTCTCAATATTTCTGGCAGTCACGTCTCCATGCCGCATACAAATTAAGGCAAAAAATTATTGGCGAGCATACAAACGCTTATCGTCTGATTAATGCCGAAGGTGATGGATTCCCCGGACTAATTGTCGATGTTTATAATTCAACATTGGTTCTTTCTATCGCTACAGCCGGAATGGAAAAACAGAAAAATCACGTTTTGAACGCTCTTCTTTCCCAGTTAAAACCAATACGGATTTATGAACAAAGCGACAGCCGGTCCCGCGTGTTGGAAGGGCTGGAAAGCAGGAATGGTGTTATATTCGGAGAAAATAAAAACGATTCTGTGGAGATAATGGAAAACGGCCTGAAGTTTGAAGTTGATGTTGTTTCCGGCCAAAAAACAGGATTTTTCCTTGACCAGCGAGTCAACAGAGAAAAGTTGGGAGCTTTGAGTCTCGAAATGAATGTGTTGAATTGTTTTTGTTACACGGCGGCTTTTTCTGTTTATTGCGCTGAAGGCGGAGCAAAACGGGTCGTTTCTCTTGATATATCCAAACCGGCCTGTATCGCCGCCAGAAAGAATTTACATCTCAACTGGTTTTCCCCTGAAAACCATCCGGTAATAGAGGCTGATGTTTTTATTTATTTGCGCAATACGCAGGAAAACTTCAATATGATTATTCTTGATCCTCCGGCATTTGCCAAAAATAAAAGAGATGTAGCTAAAGCCACGCGAGGCTATAAAGAAATTAACATGCAGGCGATCAAGCATCTTACAACGGGCGGTATTTTAGCTACTTTTTCTTGCTCCAATTTTATTGAAGAAGATCTTTTTTATAAGATTGTTCTGGGAGCGGCGCGGGATGCCGGAACGGATCTGCAACTATTGGCCAGATTGGAAGCGGGACCGGATCACCCGGTTTTGTTGGGACATCCGGAAGGCCGCTATCTTAAAGGTTTGCTGCTGGTTAAAAAATAATTAAGCGCTTATTTTATATTTCTTTACAATTACTTTCTTTTACAAAGAAAAGCATAAAACAGGCCGCGAGAGCCAAAGTAAGAGATAAGTAAAAAGGTGCCTGCATATTAATCTTCTCCCAGAGAAAACCGGCAATCAATGACGCCGGCAGAGCGCAAATGCCAATCGCCATTTGAAATACTCCCAAACCGGTTGCCCGGAAACAATCGGGACAAAGTTCCGAGGTATAAGTTTTTTGCACGGTTTCCAGCGCCGCCTTATGCAAACCGTAAAGCACAAAAACGGCGACAACAACGATAGCGTTGGTCGATAAAATAAAACCACTGCAAATTGCCGCCCACAAAATAAAAGCTAAATACATCAGTTTTTTTCTTCCTATTTTGTCCGATAGTTTCCCCATAGGCAGAGAAAAAATCGCCGCCGTTACGGTAATTATAAGATAGAAGACGGGCAGATAAGTTGCTTTAAAGCCACTTTTACCGGCAAAAATAAGCAGAAAAGAGTAGCTAAATGCTCCCAATGTAAAAATGGAGTTCAGAACAAGAAATAGTTTAAAGTTGAAATCCAAATCTTTCAGAGTAAAGGCTGCAAATAGTTTTTTATCTGAAGTTTTGACTTCTTTTATGTATTTGTAGATAAGAAACGCGCTGATAAGAGAGGGCAGGGCTGCAATGAGAAAGAGATTGGTAAAACCGATATGTTCAAAAAGCAGAAGGCAGACAACAATACCGCAAACCGCTCCTAAATTATCCATGGCTTTCATTAAGCCGAAATTGCCGCCGCGGTTTTGATCATTGGAAATATCTGCAACTAGCGCGTCACGAGGAGCGGAACGTATTTTCCCGGAACGATCTAATATTTTCAGGGGAATCAGCCATTGCCACACGGGAGCGAGCGCGTAACCAAACCTCGATACTGAGCCCAAAATATAACCGGACCAGATAAAAAATTTTCTTTTTCTGATTCTGTCGGAAATATATCCGGATATAGCTTTGGAGATGGAAACAAAAGCTTCGCCCAAACCGTCAATTAATCCCAGCATGGCCATGTTTGCGCCCATAACAGAAGTTACAAACAAAGGCCAAACAGGATAAATCATATCCGAGCCCAAATCATTTAAAAAAGAAGCCCACGCAAATACGCGAATAGATCCTTTGCTTTCGTCTCTGGGGTTTTCTGTCATGAATTTATAGATTAGTGTTCCGCTATGTTGCCGATTATCTTGTCATGGATAAGGCGGGAAGCCATGTTATTGCCGACCATTCCCACAAATACGGAGACAGAGGTCAAGTTTCTTTCCAGATATTCTACTTTTATGGTTATTTTTTCATCTTGGATTTTAGCTTTAATCATACCAGTGGAAATTTTACGTTCTTTTTGAATATTCACAGCCTTTAATTCAGTTACTGATTTTTCACAGGCCTTCCACACTAAATCAATATTAGCGTGGTAATTGCTGATAAGATTGCCGTTCTGGTATAGGAATCTTCCGGAATTAACACCGACAATCTTGCCGTTCATGTTTATAGCGGCATTACATCCGGCCAAAAGAAATAAGATTAAAAAGATTAAATAATGTATTTTATTTTTCATATGTTTATCCAATGCATATTTACAAAAGAAGAACCATTAATTATGTTGAAATATAAAACAATAAAGACAATCTGTCAATGATCGGTCAAGGGCAGTCATTAATCGTAACACGTCTGTTATTTTTACGGCCTTCTTCAGTATCATTATCTGCCACAGGTTTGGCGGAACCGACTCCCTGTGTTTTTAGACGTTGTTGGTCAATGTTAAAATTATCCACAAGATAATCCTTTACGCTTTCGGCGCGCTTTTTTGATAGAATAAGATTTTGCTGAGTTGTGCCGGTGTTGTCCGTATGACCAATTATTGTAAGTATGGCCTTTGGATTCTTAATTAGATATTCAACGATATCCTGCATTTCATCATTATAACTATCACCAACATCAGCCGAGTCGGAATTAAATTCGATGCTTATACTGAGACAATCGGCTGAAGGCTGTTTTTTAACAGCGGAAATTCTGGGAGGAGGAGGTGGCTTTACGGCGGAAATCTTCGCATCCTGCGTCTGCTTTACTTCTCTTACGGATTCAGCCAAGGCGATATCAGAGGGGGCGTCGCTGAAATATATTTCGCCGATTTCGCTTTCGGCCGGACTTTTTGTGTGCTGGGAGTTAATATGAATCTGCAGTCCGGTTGTTAATCCCTGTGGCTCGCCTCCTTTAATATCACCGAAGAGCTTTTTATAATCCTTATATAAATTGCGCCGTTCCGTGTACCACTGACCGGTTTGATCAGTTCTGTTTCTTAAAACAATATACCTTAATTTATCACCGCCAAACTGCGGGCTGCGACCGCTCCATCCTTTGGGAGCTTCGCAATCCCAGATATAGCCGATTACCGGCGTATGGGTCATTGCCGGGAATCCGGTTGCTTTAAATGCGACTAAAACTTGCACGGCCTGATCATCAGTGGATGCCTTGCGGACGTCTCCACTCCGGGGCAATTTGTGTACTTTCCAGCGCCAACACAATATTGGGAATTTTTTAACATCCACCTTGAATTCTTTGCGCACACCGAAAGATGAATCGCCGGAAGAAATCATATTAAGGTAAAACGCGTTATCCTCTTTTTTTATTCTCATAAGAGGTTTGCCTGTTTTTTTATCCAAACTCCATCCCGCAGGTAATACGCTGGATATATCCGACGAATTAAAATTAGTTACGGGAATAATTAAAAGATTGGCTCCGGAATCCCAGGCCGAAAAAAAAGACAGGCCTATGCACAGAAAAAAAATAAAAACTTTTTTCATTTAATATCCTTGACGTTGATATGCTTCGCGCGGAGGTTCATTACTTCGGTTCTACTCAGGACGGATTTTATATTATCAACGTGTTGAAGGATATTTTCTTTGCCTCCTTCTTGTCGGTCAATAAGCGTAATGACCATTTCGACTTTCAGGCCTTCTTTACGCGCCTGTTCTATAGCGGTAATGGTGGAGGCGCCAGTTGTAATTACATCATCTATTATGGCGACTTTTTCTCCTGAACATACGTTACCTTCAATGGCGCTTTTAGTTCCATGATCTTTAATGTCTTTGCGGACAATAAAGGATTTTATCGGTTTTCCTTTTTGATACGATATGACAGAAAGCGCGTTGGCTATCGGGTCGGCGCCCAGAGTCAGTCCGCCTGCAGCGGTAATATCGGTATCTTTGAGCATATCAAAAACAATAGCGCCGATAAGATTCATGCCTTCTGGATCAAGTGTGGTCGGTTTACAATTGAAGTAATAATTGCTTTTCTTCCCGGACGCGAGTGTGAAAGGCGGATCTTCGCTGTATTTAAAAGACCGCTCGATAATTATTTCGCCCAGTCTTTCTTTCATCTTGTCAATGGTCATTTTCCTCCCCTTGAACCAAATTTATGATTGGGAATTTTCACTATGCAGAATGAATTTTATGGGCAGATCAACCCAAACTGTAAGGGGACTGCCATATTTTTTTGCCGGTTCGAATTTCCATGGTCTTACCGCTTCGATTGCTGATTGATCCAGAATGGCGTATCCGGACGATTTCCTGATTTTCATACTCCCTACACGGCCGTCCGGCAAAACTTCCGCGGATACCAGAACAACGCCCTCATAACCGCGAACGCGCGCTATGGCCGGATAAACAGGCGGTGAGTTTTCTTTATATAAAGGATAGGCTATCGTCGTGTCTAAATTAGATTTTTTTACTACGGTTTTATTCACGCTATAATCGTCTTTATCATTGGTCTGTTCTCTGGTTGCAGTGAACGTGCCCGGTTTTGCCAACGCCGTAATATTCGCCCGTTCTCTCGCTGGCGTTGTTGTGGTTATTTGAGTTGTTTTTGTTTTGGTGAGAAGTGTTTCATTGTTTATCTCTTCTTCAGCTATTTTTTCTGTGGCAGTAGATGATTGTACGGCACGATCACTTTGAAGCTCAAATCTGTTGAGTTTGTTTGCATTATCCAGAGAAACCCAGACCAGATTTAATCCTTTTAATTTTTGCACAGGCACGTTGTTTGATAAACCGAGAAACAGAAAAGCTGCGGCGGCAAAATGAATCAGCAGAGAGAAACACAGAGCAGGTGAGATTTTATATATTTTATTTGTCTGTTTAATAATTTTCATCTGATAAAAAAATTTATTTTTTAATCAATTTACCCGCTACTTTAACGGCTTCCACACCGTCTTTAGCGAAATGGGCTCCAATTGATTTCGCATAACTTTCGGTAAGCACAGCTCCGCCCACCATAAAAGGCTTCTGGATCCCCTGCGCTCGCGCCAGCGTTATCACGTCTTTCATATTTACCATTGTTGTGGTCATTAACGCGGAGAGGCCGATAATATCAGGTTTTTCTTTTTGGGTAGTTTCTATAATATCTTCCACGGAAACGTCTTTACCCAAATCAATAACATAGTAGCCATAATTTCTCAAAAGAAGAGCGACTATATTTTTACCTATATCATGAATATCGCCCTTAACGGTTGCCAGTAATATTTTTCCTTTGTGTTCGGTGGAATCTTTCTTCAATTGTGGCTCGAGATAACCAAGCGCCTTTTTCATTGTTTCTGCAGCGGCCATCAACTGTGGCAAAAAGAAAAGTTTTCTTTCGTATAAATCGCCCACCTGAACAATGGAAGGAATCATAATATTATCCACTAGGTCCTGAGCCAAACTGCCGGCGGAAAGCGCTGTCTCTATTAAAGACAGAATATTATCTCTGTCGCCGTTAATTATCGCGTTAGCGATCTTTTCCTGCGGCGTAAGAACTTTTCCCGCGGCAGTTGCGGCACTAACATTGGCTTGTGCGGAAAAATGTTCAATAAAACGTAAAGCGTCTTTATCTCTGGCGAGGAGAACATCTCCTGCTTTTTTAACATTCATAATTTCAGAACTGGCTGGATTGGCAATAGCCATAGTTAAGCCGTTAAATTGTGCCATTGCCAGAAAAGTGGCGTTTAGCCACGGGCGTCCAGGCATACCGAAGGAAACATTGGAAAGACCTAAATTGGTTTTACTTTTAAAAGTATGTGTACACCAATGCAGAGTTTTGAGTGTTTCGTTCGCGGCATCAGGATTGGAGGCAACAGCCATGACCAGACAATCAACAATGAAATCATCTTTGGTAAAGCCGAAATTTTTCGCCTTTTGAAAAATATTTTTTATAATTGTCTGCCGTTTTTGCGCCGTTTGCGGTACTTCGCCGCCGGTCAGTGGCAACAAAATGAACATAGCTCCGTATTTAGCCGCTAAAGGCAGAAGCTTGGTTATTTTTTCTTTTTCGCCGGAAATGGAATTAATCAGTATTCGACCCGGATAAATCCGCAACGCTGCTTCAATTGTTTTTACATTGGAAGAATCAATAACCAGCGGCAGTCTGGTGGTTGTGGACAAAAGAGAAATTACTTCTTTGATTGTTTTTACTTCATCAATACCGGGCTGGCCGACATTAACATCCAGCAAATTTGCGCCCTGATTTTCCTGATCCAACGCCATCTGGCGGATAATGGACATTTTCCCTTCGATAAGTTCCTGCTGAAGGGCTTTCTTGCCGGTGGGATTTATTCTTTCACCTGCTATAAAGAGAGGCTGATTTTCAGCCAAATGTACAAAACCACGTGCTGAACTCAAAGCGCTGATTGATTTTCTTCGTGGTCGGCATGGCTTGATTTTCGCGGTTGCTTTGGCCAGTTCCCGGATATGTTCCGGTGTCGTACCGCAGCAGCCGCCCAGCATATTGGCTCCCGCTTTGGCAAGATCGCGCCCGAAAGACGCGAACGTTTTCGCATCCATTTCAAAAATAGTTTTTCCGCTTTCGAGGCGCGGCATTCCGGCATTTGGTTTTGCTAAAAGCGGCACGGTAGCGTATGGTTTCATAGCTGCAATAAATTCCACCATTTTTTCAGGGCCGGTGGAGCAATTGCAGCCCACGGCATCAGCACCAAGGCTCTGTAAGGTGATAAGTGCTGTTACGGGATCGGTACCGCCCAGTGTATGACCGTCTTTTTCATAGGTCATGGAAACTATTGTAAAAATATTTTTAATTTCTTTGACGGCAAGTAATGCAGCGCGCGCTTCCTGAATATCGATCATGGTTTCAATGACAATTAAATCGCAACCGCCATCGATCAGACCCCTTGCCTGCTCTTTAAAGGTATCTACTGCTTCTTCAAAAGCAAGCGGACCGAAAGGTTCTATAAATAAACCTGTAGGACCGATGTCGCCGGCAACCAGAGTTTTCTTATCGCAGGCCTGTTTTGCCAATCGCGCCAGTTCATAGTTTATCTGGTAAGAGTTTTCTTTAATGCCGTATTGTTTCAGCTTGAAACGATTGGCGCCGAAAGTGCAGGTATAGACTACTTGCGAGCCCGCCTTTTGATAAGCGAGGTATAAATCCCCCATAATTTGAGGATTTTTCAGGCACCAGTATTCCGGACAAACACCACCGGGCATTCCTTTTTTTTGCAGCTCGGTGCCCATGGCACCATCCAGAATGACAGTCTTTTTTGTTAAAAGATTTTTAATTTTGACAGCTTCAGCCACAAGATTCTCCCTGAAATCTATAATTATTAGAACACCGCGCTCTTATATCATTTTTGTGGCAATAAGTGTGATTTTTTTTGGAATAAACAGCCAGAATAAAGATTTATACGATTTTGTGTATTTTCTATTTACTAAGTCTTTTTAGTTCATGAAAACCGGTATTTATTTTCACTAAAGAGCCTCAGACAGGCATCGGCTACATCAATATCATAGAGGGTTCCTTTATTTTTCTCAATTTCTTTAAGAGCAGCTTCAATTCCCAATGATGCGCGATATGGACGGTGTGATGCCATGGCTTCCACAACATCCGCAACAGCCAGAATGCGGGCTTCTATGAGAATTTCATCACCTTTCAGATTTCTGGGGTAACCGGTGCCATCCATTCGCTCGTGATGTTGGTAGACTATTTCCGCTAGCGGCCAAGGAGATTCCACGTCCTTCAACATTTCATAGCCACTATGAGAGTGTTCTTTAATCAAGGAAAACTCTAATTCTGTCAGTTTGGTCGGCTTGGACAATATCTCTGCCGGTATGGATAATTTCCCGATGTCATGGATAGTGCCGACTATTCGAATTCCATCAATTTGCTCCTGAGATAATCCCATTTCTGTTGCAATAGCCCTGGCAATATCTGCTGTCTTTAACTGATGACCGGCCGTATATGGATCTCTCATCTCTACTGCGGACACCATAACCTTCATCGTGACACCAAAAGCTTTTCTGAGACTATCAAGGGTGCGCCGCAGTTCCGCATCCATGTGTTTGTGTTCGGTTATATCCTGCAGAATGAAAATAAGACATTCCTCGCCGGCAATGTTTATAGGACGGGCTGAATATATACCTGTTCCTGCAGAACCATCTCTTCGCCTGAATTCAAATTCACGATGCAGAA
Source organism: Deltaproteobacteria bacterium HGW-Deltaproteobacteria-2 (assembly GCA_002840505.1). Taxonomy (NCBI): domain Bacteria; class Deltaproteobacteria; species Deltaproteobacteria bacterium HGW-Deltaproteobacteria-2. Next base: position 213,405 of record PHBC01000003.1, on the reverse strand, counting down.
TATTTCTTCCGCCTTTAATTTCTGCCACCATAAACTCCCGCTCCGATGCATCAACCCAGAGATTATGAGGCGGGTCTGTGGCCTTTAATCCGATTACGCTTTCACGTTTCCATCCCAATATGTCTTCAAATCCCTTGTTTACGTCAATAATAAGACCATCTTTCAGACGGGAGATGGTTATGCAGTCCGGAGCTGTCATAAATATTTTATAAAATTTTTCTTCAGAGAGGCGTGATTTTTCTTCTGCCAGTTTGCGTTCCTTAATGTTTAATATAATTCCGTTAAAAACCAGTTGATCTTCGTGACGCGTCGGAGTGGCCAGTCCCTGAAACCAGATCGTTTCACCCGTTCGTATGGTAACCCGGCCTTCGAAATTCCAGGGGGCGGCTTTCTCTACTGCATTTTTAATGGAATCAAGAAATCTTTCTTTGTCATCTTCGTGGATTTGGGAAATGAAATAAGGAAATAAATCGTCTATGTTTTCCATTGTATCAAGAAACGCTGTCTGCCGTTCACTGACGTAGTTCATTCCATACTCGCCATTGTCTTTTGCATAAAATTGAAAAATTATTCCCGGCAGATTTCCGGTTATGGCTCGCAAACGTTCTTCATTCTCCAACAGTTTTTTTTCCGTCAGCTTGCGTTCAGTGATATCTCTGCACAAATTCACGATTCCAAAAGGTGTCCCGTCTTTATTGCGCAAGATATCTCCATTGACTTCGAAGGGCAATTTCCTTCCGTCTTTTGCTATCAGATGATATTCCCTGAATCCCTGTCTGCCATCAAACAAGAATAATAGATTTTTCATTACATACTCATGGTCTTCCGGAGCAATGAATAAAAACAAATTATGGCCTTCTAATTCTTCTCTACTGTAACCGCTGATCTGGAGGGCGTAATCGTTTATAAAGACAATATTGCCTTTCAGATCGGTTTGAACAATAATATCGGGGATGGCATTTACCAATTTTGTATATAATTCTTCACTTTTCCGCAGTGCCTCAAGAGCGGCTTCTCTTTGGATCTCGACCTTCTTGCGTTTGGTTACATCTCTGGATACACCATGAATTTTGTCTAAAACGCCTTGGTCATTGCGAAGTCCGTTCATGATTGTTTCAATCCAGCGAGTCGATCCGTCCTTATGATAATATTCTAATTCAAGAGTTACAATTCCTTCATCGTCTCGTTGTCCACGTTCTTCAAGGGCTAGTTCTTTAGCCATGGTTTCCAATGCAATAGACAGTGAATCCGGCGTAAGTTGTTGCTCAACGGTTTGACTCATTCGTTCTTCTTGTGTAAAGCCAAGCACTTTTTGTACGGAGGGCGTGACGTAGATTGTCCGCAAATTCATGTCCAAAATCCACACAATGTCAGTCATTTTTTCAGTAATAAGCCTGTATTTTTTTTCGCTCTCCTTTAACTTTTCCTCCGCCCGTTTTTGCTTGTTTCTAACTTTTACTTCTTCTAATTCTCTGGCTATGGCTGGGCAAAGACGGGATAGGTCCCCCTTCATTATATAATCCTGTGCACCTAATCGCATGCACTCTACAGCTGTTTCTTCGCCGATAGTTCCGGATATAATGATAAGAGGAATGTCTATATTTGTTTTCTTTAAAAGGGCAATGGCTGACGGAGCATCGAATTTAGGCATTTTATAATCACAAAGGATGATGTCCCATTGCTTCTCTTGGAGGGAGTTTTTCATTGCAGTGACGGTTTCCACCCTTTCATAAAAAGGATTGTATCCGCCTTTCTTGAGCTCACTAATTATAAGCAATACATCATTTTCCGAATCATCAACCATTAACGCCCTGAGTGATTGAGGATTGCCGATTTTTAGTGAAGATTTTTCCCCCATAAGTTTGGCCTTTGAAAAAACCTGGAAGAAATATTTGAAATATCAAATTTCTGCCATTTATTTTTTTATCTTTCTGACTGTACTGTTTTGATAAGGGGTGATTTACTTATGATTTAAATATAAATATTTCGGCTCTGGATGTCAAAAGAAATATTAACCTTTGAGAGCTTTTTTATAAGTAAAATATATAACTATTCGTGTGTCAAAATAATGGCAAAAGATTTATTTGTTCCTGAGAATTCTGTATATTTACTCAGTACGGCACGTTTTTAAAAAGAATTAATCTGTTCGCCTGTATTTGCAATGCTGATCTTTACAAAACAAGCAGGGGGATTTCGTTGTTACTCTCTTTGCTCCAATCATTACGGCAGATATCGATTTTTCGGGAATTATCACTCCCGAAGGCATGCTTTTTACACCTATCGTTTCTGGTTGCAGGAATTGAAAAATAGCGATTTGACCGGCAGCAAGTTCCCAGTCGCAGTATCCCGGACTAAACCGATGCGAACACTCATAATTTTTTACACTTAAATGTTTGGAGATAGATATTTCCATCTGATCAGCTGCCTGCTCGGCTATCAGGGAACCTAAAGCATCCAGCACGTATGCATCAAATAATGAATCTTTTTTCTTTTCTTCAATAAGTCTATCTAACGATTCACCCAAGGTAAGGACAAAGCAACATAATAGTTCTGGCGAGTTCATGTGATTGAGGAGCGCTGACCATTTGCTGCTGTCAATTCGAATTCCTTTTCCGGTTATGCCACCTGTTCCCCCATTGGTAATTTTGGCTATTCGTTCAACAAAATCAACATGGATTATTCCCCATCCCGTTGCGATTAATTTGTTAATTCTTTTGCGTATCGATTCGGACATCGTTTCTGGCGAATACCCGATTCGATTAAGTATCTGCGGCAATAAAATTTCCGGGTTACTTTTAATTTCCAGATTAACAACTTTGATGTTTTCATATTCCATAAAGACACTATTGCCTATGTATTTTCATGACAGAAAAACTCAGTTGATATTATTTAATCAACTTTTTATCTGAAGAAAAAGTAATTAAAAGTTTCTTAGTTTCATCAGGCACAGTGATCGCGTTTTCCGCATAACCATCAGCTCCCATCCTACGGGCAAGATCGGCATCAAACGGAGCCCCACCTACAATAATTGCCGTGCGAGGAAACATTGTTCTTGCCATTTCAATGAGCACCCTCATATTGGCAAGTGGTGTTGACATCATAGCTGATAATGCTAAAATATCAGCGTTTGTTGTTCTTATTGCTTCCAGAAAGGCAGCATTAGGAACGTTACGGCCTAAATCATATACTTGATAACCACAGGCTTCTAAAACTGCGGCAACAATATTTTTCCCCATATCATGGACGTCACCTTCTACTACACCGATAACAACCCGGGGTTTCTCATCTTCTGTTTTCTGGCTCATGAATTTGGGCGAAATTTCTTTTAGATAGCTGATGCCCTGACGATAAGCATCAATGGCAACGAGCAAATCAGGAATCGAAAAGATTCCATTTTTAAAATACTCGCGAGATTTTTCAATTCCTCTCGAAAGAGCATTTACAATATCAGTCGGTGAACAGCTTTGCATATCAATCAGACTGACTGCTTTGCTGACACTTTCTATATCCTTTGAGGAAACGCTTTCCTCTAGTTTTTGTAAAATATTGTTTTCGCTAATCATGCTATCCTCCCATATTATTGCATTTATTAGTATTATTTACTTTTTGCCATATTTTTCAGCCGCATTTACCAGCGCAATTGCATTGGTCAAGGGGATGTTTGGAGGGTACTCGCACCCAGGTGCAAGGATATATCCTCCGCCAGGTGCCAGGTCATCAATCTGACGCCAGCATTCCTCCATTACTTGTTTTGGCGTACCATGCACAAGAAGCGGGGTAGGTACATATCCTACAAGGGTTATCTGACCGCCATAGCGATGTTTCATTTCCTTTTGAGTACGGCAATCATCCGGAAGATGAGCAAAACTAATAAATTCCGGTTCCATAAATTTAATTTGAGCGTCAAAATAAATGTCGTGACCACAGTTGTGAATCCCGACAAGCAATCCGTGCTCTTTGACTTTTCGGGAGATTTCACGACTAAATGGACCTTCAATTTCTTCCCATAATTTTTTCGACAATCCATTTCTTGAAGCAAAGAGCGTATCAATGGCGACTGCCGACACACCAGTTTTGCACTGAGCATCTGCAAAATCAATTAGTACTTCTGTAATGGTCTCACAGGCTTTTTTGACCTGATTTGGATACAGTACACAATCTTTAAACATATTTTCGGCTCCGCGCATCATGGCCAAAACACCCAACGGTCCGTAAATAAAACCCGAGACAATGCTTCGAAAACCGACTCTTTCCACTACCTTCTGACACAAGCTAACGTATTCACTCATGCGAGGAGCATCTTTTATTTTTACGGTTTTAATACGTTCATAATCAGATACATCTTTAATAATGTGATTATTGAAATCCGGTCGTGGTGTTGAATTTTCCGGATATTCCAGCTTCTGTCCGAGATCCGATGCTTCCACCGAAAGATCCAGTAAAAGAACCACCACATCCCCCCCTGCGAAATCAAGGCCATCCAAAAATGATTGCGCTGCTTTTTCGGCAATTAAAGCATATTCCGGAAAGGAGATACCAGATACTTGTCTACCACCGGCGCATACCAGTGTGGCGACAGGAACCCGGTCAGGTTCTTTGTGGCGCATTGCCGTTAATACACGTTCTATGGACGTCAGTTTTTGAAAATGTCCACGGAATTTAGAAACATTGGCAGCAAAATCCAAAAGAGGTTCGGGGAATTCGCCCAGTGGTGGCAGGTATCCTTTTGTCAGCGGTTTAATTATTTTGGAAATGTTCAATTTGATATCTCCTTTCCATTATAAATTTTGAAACATAAATATTATTTAAAATAATGTTAAACAGTGCTTCGTTTTTTTCGAGTTTTTTTTTGCGGCTTAGTGCTACAATCAATGACGAATTTTTTAAGAAGTGCCAGTTGCTCTTCGAAATTCACCGGAGCAGGTGCCAGTGAAGTGTGATAATAAAGTCCCAAGAGATAAATTAGAATAAACTGTCCTATTTGGGGAGGAATCCCAAAGTTGGAACTGATGGTACTACTATAGAAGTTGGAAAACTGGATGAAAACGTCCTGGTTGGGTTCGCACTTGTTGCTCCTGAAGAAATCTATGGCAAGCATCTCGAGGTCCTGATAAGTTTTTTTATTTTGAACCCAGCGATTCATGTACATTTCGATAATTTTATTTTGGTCCGCGTTACCAATTTCTTGTGACAATTCTTCTATGTCGTTTACGCGTTTATACTTGAACAGAGATTCAAACAGAATTTTCTTTGAGGGGAAGTAATGATAGAGCATGCCTGTGGAAATATTTAATTCTTTAATGATTTCTTTTATCGTGACATTGTCGTATCCCTTTCGGCTAAAAAGCTCAAAGCACTTTGTCAGCAATTTTTCTCTGCATTTGTCATGATCAACTATTTTCGGCATATTTTACCATCTCCGGATAATTATTTTTGTTGTGCAACATTTTGTTGATGTGATCGATGCTCCACTTTTTTATTTAAAACGAATGTTCGTTCTATTAAAATAGATCGTTCATATTGTCAAGAAAAAAACAATTCAGCCAAGTTGGTTAAATGATATTCGAAAAAATGTGAAACTCTTAATCGGAATATTATAAAAATATCAACGTTTATAACTCTCTTTTTTGATAAGACATTGCTTATTAATACTTTAATTATAAAGATTTTGGTCTCGGATTTTAAAGAAATGTAGGTTTAAAAGAAGCGGTAACCCTTATTTTTATTTTATCCGAAAATACCGCTGATAGCGGTGACTGATTTTTCCGGAATAAGGATGAAATTGGGAGTAATTGTTACTCCGATTTTCCCCATTTGCAGTATTTCATAAATTGTTTTTTGATTTTTCAGATCAAAATCAGCGTAGCCTGCGGAAAAGCGTCGCGGCAAAAGACCTCTTCCTTCACGGCGAAGAATCCTATTGATATACTCCATAATCCAGTCCAGTGCGCAGTCCGTCATTTCACTGGCTGTGGCGTCATAAACGACTGCGGCGCCTAAATCGTCCTGACGAGTTTTTTCTTTGATTGCTTCCATGATGGTGCTTCCTGCCGTCGTGCCCATGAGAACGGCTTCCCGGCAATTACGCAGAAAAGCAGACAACTTTTGACTGGTAAAGACCAAATCTCCGGCCAAATTTATTCCCCTTCCGTTGTTATGATTAATGGTCAGACGCAGTAACGATCCCTTAAGTGAAATAAGGGAGGAAGCTTCATTGATAAAATAGTCGGTTTCTTTCTGCCGGGTTGTCGAAATCTGGGTGGTTTTCTTTTTGTAGCCCAGGCGTTGATATATTTTTTCGCGGGGAGGATCAATTGATATTTTTTCAAAAAAAATAACGGATTCCATATTTTTCATCCCCAGGGAAGATATTTACAATATAGGTGTTTCAGAAGGTGATTATTAATTTATAAGTTTGCACAATTTATTCGCTATAACATCGCCCATTTCTTCAGTGCCGACTAATTTTTTGTTCTTCTGATAAATATCCCGAGTCCGGAACCCTGCTTTTAATGTTTTTCCAACTGCTTCTTCGATCAAATCGGCTTCCCGCGGCAAAGACAGGGAATAGCGCAGCATCAATGCCACCGACAGAATTGTGGCCAGCGGATTGGCTATATTTTTTCCGGCTATATCAGGCGCTGAACCATGAATTGGTTCATACAAAGCGGTTTTATCACCCAGACTGGCTGAAGGCAGCATGCCTATGGAACCGGTCAGCATGGCGGCTTCATCGCTTAATATGTCTCCAAATAAGTTGGTCGTAACAATGACATCAAACTGAGCAGGATTACGGATAAGCTGCAAGGCGCAATTATCAACATACATATGTTTCAAAGTAATATCGGAATAACTTTGACCGACTTCAGTAACCACATCACGCCAGAGCTCGGTACTCTCGAGAATATTAGCCTTATCTACAGAAAGGAGATTCTTCTTGCGCGTTCGGGCAATTTCAAAGGCGCGCACCGCAATTCTGCGGATTTCATCTTCAGAGTAAGCCATCGTGTTGACGCCTCTGCGCTTTCCATCTTTTCCTTTTTTCACCCCGCGCGGCTTGCCGAAATAAACGTCACCGGTTAACTCGCGGATAATCATGATATCAATGCCCCGCACGATATTTTTCTTGAGTGGTGAAGCGTCCAGAAGTTCGTCAAAAACAACAACCGGTCGTAGATTAGCAAAAATATCCAATTCCCTGCGCAAACCCATAAGCGCTCTTTCCGGCCTCACGCTGTAATCAAGCGATTCCCATTGGGGGCCGCCCACCGCTCCCAGTAAAACCGCGTCACTTTTCCGGGCAAGCGCAAGACTCTCTTCCGGCAGGGGAACTCCAAAATGATCATAGGCGCATCCGCCGACAAGTCCTTCCTCTAGTTGCAGTTCAATTTTTTTCTTATCGAAGATAATCTTTAGAATCTTTAACGCCTCTTTCATTATTTCCGGTCCTATGCCGTCACCGGAAAATACGGCGATTTTATAATTATCTCTTTTCATTTTGGGCTCTTTTCTTGACGATATGTTTCATCAAGCCGCCATCGGCAATGAGTTCTTCCATAAAAGGCGGAATGGAATTGATCGAAAAAATTTTGTTTGAACTTGTGACTGTTATTGTCCCTCTGGCACTGTCCACAATTATTTCTTCTCCTTCGTTAATCGCTTCCACAAGTTCACTTGATTCGAAAATGGGTAGTCCCATATTAAAGGAGTTGCGGTAAAAAATGCGGGCGAAACTTTTAGCGACAACGCAGGAAATGCCGGCCTCTTTTATCGAAATAGGCGCGTGTTCGCGTGAAGAGCCGCAGCCAAAATTTTCTCCGCCCAGAATAATATCGCCTGTTTTCATCTTGGTGACAAAATTGGGATCGGCATCTTCCATACAGTGAGCCGCAAGTTCTTTAGGATCCGATGTCGTTAAATAACGTGCCGGAATAATAGCATCTGTATCGATATTATCTCCGAATTTCCAAACTCTTCCTTTGAATATCATATTAAGAATCCTCTAATGAGTCCCAAATTTCAGAAGCGTAGCGCACTGAAATTTGTCGGACGAATTATCCCACGAGCGAAGCTAAGTGGGGTTTGTACATTTTTTATAATTCTTCAGGGGAGGCAATTCTCCCTAAAACGGCAGATGCCGCCGCGACCGCGGGACTGGCCAGATAAACTTCGCTTTTTGTATGACCCATACGGCCGACAAAATTACGGTTTGTAGTAGCGACAGCTCGCTCTCCTTCTGCCAAAATTCCCAGATGACCACCAAGACAGGCTCCGCAGGAAGGAGGGCTGATTATGGCATTGGCTTTCATGAAGGTTTCAATCAAACCTTCCTTGATTGCCTGCCTGTAAATTTCCGGAGTTGCCGGAACGACAATCAATCTTACGTTCGATGACGCTCTTCTGTTTTTCAAAATCTTAGCGGCAATTCTCAAATCTTCTATCCTTCCGTTGGTGCAGGAGCCGATGAGCGATTGGTCAATTTTCACCCTGCCTGCTTTGCTTATCCCTTTTACGTTGGAAGGCAAATGAGGGAAAGCCACCTGCGGCTCAATTTTTGCCGCGTTTATTTCAATTGTATCGGAATAAACCGCATCGTTATCGGAATAATAAAATTTATAATCACGCTTTGTTCTTTTCTTTACATATCCCGAGGTGATTTTATCGGGAGCAAAAATTCCGTTTTTCGCGCCGGCTTCAATAGCCATGTTAGCCATGGAAAATCTGTCGGCCATCGGCAATTTGCCGATAGTTTCCCCGGTAAATTCCATTGCTTTATACAAAGCTCCGTCAACGCCGATTCTACCTATGATATGCAAAATCAAATCCTTGCCGGAGACCCATTTTTGCAGTTTTCCGTAAATGACGAATTTGATAGATTGTGGCACTTTAAACCACAATTCGCCGGTAAGCATTGCCGCCGCCAGATCGGTGCTGCCAACTCCGGTGGCAAAAGCTCCAAGAGCGCCATAGGTGCAGGTATGGCTGTCCGCGCCGACAACCAAATCTCCCGGCCCAACGATACCCTGTTCCGGCAATAAAGCGTGTTCAATTCCGACATTTCCGCCTTCGTAGAAATGAGTTATCTTCTGTTTGAGGGCAAATTCACGTACCGCCTTGCACTGCTGGGCGGAATTAATGTCTTTGTTCGGTGTGAAGTGATCCAGCACTAAAGCTATTTTGTTTTTATTAAATACTTTTTTGCCACCCGATTTTTTAAACTCATTTATTGCTATCGGAGCGGTAACATCGTTGCCCAAAGCAATGTCCACTTTGGCATTAATCAACTGGCCAGCTGATATTTTTTTCAGATTTGTATGAGCCATTAATATTTTTTCAGTAATAGTGTTGCCCACAATTTGTTCTCCTTGTGAAAAGTGAAAAGATCTTTAGCTTATTTCAATAGTTTATTCAACAACTTTAACCTTTTTACTGCTGCTCTTTAAAAAATCCAGACGGTTCAGAGCGTTGATATAGGCCTTGGCGGAAGCGACGATAACATCTGGATGCGCGCCTCGTCCAACAACGGAATGATCATTGTATTTGAGCTGAACGGTAACCTCGCCCTGCGCGTCCGATCCGCCGGTTATCGCGTTGACAATATATTTCATCAGTGGATAATTAGTTTTAGTGATGTTGCGTATTGCCGCGAATGTCGCGTCCACCGGACCATTGCCGAATCCCGCTTCCCTTACAACGTCATTGCCTACCTGCATTTCCATGGTCGCCGTAGGAATGGCCACATTGCCGCTGACCACATTGAGATAAACCAGATTGTATTTATCTTCTCCACGGTAAATTTCTTCGGAAAGGATAGCTTCCAGATCTTCATCATAAATATCTTTCTTGACATCAGCCAGGTCTTTTACTCTTGCCGCGACTTTATTAAGTTGCTCATCATTCAGTACGTAACCCATTTTTTTTAAATGGTGTGAGATGGCATTGCGCCCGGAATGTTTGCCCAAAACGATATGTGTCTCGCTGATGCCGACGGACTGCGGTGTCATAATCTCATAAGTGATCTTTTCCTTGATCAATCCGTCCTGATGGATGCCTGATTCATGCGCGAAGGCGTTTGCTCCTACTATGGCTTTATTGGGCTGTACCGATATGCCGGTAATCTGAGTCAGCAGGCGTGATGTCTTATAAATCTGGTCGGTATTGATTTTTGTGAAAAGTCCATAAAGATCTTTGCGCGTTTGCAGAGCCATGACAACTTCTTCCATGGCCGTGTTACCCGCCCGTTCGCCAATGCCATTGATTGTGCATTCCACCTGACGCGCTCCCTGTCTGATTCCCGCCAGTGAATTTGCTACAGCCAGACCTAAATCGTTATGACAATGAGTGGCGATGATCGTATCGCCCATATTTTTAACGTTAGCAAACAGATAGGCGATAAGATTACCGAATTCTTCCGGAATAGCGTAACCTACAGTATCAGGGATATTTACAGTGCCTGCCCCGGCGTCAATGACAGCGGAAACCATTTCGACGAGATAATCCTTATCCGAGCGAGTAGCATCCATTGGCGAGAATTCTACATTTTCAGTATAGGAGCGTGCAAGTTTGACAGCGGCTACAGCTTCTTTAAGCACCTGTTCACGGCTCTTTTTTAATTGATATTTTAAATGGATATCGGAAGATGAAATAAAAGTATGAATACGCGGATAAGCTGCGCCTTTTATTGCCTGCCAGGCGCGATCAATATCAATCTTGTTGGCGCGCGCAAGTCCGGCTACTTGGGATTTTTTTATCTCCTTAGCTATCTGTTTTACCGCGTCAAAATCTCCCTCGGAAGCAATAGGAAATCCAGCTTCGATTATGTCCACACCCAGCCTTTCGAGATGCCGGGCGAGAATCAATTTTTCTTCAGTGTTCATGCTGCATCCGGGTGATTGCTCGCCATCTCTTAATGTTGTATCGAAAATATAAACGCGATTTTTATCCTTTTTCATAGAAAACTCTCCAATTTAGGTAATTATTTGTAATAAAAAAGGCCGTGGGTATTTTTGCCCACGGCCTTTTAGGTAATCAGTTTTTTATAATACTAGTGATGACCTAAAAACGATGGGCAGGCGGCCTTAAGTAAAAGGCGCAACAGGGCGAGCCTCAGAAGCAGAGGCAGAATGCTGATAGCTAAATCCTGATTTCTTGCATTGTCCAACATCGTTCTTATAGCCTTCAATAAAAAATATTAATTACTTTAGTGCAAAAAATAATTATTGTCAAAATATTTTTTCGAGTAGAAAACATAAAAGAGCAGTTATGTCTGGTATAATTACAATTTACCGTCGAAAGTAAAGAGCAGTAGTGGTAGGTAATATTTGTTCCAGCAAGTATTTTTTAATGCAATTATTTGTTTGTCAGAAATTCGTATTTATTGGCTTGAATATGGAAGCTTACTAAGCTATGTTTGCAATTAAAAATTTGCCAAAGGAGATTTTATATTTAACTTATAAATTAAATATTGTTTTCCGTAAATTGGGGAGGAAATTTTATTAGATGTTTAAAAAAATTATATGCTCATTTATAGCGGTTTCCTTTATTTTTACCGGAGGGGTATCTTTTGCGAAAGAAAGAAATCCTGACAGGAAGAATTCTGAAAAGATTATTGCTGACATTGAGTTCTCTCCGTTGCTTTTTTTGGCAAGTCCAGACAGTAAGCGCATTGCGTATATAGCGGAGAAAGAAGGAAAGCGATTTGTAGTAGTTGATGGGAAAAAAGGAAAAGAATATGATGCTATCGCGAATGCTCTTGTTTTCAGTCCGGACAGCAAACGTGTTGCTTATGGAGCACAAAAGGACAATAAATTTTTTGTCGTTGCAGATGGTATAGATGGGAAAAAGTACGACTCTATTGGACCCACTCTAGTTTTCAGTCCGGACAGCCAACGTTTGTTTTACAGCGCTAGGACTGGTGGTAAGGGTTTTACAGTAATTGATGGAACAGAAGGTAAAAAGTATGATGGAATCGGGACATCTCTAGTTTTTAGTCCGGACGGTAAACGTACGGCTTATGGCGTTAAGTCCGAGAATAATTATTTTATCGTTGTGGACGGGGAAGAAGGGAAAAAGTATGATTCTATAGGATCCACTCTTGTTTTCAGTCCGGATAGCAAGCATGTGGCATATTGGGCGCAATTAGGGAACAAGCGTTTTCTGGTCGTTGACGGAAAAGAGGGGAAAAATTACGACGCTATCGGGACTGTTATTGTTTTCAGCCCGGACAGTAAAAGGATAGCTTTTATTGCTCAAAAAGGGAGCAAGCGTTTTCTGGTCGTCGATGGACAGGAAGGAAAATATTATGACGCTATTGGGAATACGGTTGTTTTTAGTCCGGACAGTAAACGAATAATGTTTGCCGCCGAATCAGAAAAAAAACGTTTCGTTGTTATTGACGGGAAAGAGGGGGAATATCGTGATGGTATCGGCTCAACCCTTGTTTTCAGTCCGAACAGCAAACGTTTGGCTTATGTAGCTCAAACGGGAAAAGAGTACTTTGTAGTCTTTGATGGGAAAGAAGGAAAAAAATTTGATGCCATTGGTAATGGATCTATAATTTTCAGCCCGGACAGTAATCATATTGCGTATGGTGCTCAATCTGAAAATAAACGTTTTGTAGTCAAAGATGGAAAAGAAGAAAAGCAATTTGATGATATAGGAAATAGGTCTCTTGTTTTCAGTCCGGATAGTAAATATTTGGCTTATGTGGCTCAATCAGATAATAAACAGTTTGTTGTCGTGGGTGAAAAAGCAGATAAAGTCTATGATAATATTATGATTCTTACGATGGGCAGGATTGTTTTTGACTCATCTGACAGATTCCATTACCTTGCCGTCAGGGATAAAAGTATCTATCTTGCTGATATTAATATAGGGGGTAATTAACGGAAGAGGAGATATAATTCTATTACTATATTCTTAAATGTATTAACAAAGTATTTACCCGTTGATTCTGCGCAGCAGAATTGTTATTGTAAAAACAACGTTGTATTGGTTAGTAATATTGGGGGAAAAAGTTTTTTATAATTGAAGATTAAAGAATGGAAAAAAATTTTCATCAGTGCAGTCAGTTAAGAATCAATGTTTATCTGTAATATTTTTAAAAAATTTACTTGACAAAAACATCTATAAAAATTAAATTCAGCGATTCGCTTAGGGGCGTAGTTGTGTTTTTTTGTGCTTACGTAGCATAAGCACTTGATATCAAAGGCAATTGCGACAAGGTTTGCTGGTGTAGCTCAATCGGTAGAGCAGCTGATTTGTAATCAGCAGGTTGCGGGTTCAAGTCCCATCACCAGCTCCAGTTTGATTATACATAAGCTGGTGGGGTTCCCGAGTGGCCAAAGGGAGCAGACTGTAAATCTGCCGGCGTAGCCTACGGAGGTTCAAATCCTCCCCCCACCACCAGGGATTATTTGAGGTTGAAACAGGCGGGAGTAGCTCAGTGGCTAGAGCGTCAGCCTTCCAAGCTGAGGGTCGCGGGTTCGAATCCCGTTTCCCGCTCCAATAAAAAAGGGGCAAAAATAATAATAAATTTTGCCCACGTAGCTCAGTTGGTAGAGCACATCCTTGGTAAGGATGAGGTCACCAGTTCAATCCTGGTCGTGGGCTCCAGTT